>JAGAJA010000078.1 GCA_017829075.1 Oscillospiraceae bacterium | reverse complement strand
GAAAATCCGACAAAAACCGGACGTTCCCCCCTTTCCCCTACGGTTTTCTCCTCAGACTCCTCTCCCATGTTGCCCATAGTTGTGCGACATCGTGTCGCACTTTGGGGCAACTGCGCAAACGTCCTGTTTGCGCCCTCTCCCTTTTCCCCCTTTGTCCGGTTTTTCGTGGATACAAAGTGAAAGGAATTTTGAACGAGGGAAGGTGCGCTGCCGACGGCATTTAGTCCCATGCTTGCGGGTAGGTTGTTTTGCGAATAATCAAGACATTTTTGAGGCTTCGACACTTGCCCTACTCCCAGACAAATTCCAATTTGTTTCTACGGCGACAGCAAAACAGGCTGCCGGATCAGCAGCCTGTCTGATTATCACTTGTCCGGGGTAATTTTCCAGATATCCCTTGCATAATCTGCAATGGTGCGGTCGGAGCTGAATTTCCCTGCATTGCACATATTTATCCAGCATTTCCGCATAAACTCATTGCGGTTGCTGCGGTAATCGGCGTTGGCTTTCAGCTTCGCTTCAACATAGCTTTCGAGGTCGCCAAGCAGGTAATAATGATCAGGAACGTGCCAGCTTGCGCCGTCCAGAAGCGCGTAATACAGCTCCCGGAACGAGCCGCTGCCGCCGTCGGAGAACGTTCCGTCTATCAGCGTGTCGAGCACTCTTGCTATCTTCTTGTTTTCAGCATAGAGCTTCCTCGGATCGTATTCCGGCATAATCTTCTCAAGCTCCTCTACCCGCGCGCCGAAAATGTAGTTGTTCTCCATTCCGGCTTCTTCGACAATTTCAACGTTTGCGCCGTCGTATGTGCCAAGCGTTACCGTGCCGTTGAGCATGAATTTCATGTTGCCTGTGCCGCTGGCTTCTGTTCCGGCGGTGGAGATCTGCTCAGAAATGTCGGCGGCGGTAACAAGCTTCTCAGCGTAGGAAACATTGTAGTTCTGCACGAAAACGACGTTTATCAGACCCTTTACCTCCGGGTCGGAATTAACCAGCGCGGCTATTTCGTTGATGTACTTGATTATCGCCTTTGCGCGGGCGTAGCCGGGGGCGGATTTTGCTCCGAAAATGAACGTGGTGGGGTAGAAGTCCTTGATACTGCCGTCCTTTATACCGAAATAAATGTACATGATCGAGAACGCGTTCAGAAGCTGGCGCTTATATTCATGCAGGCGCTTTATCTGGATATCGAAAATGCTGTCTGGGTCAACAGATGTGCGTTCATGCTCGGCGATGTATTCCGCGAGAGCCGCCTTTTTCGCCGCCTTTATTTTGCTGAAGCGGTCAAGCTGATCCGGGTCGTCAGCGTATTTCTCAAGCGCTTTGAGCTGGGAGAGGTCGGTTATCCAGCCCTCGCCGCCCAGAAGCTCGGTTATCAGAGCGGAAAGCTCCGGATTGCAGAGGGCTATCCAGCGGCGGGGGGTTATTCCGTTAGTCTTGTTCTGGAAGCGCTCAGGATAAAGCTCATACCATTCCGGCAGGGCGTTGTGCTTTAAAATCTCGGTGTGTATCTGCGCAACTCCGTTGGTGTAGCTGGAGCAGTAGATTGCCATTTTCGCCATGTGGACTACTCCGCCGGACACCGGCTTCATCTGGGAGATCTTATCCTTGGGCATATTGCGGCGGTACATATCCGCGATGAAGTATTCATTTATGCGGAGTATAACGGCGTAAACCTCCGGGAGAAGCTCCTCCATGAGGTCAACGCCCCACTTTTCGAGAGCCTCCGACATGATAGTGTGGTTGGTGTAGTTGAAGGTTTTCTGGGCGATCTCCATAGCCTTATCAAAGGAAAGCTCATAATCTGCGGTAAGCACCCGGATAAGCTCCGGAATGGAGATAGTCGGGTGGGTATCGTTGAGCTGTATGGTGTTGTATTCTGCGAAATCCTCGATTTTTCTGCCTGCCTTGAGGTGCTTTCTGATGAGGTCGTGAATTGAAGCGGCGCTGAAGAAATACTCCTGCTTAAGGCGGAGCAGTTTTCCGGGGCGGGCATCGTCGTTGGGGTAGAGGGTGCGGGAGATGTTCTCGGCTTCTATCTGCTCGCGGCACGCCGCCATGTAGTCCTGACGGTTGAACGCTTCAAAATCAAATTCGCGTATCGGCTCTGCCTGCCACAGTCGGAGAGTTCCGGCGAAATCGTTCTTGTAGCCGAAGATCGGCATATCATAGGGTACTGCCATAACATCACCGGTGGAGAAATGCACCTTTACTGCGTCTGAGGAGATCCGTTTGCTCCACGGGTCGCCGAATTTTGTCCAGTCGTCAGCCTCCTCCTTCTGGAAGCCGTCAACAATAGACTGCTTGAAAAGGCCGTACTTGTAGCGGATACCATAGCCGGTGAGGGGCAGCTTCATGGAAGCCGCACTGTCAAGAAAGCAGGCGGCAAGTCTGCCAAGACCGCCGTTTCCGAGCGCAGCGTCCTCTATTTCCTCCAGATCGCAGAGGGAGGCTCCGGCGGAGTTCAGTATCTCCTCCGCTTCATCGTGGATACCGAGGCAGAGAAGGTTGTTATAAACCGCGCGTCCTACGAGGAACTCCGCGGAGAGGTAGCTTGCGGAACGTCCTTTTGGCGCGGAGCTTTCCATGAGCGGAGCAGCCTGCTTCATCACTGCGCGGGAGAGCGCGTCGTGAAGCTGGGGAGCGGTGGGCTTTTCGTTTCCGCAAAGCTCTGACAGGTATTCGTCGAAGTCTTTTTTCAGAGTGGACTTGTCTATCATATTTTATCTCCTTTGGGAATATTTGAATTGCTGTGATCTGTGTTTATTATAGCACAAAATTACAGCAAATTCAATAACCTGCTTGCAAAAACGGGTAATTCATGGTAGAATATAATTATAAATAAGTATATTATGGAGGAAATTAGATGGCTGACGCTTCCATTTTATCCAGATTTACCGGCTGTCTGCTGGGCGGGGCGCTGGGCGACGCGCTGGGATATCCGGTGGAATTCATGAATACCGAGGAGATACGGAGCAGTTTCGGCAGAAATGGCATAGAAGAGCCGCCGATCGACAGGGAGCTGCGCTGTTCGCTTATATCCGACGACACCCAGATGACTCTTTTCACCGCGGAGGGTATCATGTGGGCGGATAAGCTGGGCGGAAAGCAGGAGCTTTCAAGCTACACAACATATGTTTTCTATGCGTACCAGCGGTGGTTGTATACCCAGACGAAAACGATTGCGAGCCGGGAATATGCTGATATCCTAGACAAAAACGGCGAGAATTCCTCGCGGCTGCTGCGGGAAAAGCAGCTTTTCGCCCAGAGAGCGCCGGGGGCGACCTGCCTTTCTGCACTCAGAAAGGCGGCGGGGCATAATTATGGGAGATTTACTCACAAGATAAACGACAGCAAGGGCTGCGGCGGCGTGACGCGTGTTGCTCCGGCGGGGCTTTATTTCTGCCGGGACAGCGAGCGGGCGTTCCGCATGGCGGCTGAATTTGCCGCGATTACCCACACTCACCCCACCGGATATCTTGCCGCCGGCGCACTTGGGGCGATCATTGCGAAGTTGGTTTGCGGCTCGGATATCGAAGAGGCGGTGGATATTGCCATGTTCATTCTCCGGGGATATGACGGCTGTACCGAAGCCTGCCGTGCGCTGGACGCGGCGAGAAGCCTTGAAGCCTCAGATACTCCGCCGCTGGAGGCGGTGAAGCGGCTTGGGGAGGGCTGGATCGCCGAGGAGGCGCTGGCGGTGGGAGTGTACTGTGCGCTGTGCCACTGCGATAATCCGGCGAACGCCCTCAGGCTTGCGGTAAATCATGACGGCGACAGCGACAGCACCGGCTCGATATGCGGAAATATCATCGGGGCATACTGCGGGGTGGAAAAGCTGCCGAAAAAGTGGCTCAGAAAGCTTCAGCTATGCGATGCGATAGAGGAAACAGCGGAACTTTTGTTCGACTGTACCGCCTCAGAATAGCGCACTGTATTTTTTGACGACAATTTCACGTTCTGTTGTGAAAAGTGTAAAATATTTTTAAAATATATATGAGTTTTGGGCAAAGTGCACATAATCAAGTTTTGAAATTCTACATGAAAATTTGCCGGATTTTAGCCGAAAATCCGAAAATCGCCTTGAGGAATGCTTGAAATAACCGCAGAAATATGATATAATTTATATACTATAATGGAGTATAGGGTGGAGTATGCCCTTAATCCATAAATTTTGCGGCCGGAAGTCCGGTTGCAGGGGGAATGGAGGTAATCCGGTGAAAAAATTCTCTTATCAGGCCACCGACATAAACGGTAAGATCGTCCGTGGACAGGAGGCGGCGGAGGATTATCAGGATCTTCAGCAAAAGCTGAAGGAGCGTAATCTGTACGTTACGCAATACCGCGATCTAGGCGCAAACGACGCGGTTGATGTAAAGTACAAGTTCAAAACCAAAGAGGTATCGTTCATAAGCAGACAGCTTGCGTCGATGACCTCGGCTGGTCTGTCGCTGGTCAGGGCGCTCTATATTCTTCAGGATCAGCAGCAGAACAAAAAGGCAAAGCGCGTGCTTCTCGACATCTATGAGGAGGTTCAGAAAGGTAAGGCTTTCTCAGAGGTTCTCGAAACAAAACCCGGCGTATTCCCGGATCTGTTTGTCAGCATGGTGGCTGCCGGTGAATCGTCAGGTACTCTTGACCAGATCCTTGTCAGAGTTTCCGACCACTTCGCAAACGCCAACAAGACCAACAACAAGATCAAGAGCGCGATGGTTTATCCTATTATCCTGCTCGTTCTGGCTCTGGCGGTAGTTGTCCTGATGTTCACGATGATACTTCCTACCTTCGCCAGCATGATGGATCCAGAAGATATGTCGCCGCTTTCAAAGGGCATGATGGCATTCTCTGATTCGCTGATCAATTACTGGTATGTTTACATTATTGTTATCCTGGCTATTGTCTTTGCTGTCTGGTTCGGCAAGAGAGTGCCGGCGATAAAGCTCAAGGCGGACGAACTGATACTGCGTATACCTAAGGTGGGCAAGCTTCTCGCCACAATCTACACAGGAAGATTTGCGAGAAATATGTCCAACCTGTACGCTGCCGGTCTTCAGATGGTCGATTGTATCGAAAAGTCTGTGTCCGTTCTCGGAAACTCTTACGTTTCTAAGAGGTTTGAAGAGGTCGTTGACAACATTAAACTCGGCGAAAGTATGTCAAAGGCTGTTGAAAAAACAGGAATATTCGAGGGTATGTTTACCTCGATCATTTACGTCGGCGAAGAGTCCGGTACGCTGGATACTATCCTTTCAAAGGCTGCGGACTACTACGAGGAAGAGGGCGACACGGCTATATCCAAGCTGGTCGGTATGCTGGAGCCTCTCATGATCATCATCATGGGCGTCGCTATCGGTCTTGTTCTGGCGGCTATCTTCCCGATGCTCTACGGCGGAATGACAAACGTTACATGACGGCGTGAACTACAACTTATAATTTATGAGGTGAAAATATGCTTTCAATTGATATTACTGACAGACAAATCAAGCTGGTCAGAGGCGTACACAGCGGAAGCAAGATCAGGGTTCAGGACGCGGATTTGCGCGAGCTTACCCTGGGCATGGTTTCCAACGGATACATAACCGATGTCCCCATGGTCGCTGCTGAACTGAACGATATCATCAAGACCAAGGGTATTACCGAAAAGGACGCGATCGTGTCCATTACTTCAAGCTCTATCGTATACAAGGAAATGCTGCTCCCCAAGCCCAAGAGCCTTAAGAACGTTGCCGCTATCGAGGCGATGATCCAGGCAAACATGGGTGTTTCCAAGGAGTTCAACATCTCCTTCACCATCGCCGGTGAGACCGAGGACGAGGAGAAGAACAAGCTCATCAAGATCATCGCGACAGCCTGCCCTCAGCGTCTGGTTGACGGATATGTAAGACTGTTCTCACATATCGGTCTTTCCCTCAAGGCGGTAAATATCTCCAACAACTCGGTAACACGTCTTATAGTAAATACCCCGAAGATGTCCGAAAGAATGCCGATGCTGCTCATTCAGGTGGATAAGGGCTTCCTTAACATGAACCTGTACGAGGACAACCAGATCGTGTTCTCTCGTTACTTCAACGTTGATCCGGCGGACTATGAAAACGCTCCGGACTATGTTGTACGCGCGGTTTACGATAACCTGTTCCGCATGATCCAGTTTATCAAGAGCCGCAAGGGCGCTAAGCCCCTTAAGGAGATCATGTTCTACGGCGATACCGGAAACTTCATTGAGCTTTCCAACGCTATTTCGTCTTTCAATGTTCCGACCCACGTTCTTGCTACTCCCTCTACCGTCATCACAATGACGGAGATCGACTTCACAAAATATGCGAACGCGATCGGCGCTATCTACCGCAGGAACAAGGATCTTGAGCATATCAACCTGCTGGAGGCTACCTCCGCTAAGGAATCAAAGGGTATGAACGGCTATCTCCTCGCGCTGGGCGGCTCCTGCTTAGGCGCGGTGGTACTGGTCGGCGCGATCACTCTCGGTCTGGGAGCGTTTGACAGCGCGATCCAGGGTCAGATATCCGATGTTCAGCAGCAGATAGATAATCCTGTGCTCCAGAACGATCTTGCTATCGTTACTAACCGTGAAAGTATGCTGGCAGGCTTCCTGAGCTACAACGACAATGTTGGTACTACTCAGAATCTCTTCAACTATATGCCTAAGGCTCAGAGCGGCATTATCGAAAAGGTTAAGGAGCCGATCGCATCTATCGTAAATGATGATGTTCAGCTCGACCTTCTGGCAATAAATATCAGCGATTACAGCGTTACTGCTTCGTTCATGGGACTCAGCAACGGCGACCCGTCCTCGGTTCCTTCTCAGTATGTGGAGAAGCTTATTAAAGAGGTCAAGACCGCTTACGGCGATCCGTATTTCCAGAACGTGGAATATCAAGGATTTGAGAAAGTAAACTCCTCGTTGGAAAACGACTATCTCGTGCTTAAGAATGGAGAGTCAAAATACGATACCGTATTCACCTTCACCCTGAGCATGAATATCAGAGCAGGCTCTGATGAGAAGAACGCAACTGCGATAGATCTTGATCCGGAGCCGGAACAGACAGGGGAGGTAACTGAATAATGAAACTCAGCAAACAGGAAAGAATTGCAGTTTTAGTAATTGCAGTCATCATTTTACTTACACTCGGAGTTATTTTCTTTATCGTACCTAAGTTCAATGCGATCGGTACAGACAGCGCCCTGCTTCTGAACAAGCAGGCAGAGCTTAAGACAGCTCAGGACAGAGCTGCGACCAAGGACGATCTTCAGGATCAGATCATTAACGCTTATAACGACGGTAGAAATATCGCGGATATGTTCTTTGAGGAAATGCAGCCCTATGAGGCAGATAATGAGATCAGAGAATTCATTGAGTACTGCAATAACAGCACAGATGAAAATGTTAAGGTAGCTGTAACGGTTGACTCGCTCTCTATCGGATCTCCCTCGGTTTCCACCCTCGGCGTAAGCTTCTTTACCGAGCCGGTGGTAACATATGACCTCAAGACCTATGTTACACAGGGTCAGCAGCCCACTGAGGACGAGCTGGCTGCTGCGGCAAGAGAGATCCTGCTTCAGTCCGCTCTTTCGTCTACCCAGACAGTTGGCTCTATCGACGTGACCTTTGATGTTACCGCGCTTTCCGATGATGATCTCCTCAAGTTCGTTGATGACATCAACAACTATATCAAGAATGAGAACGGAAAAGATGTAAGAAAGGCAATGCGCCTTTCAAGCGGTTATTCCGTGTCCTACTCGGAAATCGAGGAAAAGTACACCAAGCTTGCTGACGAGTTTACTGAAAAGGCAGTTGCAGAAGCCAACAAGCTTCTCGGAATTGACGGCAAAGACGACACAAACGCTGCTGGCAACGCCGATACCGACAATGCGGCAGGCAACAACGGCGCTGAGCAGGAGGATAAGGACGACAAGGATAAGTCTATCGACGATGTAACACGCGAGATGACTGTAACTATCACAATGTACAGCATTGAGCGTATGCAGGATCCTACCGATCAGCTCGCTGCTCAGAACGCTATGTAAGAGTTTTTCTTTAATAAAAATGCTGATTTTCTGTAACATTTCAGATTACGCGGCAATATATTGAATATAATCTTCTGCGCCGTACTGCATGGGAATTGCCGGCGGCGCGGGAGCGGCATTTGCGTGAGAAGCATTGGAGGTAATCAAAAATGAAACACGCATTGAGAAAATATTTATCACCGTGCGGAAGCGCACTCTTCATGGTCGTCAGTACAATGGCTGCCCTGATCGTGATGGTTACGGCAATGTATATGTCCGTGCTGTCCTCCAGACAGGTGCAGTTTGCTACTTTTGACCAGGAGCAGACTTATGTGACCTCGACATCACTGAGCGATATGGTTTACAGCTATATTACCAATGATATCCTCACCACAGGCGGCAGCGACCCGGTAGTAAGCGCTATGCTCAGCCTGAACAAGGGTGAAAGCGTTTCCACCAACGGAAATGATTTCAAGGCATTCGGCGGCGTCAATGATGACGATGAGAGAATCGGCGCTTACGATGTCACATTGACCTACGTTTACGACGTTGACGGCGCACCCACCTTCGACATCGCTGTAACAGTTGAGAGAAACGGCGTTTTTGAAACCACCCATGACTTTATCATTATTGAGGGCGATCCCCAGGATATCAACATGAGACGTATAGACAACTTCTTTACGTCCACAGGTTATCTTCCGAGCGATATCTGGATAACTAAGGTTGTATCCGATTCCAAGATGTATTTCGATAATGAGTATGTCAAGATGACTGAGCACAACTGGGGTAATGCCAGCGCCGATGTTGAGTACAATTTCGATATCGTTGCGCTTGGCTCACTCGACATAGATGTCGGTAACAGCCTGAGTAATTCAAATAAACCCGACGTGCCTATGGAATGGATGATAGGCAAGGATTTTACGTTATCAAAAAACGACTTCAACATTGACCTTGCCGGAACCAGTGCAAAGCACGGTAGGCTGATCGTGGGCAGAGATTTCTACCTTAGTTCCGCGACTCAGAACAATCTGTCCTCATATACAGACGTATACGTTCTTGGCAACGCGTATCTGGACGCAACGTTAAACGTACAGGGCAACCTCTATGTAAAGGGAAATCTTGTGGCAAGAAACCTGCCCAGCTCATCGAACATTTATGTGAACGGATCAGCAACTGATACCAATGGTAAAACCAGGTCTTATGGTAAGTGGGATGTTGGCAATATTCCCACTGAACTTGATCAGGCGCTTTCTCCCAGTCAGTGGCCTGCATGGTCTGTTCAGGGCGGCACTGATATAATCAACGTAAGCTTTGACAGCAATAACGTTTGCTACATTGACAGAGACGGTCAGCTCAGCGAAGGCTGGGTATTTAATGGCGAAAATAATCACGCAATAGTAATTGACACCGGTGAAAATGAAACAGACGTCAGAACTATTACTCTTTCCAACAACGCTTCGATATTTGTGACCGAAAACGGTGAAACAAAGGAAAAGAAATTCTTTACATGGGATCCTTCCTCTGAGGATAAAACCTATGTTATCACGGTAGGAAAGGGCTCTCTTGTCCTTAATGTACCTGATGACGTTGTTTATCAGGAGAATACCGGCGTATTCATAGGCAATATCGGCTGGTTTGCTGCTTTGGGCGGAACTATTGAGTCTAACGGTAAGCATGATAACAAGTTCTCGCTTGATATGAATGCCCCCGGAAATTTCATGACCACGGTGAATAACAACGGCTACCTGATCGGCGCAAACGATGTGAAGATGTGGGATCCGAGTCTTCCCGATGCTCAGAATATTGCAAATGGCTGCTGCGATTATGTTCCTGTTACATCTACTATTACTATCAATGGAAAAACGGAAACAAGATCCCATTACACATGCGTAAGGCACGGTGGCTGGTATGATATCGACAACAAGGAAACCGGTAAGTGCAGCGAGATCGAGATCTACCATGAGGGCAAGTGCGACAGCCTCTGCATAGGCAGAATCGATGAAGTTGCCTTCGACTCCTACTACGGCAATGCTGGAAGCTCCGCAAAGAGCCAGCTTATCAATTTCTATAAGAATTTCTATGGTCTCAGCGACTCCAGCGCAGCAAAATATATCTATCCGAACGTTAACATTTTCCTCGCTTCCGACTCCGAGAATGCGCAGATCTACTTCGGTGGCAGCGAATACAACTATAACTCAAATGTAACCAGAACGGTCTACTTCGGATATATCTACGCTCCCTACATGACCTTCGCTTTCTCGGCAGATGGTTTTGAGAACGGCGCGCTGAGAGCGATGGGCGGTCTTGTCGTATCGGATATTATTCTTAAATCCGGTACAGGTTATATGTACGCACAGCCGGATATTTCCATACCGGGACTTGTAGGTGAAAACTGGAAGCCGCTTAAACCATTGAGCGACAAAACTTGGCGAATCAGTCACGGCGGTACTTGATCGGCGGAGGTGAACGATATGATAAAAAAGCTTCACACAAAGCGCGGTTTTACGCTGGTCGAGGTGCTTGTTGCATTCGTTATTTTTGCGATAATGGCAGGCATGGTGGGTATGATCGTCAATACCACCATGCAGGCAAAGCAGGATACGACTGCAATTGAAGAGAAAATCGAGTCTCAGAAAGAGGCTTATTACCTCAAGGAACAGGCGACCAATAGTGACGCCTACAATACGAATGTATCTGCCGGAAATTACAGCAGCACCATAACGCTGGATTTTGACAAGAACACCAGCGCCGGCTCTACAAGCGTAGGTTCCGTTCCCATAGACTTTGTTGCAGCAGACCCCACCGGGACTCAGGACGAGATGGAGCTGGAGTACTATATCCGTAAAGGCGGCAACGACCTGTGGAAAACAACGCAGGTCGGAAACCCCAACGGAGGTGGCTCAGGCGACGGCGGAGTAATGGGAGATCTGGATTACAGCATCTACGGCACGGCTGGTATTGACAGCTTTGCCATAGGTATTGATCAGGTCGAGAAGGACGGCAAGATGCGGCAGTATATTTATATTGACGCGCGTTCTGTTTCACTCACTTCCGGTGACAATAAGCTTAAGTACTTTTCGCAGATCAGAATCAAGTTCCCGAGCAAGATCGTGAACTTTGGTTACATGGACAGCAGCGGAAATGAAACAACCAGCAAGTCCAATAGCTGTATTGATGTCACAAGACCCGGACACCCGAACACAATCAGAATAGCGGGCAACGGTAACAGCAAGGATCTTTTCTCCCAGCTTGTATCTAAGCCGGTTTGCTGGGTAGAGCTGGAGACCCCGCTCACAGCAGACGAGATCCAAGATGTGACCAAGATATTTGGCACAAGCGGAACAGAGGCGACGACGACGGATACTATTACCGGAGCGTCGGGAACCCCCGTCACAAGAACAAAGTTCCTGAAATATACAGTTGCGGACGACCCCAATACAACGGATAAAGACGAATCCAAGACGTATGTCAATGTTTTTGCGGCAAAAGAAGCAGAAACTCCGGCACCTGATCCGGCACCCTAACCCCAGACAAAGCGAAAGGATTTGATAAGGAATGAAATCTATAATTCGTTTGTTAAAGCGAAGACGCAGCGGAGGCTTTACGCTTGTCGAAATGATCGTTTCGGTGGCGGTTCTGGCGGTGCTTATGGTGGGCATGATCTTGTTCATTACGCCGATTATCCGTTCCTTTAACGACACAAACCGGAACATGGTCGCGGAGAATATCTCTACCTGCCTTCAGACATATATCTCTTCAAGCATCAGAAACGCCAGCAAGGTTGTGATCTTTGGCAACACCAACGACGCTGACCTGAAAGCAAACGGTCTTACCACGGTAAACGCACTGCGCACCTATTGCAGCGAAAAGACCGACGACGGAGAGTATGCGTATATTCTGAAGTGCATCAGCCTGAGATTTGACACGACCGACGGTAGGTACTACATGTACACCGAGGATATACCTATCACTAACACCACTGAGCCGCTGGGCACAACTCATACTCCGGTTTTCAGTAAATGTCTGTATAACGAGCTTTATACAACCTTTGACTTTGAAAAGCCTCTGGACATGGATAAAGCATCGGAAACTCCACAGCCAGTACGCAAAGACACAATGCAGATAACCGTAAAGACCTACTCTGACAGCAGCTTCGGTAATCTGGTGTTTGTCGGCACCGGTCTGACTGAGCTTCGTCAGATCAAGAAAGATATTGCGAAGAACCAAACAAGCTCCACTTGTGAGTTTTCGATTTACGATGGCACTGCTGCGACTGCATCGGATTCTGTGAAATTCAATTCCAGCTCAGATGTTGGAAACAGAAACATCTACATCTACTACGCAGTCCGCAATCTTTCGCCTAAAACAACAACTCCATAATAAAAAATCCGCACCGCAGGGTCTGCGGTGCGGAAAATATTACGCTGATCTTATGAACCGGGGAACATCAGCCCCATATACCAGTTGATTATATGGCTTCCGAACAGGAACGCGCTGGCAATTCCTACGGCGAGGAATGGGCCGAATACCATTCGGCGGGAGTATTTTACGCGGGTCACAAGGTCTTCCTTTATGTAAATGCGGAAGCCGCCCTCACGTTCGGTGGTGATTTTTTCCCGGATAACACGGCTGAGTGCTGACTTGTCGGGAATGCCTTTCCATGCGTTTTCGTCAAGAAATTCCCACTCGATGTCCGGAACTCCGCCGGTTATGCTGCCGACAATGATATCTTCATGACCCTCGGTCACATAGCCGATATCGCTGTCAAGCTGGTCCTGATACCATTCCAGCGCTATTTCACGGATCTGCTCAGTGATTTCTTTCTCCGCCTTTTTGTCCCGGATTTTTTTGGTCACTCCGTAGATCGCTCCGAGAACGATCCCGATGAACAGCGCCGGGAATACACGGTAGCCAAGCAGAAGCGATGCTCCCAGCATAAGCTGGAGATCTCCTCCGCCCATGCCGCCGACCAGAACGAGAATAAAGAATACCACTGCGACAACACCCAGCGAAATAAGCCGCTCATACCACGAAGCGCTGAGCTCTGCTCCCCACGGAATGAAGAAAGACGCAATTCCAAGAACGCCGACGGTAATGCTGCACCAATAGGGGATCTCAAAATGATCCATGTCGATACCGCTAAGCACTATCAGCACGGCGAAAAGGACACACGCAACGGCGAACTCCCATGAGAAGCCGTATACGAGGTACGCTCCCAAATATGATACGGCGCAGACAGCCTCCATTATCATATAGCGGGGGGATATCTTTGAGCCGCAGAAGCGGCATTTTCCTCGGAGGATTATCCAACTGAAGATCGGGAACATATCATACCATTTCAGCCGGTTTCCGCAGGAGAAGCAATGGGACGGCTCGCTCACTATCGACTGTTTCAGCGGAGTGCGGTAAATGACCACATTCAGGAAGCTGCCGATGACAGAGCCGAAAATAAATACAAAAACACAAATCACGATATCAATTGCTGTCATTATCATGACTCCTTTCAAAAAGCTTATTTTATTTTAACATAAAAGCTGGTATTTTGCAAGGTGTTTTGATAATTTCAACGGCTTAATTAATATAAAGAAATAACCCCGCAGGTGCGGATCTCTACGGCAGGGGAGCCTGCTGAATACCTGAAAGGAAGAATGTGCACAATGGCTGGACCAATCAGAAATCTGCCTATCGGTCAGATACTGGTAGAGAACGGATTTATCAACGAAAAGCAGTTGGGAGAAGCTCTGGAGAAACAGAAATCCAGCGGCGGAAAAATGCTCGGCGACGTAATGCTGGAAATGGGGCTGGTGTCGGAAACTCAGTTGGCACAGGCGCTGTCGATCAGATTAAAGGTGCCGTTCGTGGATCTGGCTTCGGTGCAGATTAACAAGGACGCGGTAATGAAGATCCCGGAGCAGACTGCGAGGGAAAAGACGGTCATCGCGTTCGATATGAACAACAACCGACTGCTTGTTGCTTCAAACGACCCGATCAACTTCTACATATTTGAGGAGCTGAAGGTACAGACCGGCATGGAAATAGTGCCGCAGATCTCCACAAAGACCCAGATCGAGGAAGCCATCGGCAGATTTTATTCACAGCAGACAGTAAACAAGGTTATGAACGAGCTGGACGACGAGGCAGCCGCCGCAGCTCAGCTTAATCAGGTGGACGCACAGTCCGGCGAGAGAATCGACAACGCTCCTATCGTTCGACTGGTAAACACCATGGTGGAAACTGCATTCAGAATAAACGCTTCGGATATTCATATCGAGCCGTTCAAGACGAGAACGAGAATTCGTTTCAGAATAGACGGCGAGCTTGTTGAGCAGGAAGCAATGAAGGTTTCTATCGCGCTGCATAATTCGCTTATCACGAGAATTAAAATCCTCGGCGGTATGAATATCGCAGAGAAAAGAATTCCTCTTGACGGTCGTTTCGGTATGAAGATCGACGGCATAAACCTTGACGTCCGTGTATCTACGATCCCCTGCGTTTACGGCGAGAAGTGCGTTATCCGACTTCTTTCCACCGCAGACGAAAAGACCAGAAAGATCACCGACCTCGGTATGACGGATTATAACTACGAGATGTTCAAGCAGATAATCCGCTGCCCGAACGGAGTTATGCTGGTAACTGGTCCTACCGGTTCCGGTAAGTCCACAACGCTGTACGCTACCCTCGGCGAGCTTTCAAAGCCTAACGTAAACATCGTTACGGTTGAAGACCCTGTCGAGAAGAAGATTGACGGCGTAAACCAGTGTCAGATCAACGCAAAGGCGGGCATGACCTTTGCGGCGGCGCTCCGTTCCATTCTCCGTCAGGACCCGGATATCATAATGGTCGGAGAAATTCGTGACGGTGAGACCGCAGATATCGCAATTCGTGCGGCTATCACCGGACACTTCGTACTTTCGACACTGCATACCAACGACGCAGCTTCAACTATCGTCCGTCTGGTGGACATGGGCGTTGCGCCGTACATGGTTGCTTCTTCGCTGGTAGGAATTATCGCGCAGCGACTTGTTAAGCTGCTCTGCAATGAGTGCAAGGAGACGATAACCCTTACCGATCCGGCAGACCTCAGACTTGTAAGTCAGGATAAGCCGGTGCAGATCTGCCAGCCCCACAAGGGCGGCTGCAAGAAGTGCAGAGGAACAGGTTATTCCGGACGTACAGCTATCCATGAGATCATTGTTACGTCAAACGATATAAAGGAGCTTATCTCAAAGGGCGCTACCGCCGAGGAGATAGGAAAGAAGGCTACCGAAAACGGTACGCTGCTGCTTCGTGACAACGTGACTAAAATGGTGCTTGAAGGAAGAACCACAATGGATGAGCTGGTAAAGGCTACTTACACCGTTTAAAATCAAGGCTGGACGGAGCTTATGCAGATTGCCCGGAGGCTCAGGACGGAATGCGTACAACGGAAAGACGCGCGGACAGAGCTTTTCTGCGGCATGATACAGCGGCTGCCGCCGGAATAATTCTATAAAAAGGAGCGTAATTAACGTGGAAGGTATGACTAATATAATGGATATCAACAGAATTCTTGATGAGGCGCGGGAGCTTGGCTGTTCCGACTTGCACTTCACCGCAGGTCTGCCGCCGGTAGTCCGTCTGCACGGCTCTATCAGGAAGCTGTCAGGATATCCCGACTGCACAGAACCGATAATCGTTAATATCATCAACCAGATCACTTCGATCAAGCATAAGTCCCAGATTTCAAAGGGACTGGATACCGACTTCTCGTATGTGTCCACCGCCGGATACCGTCACAGAGTTAATGTATACCGTCAGAGGGGCTATCATGCAGTAGCTATCCGTCTGCTGAGAAACGATATCCCGACCCTCGCGGATCTGAGCCTTCCGGCTACTCTCGGCGAATTCGCAATGGCGCCGCGTGGTCTGGTGCTTGTAACAGGCCCTACTGGTTCCGGTAAGTCCACAACTCTGGCGGCAATGATCGACCACATCAACCGTTCAAAGAACTGCCACATTATCACAGTCGAGGATCCTATCGAGTATCTGCACACACATAAGCAGTCCATGGTAAACCAGCGTGAGATCGGTCAGGACGTAGACAGCTTCGCAGGCTCTCTGAGAGCAGCGCTCCGTGAAGACCCGGACGTTATCCTCGTCGGAGAAATGCGTGACTTCGAAACTATCAATGCGGCTGTAACCGCGGCTGAAACCGGTCACTTGGTATTCTCCACACTGCATACCACCGGCGCTGCGGAAACTATCGACCGTATCATCGACGTATACCCGCCGCACTCACAGGGTCAGATCAGATCTCAGCTCGCAAACTCTGTTGTCGGAATTATCTCCCAGACCCTCGTTCCCACCGCTGACGGCAAGGGACGCTGCGCGGCTCTGGAAATTCTCGCGGCAACCGACGCTATCAGAGCAATGATCCGTGAGGGTAAGATATTCCAGATTCCGACTGCTATCGCAACCGGTAAGAAGAACGGAATGTTCACACTTGATCAGGATCTTGCAAGACTTGTTAATATGGGCAAGATCACGAACGAGGTCGCTCTGACAAGATGTCAGGATCCGAACGAATACAGAAGATATCTGTCGATTTGATTTTGGTTTTATTTGGTGATTTATATGAAAAGAACGGCGAAAAAACGCGGCTTCACGCTGGTTGAACTCGTTGTTGTTATCGCAATTATAGCGATACTGGCGGCGATACTCATACCGACGCTTATCGGCGTGGTGACGGATTCCCGAATTACCAGCGCAAATCAGGCGGCGAAGCTTACAAAGGACAGGGCGACTGAGTTCCTCACGAAGATGCAAGCGAACAAGTGCAGCTACCGCGGGGGAGATGTCACGATCGTGCTGACTGCGGAGCATACCCTGTGGACTATGTCCGGAGGAAACGGCGCAAACGACTGGCAGGACGGTAATAACCACTGGACGACTGTCGCTCAGGTGAGAGCGCCGGACGTGAATCTTGATACCGCAACGGAATTTTTGTCCTACATGGCGGCTAGTCTGCATTCCATAAACACCTGTTACGCGGAGATACATATAAAGGACGGTTATGTGGTCGGCGTTTCTGTGGTGAACGAGGGCAAAGACCCTGCCGGAACTATGCCGCTGCCGGAGCATTTCGAGCAGGGAGAGTTCGCTTTCGGCGGCTCGGATAAGGCGGGAGTTGAGAACAACGTGGTGATAGGCACATCGCCGGTGCTTCTGCTGCCCAGCAATCCGTGACAAAGGCTGTCGTGAATTTCATGCGTTATGTAACAGACGTATTTTTTTCATGAGAATTTAACGTAAAATGCACAAAAAAAGGTATATGAAATTGAATTATTTCAACGAATTTGCCTTTGTAGCCATAATTTTTCAAAAAAACACTTGCTTTTTTTTTGACGATAGGCTATAATGTGTATACAGCACAAGGAATTAGTCCTTGTACGGGGGAATGGATATAACTCCGCTGGGGTTATACATAAACAAATTTTTATTTACAGGAGGTCTTTACAATGATAAAGAAGCTTCAGGCTCTCAAAGCCAAGAAGGGCTTTACTCTCGTAGAGCTCGTTGTAGTAATCGCTATCATCGGCGTACTTGCTGCAATTCTCGTTCCTACAATGATCGGTGTAGTTCAGGATTCCAACATCACTTCTGCTAACACCACCGCATCACAGATCAAGACTCAGGCTACCACGTTCCTGACCAAGGCTGACGCTGCTAAGCACTCTATCAGAGGCACAGGAAATGGTTCGGCAATTGATGTCCTTAAGTTTACTGTTTCTTCTTCCGGCTGGACAGATGCAGGAAGTGCAGCTGTAACATTCGGTACTCAGAACAAGTATACTGTAACCGGAACCGATAAGAACACTGCTTTCAATGCTTTCATGGCTGATGTTCTCCGTGATTTCAAGAATGGTTATGTTGAGGTTTACATTCATAATGCTGCTGTCATCGGTGTAATTGCAGTTCCCGGGGGTCAGGCATCTGATATTCCTACTGCACTCACATCAGGCACTGTATTTGAAGGTACACAGGAAATCAATTGGCCGGGCAACAAGGCTGGCGTAGGCACCAACAGCATTATCGTTGGTACTGCTCCCGTTATTGCTCACACCACTGCTTAATCAGTAGTCGGCAAAACCTAATAATTAACACCATGTTCCTCGGCGGCGAAAGCCGTCGGGGAATTAGTGCTATTATTCAAGCGCGCAGAAAGCTGCGGGTTTGAATAATGGCATTGCTGAATAAATCTAGGAGGGCAGGATATCAGATGATAAAATACCTAAACAGACTGAAAAGCAAAAAGGGCTTTACGCTTGTGGAGCTGCTCGTTGTTATCGCAATAATCGGATTGCTGATAACGGTGCTTCTGGTAAACATGATAGGTGGTAACACCGAAAAGATCCTCGCGGCGAATTCCAATGCGCAGGCGTTTATGTCGGCGGCTCAGCTTACTCTCACAAAGGCGCAGCTTACCGAGCGCTCGGTCGTGGACTATGGCTCGGATAATCCGTTTATCGAATACAAGAACGGCGCGAACACCACGAACGGAAAGTATCTCTTTATTGAGGTAAAGTTTGAGGAGAACGGTATCGTGGGGCTTCATATCGAAAACACTTTAAACGCCCTCATGGCTAGGGACGATATTACGAGCACGAACATGACAACGCTGGAGAACTTCCTTGCAACAAATGTAAACGAGTATCTTACAGAAAGCTTTGACGGGTATTTCTATGCCGTTGCAGACGATAATTTCAGGGTGCTGTTCTCGCATTACTGTGATTACAGACTTCCGAGGTACGCCGGAAACCTTACCACGTTCAGGGACAACATGATGATCTCTGACGGCAAGGTGGTTGGAAATTCAGCTATTATCGGTACTTGCTCTGACTCTTATACTGTGCCGACAACAGGTGATTATGTGTTCGGTCTGCCGGACACCACTGACGCAAATTACAGCAAATATCTTGCGTGATATGTTAATGAACCGCCCTGTTATAGGGCGGTTTTTTGTTGAAAAAGCGGTGTATCGTTTAAAAAAGAAGTGCGCTCCGCGCGGTTCAAAATGGGGCTTTGCCCCATACCCGTTGGTTCGCGCGGTTTCGCTGCAGGCGAAATTCCCGGCGTTTAGCCGGGAAAGGCTGAACATAAGGGAGCGAAGCGACCTACTTTTTTCTTCCTTTTGTACCAAAAGGAAGCGAAAATCATCTCCGCGCTTCGCGCGGTTTTGTCGCTTCGCTCTAAGTTTTTCAACAGTCTGACCGCCCTGTTATAGGGCGGTTTTGTTTTTTTACACATTTATACAAAAAAATTCGCCAAAATGCTAAAGTTTCGCATTATAATGCCGATATATAATTTAAGTGAGATAATGCAGGGGTGCACTATGCCCCACATTAAGGAAAGGCGACAACAAAGGAGGCAGATTTTATGGAAATAAAGAGAATAAACGGCGTTCTGTCCGCCTATAACACAGCAAGAAAGAGCGCAGCGGCAAAGACTGAGGCTGCTTCCTCTGTGAGAAAAACAGACAGAGTAGAGTTCGGCTTCGACACCGCGCTTCAGGCAGCAAAGAACGGTATCGCCGCGGCGGTTACCGCTGACGCTGCTCCTCAGGAACTTGCGGCGGCTCAGCAGACATTAGAAAACGGCGTTGAGGCAAACGAGCTTGCTTCCTATATTATCTTCGGGTGAGAGCATGGGCGAGCTGAACGAGAGGACTGCGCAGGCGGTCATTAAATGTCTTGAAATAGACTGCGATTTCTACCGGGAGCTGCATAAGTTCCTGATGAAAAAGCACACCAAGATACTTGAGGACGACCTTGACTGGCTGACAAAATCACTCAACGACGAGCAGGCGTTCGTCATGAAGAGCCAGTCGCTTGAAACCAAGCGGCAGGCGCTGTTTCAGGGGCTGGGCATTTCCGGAAGAAAGCTGTCGGAGATGATCGGGGAATTCCCGCAGGAGTACCGGGCAAAGCTCAGTCTTCTGTCAAAGCAGCTTGGGGATCTGGTGGACAATATCAGAGAGATAAACGAACAGACCAATGAAATAGTCAAGCGCAAGCTTGATAATCAGGCGGAATTCGTCAAGCGTGCCGGTATCTTCAACAAACCGGAAACCTACGACAGGAACGCTTCAAAGGTCACCGGCGGAAGCGCTGCAAAGGCTTTCAGAGAGGTTTAGGAGGGGAATAAATGCGTCCAACATTTTTGGGATTTGAAACGCAGAAGCGCACGCTTCAGGTGGCGCAGAAAAATCTGGATATTGCAGGAAACAATATTTCAAATATAAACACAGTCGGCTATACAAGGCAGAGAGTTGATCTGTACGCAATGTACATCAGCGGCAATCAGAGCCTGAGGTGGTGCAGCGATACGAATAACCTCTCCCTCACCGGACAGGGCGTAAATGCCTACGGTGTGAGCCAGACGAGAGATGTCTACATAGATAAGCGCTACCGCGAGAATACTGCGGTGGAGGCAGAAACCGAAAAGACAGTGAATATCCTCTCTGATGTCGAGGACGTGCTGGACAACATCGACACGGACGGCTTGCAGTACTTCACGGAGCAGTTCTTCAAGGCACTGCAGGATTATTCTGTGGAGCGCCCGGACGCTGCCGAGGTAGCCACTATCGCGGCAAACTCCGCGGTGAACCTCTGCCGTCTGCTGAATGATTACAGCACCAAGCTGTGCGAGGTGGAGGATACCTACGTCAGCGAGCTTGAGGATACCGTTGGATATGTGAACAATCTCATGAACGAGATGAACACCCTCAACGACCGCATCAAAAAGGAAAAGTTCAACTATCCTGACGAATACGGCCCGAACGAGCTGTATGACCAGATGAATATGTACATCGACGAGCTGGCGAACTACGGCGATATTTCAGTGACCCAGAACAAAGACGGTTCCTTTACCATTGACATGGCGGGAGTTCGGGTGGTTGACGGCGATAAGCTCAAGGTCAACTCTCTGGTGCTTGGGAACTACTACGAAAACGGTCAGGCGTTCCTCAACTTCGAGAGCGGCGAGGAGGTCAATCTCCACTCCGGTATCCTGAAATCCTACATCAATATGCTCAACGGAAACGGCGTTTATGCCACCGGACGGCAGAATGGAGCTTATGGCATAGCCTACTTCAAGACGGCGATCGACGAGTTTGCGAGATCTATTGCAAATACCTTCAATTCTGCGAACGGCGCGGACGAGGATCCGTCAAGGCAGATGTTCGTGGGATATCCCAGCGGGGAACAGGATCCTACCGCCGACCTTAACAAGGACGGCAAAATGGATATAGGTTATTCTCAGGTGGTAATCACCGCAGGAAATATCCACGTTTCGACGATCTGGAAGGAAAATCCCACCATGATCGGCATGACAAAGAAGATAGATGATGTTACCGGAAAGCCGGTGTACGGTATTGACGAGAACTCCACCGACGGAGAAGCAACGGCAAATCTTCAGAACTCCAACGTGCTTTATCTGCTGTCGAAGTTTGAGGACGGCAATATAAAATTCGGCAACGAGAACGATTTCCGGGGCGATATTTACCAGTATATTTCGTTCCTGAGCGATCGCCTTGCTGAAACTATATCCTACGAAGTCAGCCGGAACGAAACCGCTATTTCAACTGTGGATACGCTTCTGGACGCACGGGACGAGGTTTCCGGCGTACAGATGGACGAGGAGGGCATAAATATGCTGAACTACCAGAAGTGGTACAACGCCTCCTCAAGAATGCTCACCACGCTGGACGAGGCGCTGGATAAGCTG
The DNA here is from genome assembly GCA_017829075.1 of Oscillospiraceae bacterium. Next base: position 9,379 of record JAGAJA010000078.1, on the reverse strand, counting down.
ATCAACGGCACCGGAAGAGTCGGTCTGTAAGGGGGTAAACTGAAATGAGAATTACAAACTCGACTATCCTGCGCAATTACGACAGGAATTTAAAGAGAATTTCCACTCAGAAGTACGCTTCTGAGAACAAGATAACCTCCGGCAGACAGTACACAAGAGCCAGCCAGTCGCCCCTCAAGGCTTCAAAGGCGCTGACAGTGAGAAAGCAGCTCTGGCATACCGAGCAGTACAAGGAAAACCTTGACGTTGCGGATAAGTTCTACACCGAGGCGGAAACCTCGCTGCTCCAGATCTCCGAAACGCTGGCGAATGTTCGTGAAACGCTGATCTACGCCTGCAACTCCACCAAGGACAAGGCAACAGATCTGAACATTCTCGCAGAGCAGATCGAAACAAAGGCAAAGGAAATGTGCTCGATCTTCAACACCGACAGCGCGGAGCGCGTTATTTTCGGCGGTGAGAGCAATGATCCGGAGCCATTCACCATTCAATACAACGAGAACGGGCAAGGAACGACTGTTCTGTATCACGGAGTTCCGGTGAATGCTTATGGCAGGGCGTTGGATTTCCCATATTCCAATGATGTTTTTATTGATATCGGCATCGGAATGGTTATAAATGATAATCAGGAGGTCGATCCTCAGTCGGCTCTGAAGATATCCTTTAACGGCACGGACGTTGCCGGCTGCGGCTATGAAAAGACCGGAGAGAAGTCCTCGGAGATCGACATTCTGAAGCTCAATCAGGGTGAAGATGACGCAAATTCGCTGAGGATCACTGCCAAAGGCAAAACGGTCACGGTCAATTTCACCGGAATCAATATGGACGACATCAGGACTGCTATCAATGACGCATTCACCAATGCCGGATTTGCCGCTAACGATATACCAAAGCTCAACGACAAAGGTCAGTTGACTATGGAGGACGGCAGCGATGTGTATATTTCGGAGCAGGCATCGGTCAACATTGATCAGCTTACAGACGGTTATAATTACTCCTTTGACATATACGCAGAGGGTACAAAGAAAACCATAAATTTCGTTGCCGGTGCAGACGCAGCGACAACGGCGGCAAATATTCAGGCGAAGCTGAATCAGGAGTTCCTGAGGGAGAAGCACGTTCCGCAGATAGATGAAAGCGGAAATCTCAGCCTTGAATATGTTGACGCGACTGGAAAGACGATTTCGGGTTCGGTTTATGTTGTTAAGAGCGACAGCGGAAACACTCCCGGCTTACAGAATGAGGATACCTATTCCAACAATTATATTCAGATCACGCTTGATGCGGCGGCGGCTCTCCGGAGAGGGGATCTGTCGTATGCAAACGCCTGCATTGACAGGATCGTTTCCTCCTCGGAAAATCTGCTGGTAGAGATTGCGGATCTCGGTAACGCTGAGGAATACATAGAATTCAACACGAACCGCTTTGACACCAGAGAACTGAATTTGAAGGACAGGCAGAAAACGCTTGAGGCAACTGATCTTGAATCTGAGATCACTCTCATGAAAACATATGAGGCGATCTATAACGCGTGTCTTCAGATGTCGAGCAAGGTTGTTCCAAACAGCATATTCAACTACATAAGCTGATTATTGGTATGGTAAATTGGCGCTGCCGCGGCGTCGCGGCAAGGCAGGGAAGCCGGCGCATATAAGCAGGTTTCAGACAAACGGAGGTGTTGGAAATGGACAGCAATTTATTACAGATTACCACTATACCTATCTCAATTGAGATCAAGGTGACTAATGCCAAGTATGAATATCCGGAGGACAGACAGCCAAAGGTAAAGATCACCAATTCAGAGGGCGGCTATGTCATGAAGGCCGACCCGATAAAGGTAAACATCGACACCTACGAGGCCAGAAAGAGCCTTGGATACGGCAACATGACCGACGGAGATATGCTCAGTCAGAAAGCGCAGGAGGGCTTCTCACTCGCTTTTCAGGGCACGGCAAGGGTGGCTTCGGAGGGAAACATGCTCGCAAGGGGAATGTCCCCGTCGGAGATCGCTATTCAGAACGCGAGAGCCGGAGCAACCGTTGAGACCATTATGGAGTTCCTGCCTAAAGAGGGCGCGGATATCACATTTGATGGCGGCACCCTCAGCATAGACTACCAGATGGGCGAGCAGGATATTGACTGGGACGTTATGACCCAGCTTCCCATGGAGTTCATTCCGGGCAGCGTGGAGCTGATCGTAAGGGACAGACCCAGAGTAGAAATAGAATATACCGGCGGCCCTATCTACTTCCCGGCAAGCGCAGATCCGAATTATAAACCGCCTGTGCTTGATGTCAAGGGCTGATCTGTTTGAAAGGACGTTAATGCCTATGAAGATATTGACCAGAGATTTCGGAGAGCAGGAGATCGAAGAAAGCAAGATCATCAGTTTCCCGGAGGGAATAATCGGCTTTGAGGACGCGAAGCAGTATGCGCTGCTCAGCCCGCTTGGGGACGGTGTGTTCCCGATGTGGCTGCAGTGCGTTGACAACAAGGAGCCTTGCTTCGTGGTTTACGATCCAATGGAGATATACGACGACTACAAGTTCGAGATATCCGACGAGGAGCAGCAGCTTCTCAGGATCAACGAAAGCTCGCCGTACAGGTGTCTTGCCGTGGCAATAGTCCCGGAGGACTACAAAAAGACCACGATAAACCTGCGCTGTCCGATCGTTGTGAACACCAAGGAGCGAATCGCGGCTCAGATTATCCTTGCGGAGCATTATGAATTCAAGGCTCCGGTTTATGAGGAGGTCTGAAAATGCTTGTAGTTACCAGAAAGCAGGACGAGAGCCTGATCATTTCGGACAACATAGAGATCACCGTTCTGGAAATCGGCAAGGACAAGGTGAAAATAGGCATCAACGCGCCGAAAGAAGTTAAGATAATCAGAAGCGAGCTTAAGGACGCACGGCAGACCAACGAGCAGGCTGCTCATATCTCCGGAAACGCGATAGCGGATCTTCTGAAACAGCATAAGCAGGAGGAGAATTGACATGGCAGTAGATAACATAAGACTTGGTGGTCTTACCTCCGGATTTGATACGGAGGCTATGGTTGAGCAGCTTCTTTCGTCCTATCAGACGAGAATAGACAACCAGAGCAAGAAGCTTACCAAGCTTTCGTGGCAGCAGGAGGCATATCAGGATATCACCGCCAAGATAACTGATTTCAAGAACAAGTACTTTGACGTGCTCAAGAGGGATACTTACCTCATGAGCCCGTCCACTTTCAACAAGTATAAGTCTGCGGTTACGGCAACAAACGGCGCCGATATCGCCGGACTTTCTGTGTCCACCACCTCCAGTTCTTCCGCGGGAAGCTATAAGGTGAAGCTCAATCAGCTTGCTACCTCCTCCAAGGCAGAGGGCAAGGCGCTGGCTATGAATAATTTCGCGCTGGATCTTGACAAGGCTATTGCCTCCGCGCCCAGCAAGGTGACTACCGCAGATGACGGAAGCCAGACAAAGACATTTGAGTTCGCGCTTGATGTTCAGGTTGGCAGCGTTAAGAAAACTATTGAGTTTTCGGCGGACGCTGCGCTTGATGTGGACGGGAACGTTGTGGATATGGACGCGCTGAAATCCGGCATAGTTGACGCTCTCAACACAAAGCTTCAGGAAGGATTCGGATATTCCGGAAAGACCGGATCGGACGTAAAGGGTGCGACTGACGCTGCCGGAAACGAGTGGTTCTTACAGGCAGAGATGGGCGCTGACGGAAAGGTAGGCTTCAAGGTCGGAGGAAACGCAACGGTTTCCGTCACCGAGAACAAGGGCAACTTCGGTCTGGCTCAGCCGGCGGAAAGGGTCGCAATATCCACCGGAAGCGTTGTAACCGGCACAAACACCTTTGTTGTCGAGATAGGCGGCAAGTCTACTCAGCTCAGCTTTGAGGGTGTTTCCACTACATATTACGACAGCAGAAATCTCTCCGGCAACAAAGATATCCTTGATGAATATAATGAGCTGAAGGCTGCTGCATACCGTAAGCAGTACAATCTTTCCGCAGGTGCGACTGTCACCTCTACCCAGCTTGAAAGCTTCACCTACACCAGCGAGCAGGCGGCAAAGGACAAGAATCAGGCGGCTATCATGAAAGCCCTTAACGGCGTTGACGGCTACACCTTTACAATGAGCGGCTCTTATATCACCGCTACGGACGACAGCGGAAATACTGCTGAGTTCTCAATGACCTCTGTGGACGGCGGTACGCTGGGACTTACAAAGGCGACTTCCTCCAACAAGGCTACATCGAACACCACGCTTGCTGCCCTCGGATTAGAGCCGAACAATTCCGACGGTGGCTATTCCATAACGATCAACGGAGAGGAGATCTCTGTTGATAAGAACGCTACGGTTTCTTCGCTTATCAATGCGGTGAACAAGTCCGGCGCGGGCGTCACCATGTCCTATTCCTCCCTTACCAACAGCTTCACCATTGAGGCCAATGAAATGGGCGGAGCAGGCAAGGTGGATATTTCCGACAGTGATTTTGCAAGGGGTCTGGGTCTTACAGATGAAAACGGCACTGTGGGCTTTGTACAGGGACAGAACGCGATCTTCGAGCTGAACGGTCAGGAGATCTATCTGAACGACAATTCCTATACCATGGACGGCACCACATTCACTTTCAATGATAACATGGCGATAGGTGAAACCTATACTGTCAATATTACCAAGGACAGCGATTCTGTAAAGGATACAATAAAGAGCTTCGTTGAGGACTATAACAAGCTTATCGACGATGTTTACGGTTATATCGGCAAAGCTCCTGCGGAGGACTCCAAGGGCAACAGATACGAGCCGCTGACTGACGCAGAAAAGGAAGATATGTCCGAGGAAGAGATCAAGAAGTGGGAGGACTCTGCAAAGCAGGGTGTTCTCTACAACGACTCTACCGTGTCCAGAATTATGAGCCAGCTTCGCTCTGTGCTTTACAACAGTGTTACCCTTGACGATGGTTCCAAGTTCGGAATTTACAACATGGGTATCAAAACCTCTGACGACTGGTCGGAGCACGGCAAGCTTGAAATAGACGAGGACGCTCTTAATAAGGCTTTCGAGCAGAACTCCGACGCGATCGTAAAGCTGTTCACGGACTCTGAAAACGGCATCATGTCCAAGCTGAACAAGGTTATGGACAGCGCTGTAAAGAGCAGCGGTTCGGCGAACAACAGAGGTACTCTGGTTCAGAAAGCGGGCAAGGCAAACAGCTCCGTCACCACCGACAGCTACATCTACAAGCAGATGACGAGGATACAGGATCGCATCAAGGAGCTGCAGAGCAGATACGATGACAAGGAAGAATACTGGTGGTCAGTATTCACCAACATGGAGACCGCGATGTCTGATCTCAACAGCCAGACCAGCTATATTTCCCAGTATCTCGGCACAAGCTCGTATTAATATTAACAGAACAGAGGGCGAGAGATTATGTCAAATCCCTATTCCGCATATAAAAAGCAGTCCGTTACTACAATGACCCCGGTCGAGGTGGTAATTAAGCTTTACAGCGAGACTGAGCGCCAGCTTGCGATCGCAGTGAACGCTATTGAGGACACAAAGGACGTAAAAAAGGCGCACAATTCCCTTATCAAGGCGCAGGAGCTTCTGGGGGCTTTGCGCGGCGCTCTTGATATGAGCATTCCGATCTCCAGCAATCTTGATCAGCTTTATGATTTCTTCCAGAGGACAGCCGAAAAGGCGAATATCCACAAGGACGCGACCGAGATCAAGAAGATAATTCCGATGATAGCGGAGCTGCGCGACGCTTTCACCCAGATAAGCCAGATGACAAAGGAAGAGATCGAGGCTCAGGAGAAAGCGAATAAGAAATGATCGCAAGGGGGTGTTACTATGGCTGAATTGAGAGGCTGTGAGGGAGTGACCGAGCTGCTCAGACAGATTTACGAGGTTCTCCAGGAATACGAAAAGCAGACTGACACCATGAGTAACGCGGATCTTGAGGTGCTTCAGCAGGCGCTGTTTGCCAGAAATGAGCTTATCGGCAGGCTGGAGGAGCTTAAACAGCAGCTTGACGAGGTTATCGAGCTGGAGATGAATGACGAGAGGATACTTCTCAAGACACTTGTCCACGGCAGCTATGTCAGCACACCGCTGGACGAGGAACACAAGAAGATCCAGCTTATGCAGCGCAATATTACGGTGATAAAGCAGAGAATTGTCGATAAGGACAAGGTGATCTCCGGTCAGTTCAAGAATCAGCACATTGATTCCCGCAAGGAGCTGGAGCAGCTTAAGCAGACAAGGCAGAAGATCGGTTATTACAACAGCGCCGTTGTCGGCAGGGCAACCGGTCAGTCGCTCAACAAAAACCTATAATTACAGATCCGCCACTGACAGAGGTTCAGGGGCGGATTTTTTATTCAGCATGGCAGGAAATATCCCCCGGAGGTGATCCGGGGGATAAAATATTGATTAAATCGGCGTCTGAATTACTGCTTTGCCACACGCCAGACATATGTCAGTTGTCAGTGTCAAGCATGGAAAGTATCATTCCCGCCGCGCCGAAGCGGACAAAGAAGTAATTCAGGCTCTGCTTGGTTTCGTCCGACTGCACTATCCTGTCGGTGTAGGACAGCATTTGATATAGCATAAAGAACATCACCCGCGCGGCTATATCCTCTCCCAGCGGGAAATACTCCGGAAGCCTGTCCGCTGCGGAGGAGAGCCGGAGCGCGCGTTGTTTCACCGCCGAGGGTAATGGGGAATTCTCAATATCAAGGCTGGAGTAAAGCTCCGAAGCAGGGACTAGCTGCTCCTTGACCGTTGAATTGACCTGCTCCATAGAGAGCCTGCCGTCCTCGCATAACTCCCGTATCTTTCGGCTTGCCTGTATGTAGATATCCGGGCTTTCCGGCTCAATGGTAAAGGGGGAGGCTTTGGGCTGTGGGATAGCTTCTGGGGCGGGGGCTTCCGCGGATCTCACTTCTGCAATAGCCGGGACGGTTTCCGGTACAGTTACTGGGATCTCCGCTTCTGGCTGCGGAGCGCTTTCATTTGGCGGGGTTTGATCCTCCGGTTCTGAGTTTATTTCAGCGATAGAGTCCAGCAGATAGCTCATCGTCTGCTCGTGGGTCATGTCGGTGATGTCCTCGTCCGGGGCAGCGGGGGAAGTCTCCGGCGCGGCAGGCTCCGTAACTTTCTCCGGTGGCTTGAGCGGGCGCTTTCCGCTTATCCACTCGATTTTTTCCTCGGTTATTTCTATGGGGCTGTTCGGCTGTGCTGCAAGCGCCGCCTTTTTCGCAGCGGCGATCTCCTGAACTGCTGCCGCGGCCTCAGGAACTCGCTCTGCGGGCTGAACCTGTTTCGGCGCGGAAAGGGCTTCTGAATAGTAACTCAGCGCCTCTGCGGTAAGCTGTTCGGACAAGGCCTCTCGGTCGCTTTCTTTCATAGTGTTGCTCATGCGGCTGATGTTGCTGATAAGCTGCCGCAGGAAGAATTTATTCAGGGAGCAGTCGGAAATGCGTATTTCTCCGGAGGGCGCGCCTATTACAAGCTCGTCCTCAAAGGGCGTTTCATAGCTCGGCAGTATCTCCATTACCCGGATATCGGAATAGTAAGCCTGCTGCGCGTTTTCGCTCAGTTTTACTATCATTCTGTCGGTGAGAAAGGCAATGCCGCGGCTGCCGTCCCCCGCAGGAGAAACGTCTATTACTCCGATAGTTTCCTCCGGAGCGGCAAAGCCGCAGTAGCGGGTTTCCCGGTAGTTAAGCGTTACTTTCGGCCCGAAGTCCTTAACTGCGTCGTACAGAGTCAACTGTTTTCCCCCCTGCCCTCGCCGTCAAGAAGCTGATGCTTGACGTTCCACAGCTTCTGTGACAGGTCAACGTAATAATTATGCGGATTTTCAAAGCGCAGTATCTCCTCCCAGAGGGTGTTGAGCTGCTGTGCGCAGTAGCTGCGGATATCCTCCAGCTTCGGGGAGTTATACACAAGCTTTCCGTTTCGGAATACCGGCACTTGCAGCTCCTTTGCGGTGAAATCGGTTATGGTTTTCTTCTTCCATGTGAAGTCCGGGTCGAATATCGTCAGCGGCTGGGAGTTGTCTATCTGTTCATCATAAACGCAAAGCTGGTCGGCGATCGCCTTTCCGGTTTTATTGGAGTAAAGCCGGTACAGCTTCTTGTAGTGAGGGTTGGTTATCTTGGTGACATTCTCGGATATCTTGATCTTCGGAGTGATGACGCCGTTTTCCTCCACCGCCGCAAGCTTGTAAACTCCGCCGAAAACCGGCTCGCTGCTTGCGGTGATGAGCCGTTCTCCTACGCCGAACAGGTCTATCGCGGCTCCCTGACTGATAAGGTCGGAGATTATCCGCTCGTCAAGGCTGTTAGAGGCCACTATTTTGCAGTCGGGATATCCGGCTTCGTCCAGCATTCTGCGGGCTTCCCGCGACAGGTAGGCGATATCTCCGGAGTCAAGGCGGATTCCTTTGGGACGTTTTCCAAGCGGCTTCAGTACGTTGTCGAATGCTTTAATTGCGTTGGGAACGCCGCTTTTCAGCACGTTGTAGGTGTCCACCAGAAGCGTGGTGCTGTCGGGGTAGGTGCGGCAGTAGCTTTCAAAGGCTTCTAATTCGGTGTCGAACATCTGCACCCAGCTATGCGCCATAGTTCCTGTTGCGGGAACTCCGTACAGTTCGTCTGCAAGTACACAAGCTGTTCCGGCACAGCCGCCGATATACGCGGCTCTTGCGCCGAGGACTGCGCCGCTTGCGCCCTGCGCCCGACGTGAGCCGAATTCAGAGATGGATCTGCCCTGAGCGGCGCGGACAATGCGGCTTGCCTTAGTTGCGATAAGGGACTGATGATTTATCAGAAGGAGCAGCATTGTTTCGATAAGCTGCGCCTGAATTGCGGGCGCTCTGACGGTGAGAAGCGGTTCTGACGGGAATACGGGAGTTCCCTCCGGTACTGCCCAGATATCGCCGGTGAATTTGAAATTACGCAGATATTCGAGGAAATCCTCCCCGAAAATGCCCTTGCCGCGGAGGTACTGAATGTCCTCCTCGGTGAAGCGCAGCCCCTGAATGTAATTGATAACCTGCTCCAGTCCGGCGCATATCGCGTAGCCGCCGCCGTCCGGCACTCTTCGGAAGAACACGTCGAAATAGGCGATACGGTCAGCGTGCTTCGTCCGGAAATATCCGTTGCCCATTGTTAGCTGGTAGAAATCGCACAGCATTGTGCAGTTTTGTTCGGTTATCATGGCTACGCTCCTTTGCGGTGGTTTTGGGGTTGATTTGAAGTAACTGTTAGATGAATTGGAATTTGCTGGGCGGGTACGCCCGCCAGCGACTTCCGCGCTTCGCGCGGAAAATGCTTTTCGCTTCCTTTTGGCACAAAAGGAAGTAG
>JAGAJA010000009.1 GCA_017829075.1 Oscillospiraceae bacterium | reverse complement strand
TTGTTCCAGAAATTCTTTTTTCTTTGTCCTTACCTGTGAAAGTTCATCGCTCAGATTGGACAGACTGATTTGTTTATTCATGTCTTTATTATACCACTTTTTCGATTTCTAGTCTACTAGTTTTGTGCGGTATTGCCTTAAGAGAATTGCAGCAATGCTGCTTGCAGGCATTATGACCGTTGGTCTTTGCTCCTGCTCTTCTTCAAACAATTCATCTTCTGACGCTGCTTCCGGCAGCAGCTCTGATACCGCAGAGGGCGGCGACTGGGCTTACATAGCTGACAAGGGTACATTCGTTGCAGGCATCACACTGTTTGAGCCGATGAATTACTATGACGAGAACGGCGAGCTGACCGGCTTTGAAACCGAATTCACCAAGGCAGTATGCGAGAAGCTCGGCGTTGAGGCTAAGTTCCAGGAGATCGAGTGGGAGCAGAAGGAACTGGAGCTTAACTCCAAGAACATCGACGCTATCTGGAACGGTCTGACAGTTACCGAGGATCGCAAGGAGAACATGGCATTCTCTACTCCTTATGTAAGAAACAAGCAGGTCGTTGTTATCAAGGCAGACAATGCTGACAAGTATAAGGATATCGAGAGCATGGCGGGCGCTACCTGCGCGGCTGAGAGCGGCTCTGCGGGTCAGACTGCGATAGAGCTGAGCGATGTTCTTTCTCAGAACGTGTTCATTGCTTCCTCCGCACAGAAGGATGTTCTTCTTGAGGTAAAGGCAGGCACTGTTGAGATCGGCGTTATCGACTATGTTATGGCTAAGGCTTCCGTTGGCGAAGGCACTGACTATTCTGATCTCATGATCGTTGACAGTGTAGAGCTTCAGCCGGAGGAATATGCGATCGGTCTGCGCAAGGGCGACGCAGAGACCCTCGCAAAGGTAAACGCAGCAATTGACGAGCTGGTTGCAGACGGCACACTCAAGAAGATTGCTGAAAAGTACGATCTGGCTGACGTTTACGCATTCAACTAATAAAAACACAAAGGGTGGGACGATTTCGCCCCACCTTATTTCTAAGGAAACGCTGATTATAGATATGAGGTCATAAAATGTCATTTCTTGAAGTAACTGCGCAGCTTTCAAAGGGCTTTCTGACGACTCTTCAGATTTTCGGCATCACGCTGGCGGGAGCGCTTCCGCTGGGTCTGCTGATAACCTTTGGTTCAATGTCTAAGATCAAACCGATAAAATGGATTTTCAAGGTTTTCGTATGGATCATTCGCGGTACACCGCTGATGCTTCAGATAATCCTTGTGTTTTACGGCCCCGGACTGCTTGGCTGGGACATCAAGATCGACCGGCTTCTTGCGGTTATCGTAGCATTTATCATTAATTATGCGTGTTATTTCTCGGAGATCTACCGCGGAGGAATAGAGAGTATCTCTAAGGGTCAGTACGAAGCCGGGCAGGTTCTTGGAATGACAAAGAGCCAGATTTTTTTCAAGGTGGTGCTGTTTCAGGTGGTGAAGCGTATCGTTCCGCCTATGGGAAACGAGATCATCACGCTGGTTAAGGACACCTCCCTTGCAAGAGTTATTTCGGTCATCGAGCTTGTAAAGTCCGCGCAGGATATCATCTCTCAGAAATCGCTGATATGGCCTCTGTTCTATGTCGGAGCTTTCTATCTGCTGTTCTCCGGCTTACTTACGATCCTGCTGAATTACGCGGAGAAGAAGCTGAACTATTATCAGGGCTGACGGAGGTGCGCAGATGGCTTTTTTAGAGGTAAACGGAATTTTCAAGCGCTTCGGGAAAACTGAAGTCCTAAAGGGCATTGATTTCACAATGGACAAGGGCGAGGTGCTGGCGATAATCGGCTCCTCCGGCAGCGGAAAGACGACCCTGCTGCGCTGCATGAACTTCCTTGAGACCCCGGACGCCGGAAGGATAGTCCTTAACGGCGAGGAGCTTTTCAATGCCGACGGAAAGTATTCCGACCGGGAGATACGGGAAAAGCGGCTGCATTTCGGACTTGTATTTCAGTCTTTCAATCTGTTCCCGCAGTACACCGTGCTGAGGAATGTCTGCCTTGCTCCGGAGCTTATGAAAATCAATCAGAGTGAAAAGAAGCTCTCCCGCGCTGAAAAGACTCAGATCCGCAAAGAAATCGAGGAAAATGCGCGGCAGATACTGGCTTCCGTTGGTCTTTCCGACAAGCTGATGAACTACCCCTGCGAGCTTTCCGGCGGTCAGCAGCAGCGCGTCGCTATTGCAAGAGCGCTCGCCATGGAGCCTGTGATACTGTGCTTTGACGAGCCGACCTCCGCCCTCGACCCGGAGCTTACCGGGGAAGTGCTTAAGGTGATCAGGGAGCTTAAAACCACTGACCGAACAATGATAATCGTTACCCATGAAATGGGCTTCGCCCGAAGCGCTGCGGACAAGGTGATCTTCATGGCGGACGGAATTATCGAGGAATACGGAACTCCTGAGGAGGTTTTCGGAAATCCGAAGAGCGAAAAGACGGTTTCGTTCCTTGAGAAATCGCTGGAAAATATCACTTGATCGGAATTGCAATATTTGTTATCAAATCCTGCAAAAAATAACCTCAGTTCAGCCTGTGCAACGGATAAAATCCTCACAGGCTGAATTTTCTTTTTCTGAGTATTTCAGCAAAATTTGATGTTTTTGTGCATAGTACACTAAAACGAAATCCTATATTGAAACTATTTGTGTATATATGTGATTGACAAAAATGCGGTTTTCGGCTAAAATATAAATGTAATCAAGAAACAACGGTGTTTCGGAGAACGGGCGTATTGTCTGTTCACGAAGCGCCATTTTTGTTTTTTGGCTGAAATTTACACATAATCTCAAGGAGGAAAAGGGACATGGCAGAGCATTTTAACGTAGTAGAGCAGTTCGGCACTGACGTTTTCAACGAGGAAACGATGAAGCAGAGGCTTCCGAAGAACGTTTTCAAGACGCTGAAGAAGACCATTGCCGAGGGCAAAGAGCTTGACAGCAGCATTGCAGATGTTGTTGCAAGCGCAATGAAGGACTGGGCTATTGAAAAGGGCGCAACTCATTACACCCACTGGTTCCAGCCTATGACCGGCATCACCGCTGAAAAGCACGACAGCTTTATTTCACCCGCAGGCGACGGCACAGTTATCATGGAATTCTCAGGCAAGGAGCTTATCAAGGGCGAGCCTGATGCTTCCAGCTTCCCGTCCGGCGGTATCAGAGCTACATTCGAGGCTAGAGGCTACACCGCATGGGATCCTACCTCCTACGCTTTCGTAAAGGACGGCTCCCTTTATATTCCTACCGCATTCTATTCCTACTCCGGCGAGGCTCTGGACAAGAAGACTCCTCTGCTTCGCTCAATGGACGTTGTTTCCGAGCAGGCTCTGAGAATCCTCAGACTCTTCGGCAACACTACCTCCAAGAGAGTAGTTGCTACCGTAGGCGCAGAGCAGGAGTACTTCCTTGTTGACAAGAAGACCTACGATAAGAGAAAAGACCTTATTTTCACCGGAAGAACGCTGTTCGGCGCTCCCGCTCCCAAGGGTCAGGAGCTTGAGGATCACTATTTCGGTTCTATCAAGCAGAGAGTTTCCGATTACATGAAGGATCTCGACGAGCATCTGTGGAAGCTGGGCATTACCTCCAAGACAAAGCACAACGAGGTAGCTCCCGCACAGCACGAGAACGCTCCGATCTTTGCTCCCGCAAACCTTGCGACCGACCAGAACCAGCTCACCATGGAGCTGATGAAGAAGATCGCGCTGGAGCATGGTCTGGTTTGCCTGCTTCACGAGAAGCCTTTCGCAGGCATCAACGGCTCCGGTAAGCACGATAACTGGTCGCTGTCCACCGATGACGGTCAGAACCTGCTCGATCCGGGCAATTCTCCTATGGAAAACGCACAGTTCCTGACATTCTTAGCAGCGATTATCCGTTCTGTTGATGAATATGCAGAGCTGCTCAGACTTTCTGTTGCTTCCGCCGGAAACGACCACAGACTGGGCGCTAACGAAGCACCTCCTGCAATCATCTCTATCTTCCTCGGCGAAGAGCTGGAAGCAGTTGTAAATGCGCTGGTTGACGGCACTGACTACACCTCCAAGAGCGGCACAATGTTCAATGTTGGCGTATCTTCACTGCCTAGCTTCCCGAAGGACACCACCGACAGAAACAGAACATCTCCGTTTGCTTTCACCGGCAACAAGTTTGAGTTCAGAATGTGCGGCTCCAACCTGAATATCGCAGGCCCTAACACCGTACTTAACACTATCGTTGCTGACTCCCTCAAGCTGTTCGCAGATGAACTGGAGAAGGCTGATGACTTCCAGAGCGCACTGCACGACCTGCTGGTAAAGACCATAAAGGAGCACAGAAGAGTTATCTTCAACGGCAACGGTTATGGCTCTGAATGGCCGGTAGAGGCTGAGAAGAGAGGTCTGCCGAACCTGAAGTCCACTGTTGCAGCAGTTCCCTGCCTGACCGATAAGAAGTCTGTTGAGCTGTTCACCAAGTTCGGCGTATACAGCGAGGTAGAGCTTCACGCTAGACAGGAGATCAACTACGAGAACTATTCCAAGATCATCAACATTGAGGCTCTCACCACCAGCGACATGGCAAAGACTGAGATCCTCCCGGCAGTTATGAAGTACGCAAAGGATATCTGCGACATGGCTGCAAGCAAGAAGGCTGTCGGCGTAGATCCCGCTGTCGAGGTAGCTATCGCAAATAAGGTAAACACTCTGACTATTTCTCTCAATGAGAAGATTGACGTACTGAACGCTGCTATCGTAAAGGCACAGGGTATCTCTGATATCCCTGAGCAGGCTAAGGTATACTGCGACGAGGTATTTGTAGCAATGCAGAGCCTGCGTGCGGTTGCTGACGAGCTTGAAACCATCGTCGGTGAAGAATACTGGCCGTTCCCGACCTACGATGAGCTTCTGTTCAACGTATAATCCGCAGAAAATATAGAGTATGCGGCGCTGAAACATGACTTAAAGCGTAATTTCTCGCTTTAAGATATCCCGCTCCCTTTCCCTTTTTTGGGGCTGTCTGTTGACAGCCCCTTTTTCTTTTTCCGGATAATTGTTTGTGTTCCGAAAACATATGAGTTTTATTGAAAAAAGCACCTTGAAATTTATCCGTCTGTGTGATAGAATAGTATAGTAACGCATTATACAGTTCAGAAAAAAAGAAAACGGAGAACACATATGGAACCTCATGACTACAAGGTAACAAAAATAGACGGAGAATACGCCACGCTGACGGATATCAACACCGGGGAGGAGCTTTTCATTGCGCTGTTTCTGCTGCCGGACGGCACAGATATCGGCAGTCTGCTCCATTATGAGAACCTCAGCTATGAGATCACCGGACAGGAGGAGTGAAAATCCGCTTCCGTCAAATATAAATATACATAAAGGAACAAAAGAAAATGAAAGAACTTACCTCCGGAAAGCCGATGAAGCTTATTATCTCATTTGCGCTTCCGGTTTTGCTTGGACTTGTATTTCAGCAGGCTTACAGCCTTACTGATACCATAATCATCGGCAGACAGCTCGGAGAAAACGCGCTTGCCGCCGTAGGCTCTACCTCGGCGGTGGTATCGCTAATGTTCAACATTATAAACGGTCTGGTGACAGGATTTGCGATACTTGTCGCGAAGAATTTCGGCGCTGGGGAGCATGACGAGATGCGCCGGACTATCGCGCGGACGATCACCTTTTCCGCGGCTGCTGCTGCGTTGATAATTGTTGGAATTGCCTGCTTCATTGACCCGCTGCTCCATGTTCTGGATACCCCTGAGAGTATTTTCGAGGACGCGCGGACTTATCTTTTCATTGTGGATCTGGGGCTTGTGGCAACGCTGTTCTACAACCTTGAATCGGCAATACTCCGCGCGGTGGGCGACAGTGTTATCCCGCTGGTAATACTTATGATATCCACGGCGCTGAACATCGGACTAGATGTCGTCATGGTGTGCGTGCTGCCTATGGGCGTTGCGGGAGCGGCGCTTGCCACTGTTATCGCGCAGTTCGTTTCCGCAGTGATCTGCCTTATTTATCTGATAAAAAAGCGCCCGTTCCTGATGATAAAGCCAAAGGATTTCAGGTTTACCGCTTCATCGACCGCAGAGCTGCTGAGCGCGGGCTGCGGCATGGCGCTGATGTACTCAATTGTCGATATAGGCTCGATAGTGCTTCAGAACGGCATCAACGGCTTCGGCGAGGATATTATTGCGGCGCACACGGCGGCTAGAAAGCTGTTCAGCTTCACCATAATGCCATTCAGCGCGATCAGCGCCACCCTCGTTACCTACACCAGCCAGAACCGCGGCGCTGGGAAGTACTCTCGCATAGGAAAGGGCATAAAGTCAGGGCTGATGCTGGGATTTGCCTGCGCAGCTTTCGATGTGTTGCTTATTTATACGCTCGGCAGGCTTATGGTGGGCTTCATTCTGCCGGACTGTGAGCAGTATGTGGAGGACACGGCAGTGCTGTATCTGAGGGTGAATGTGCCGTTCTACTTCCCACTGACGGTGCTGCTGGGACTTCGCAGCTCTCTTCAGGGACTTGGGCGCAGCATTATACCGATAATCGCGAGCTGCATTGAGCTGATTTGGAAGATATGCACTGTGCTGTTCATGATCCCGTGGCTGGACTATTTGGGAGTTATCCTGTCCGAGCCGATAATCTGGACGGTTTGTGCGGTAATTATAGGAATAATCGCGCTGATGACGATACGCGGACTTCCAAATGAGGACGCGGTATCCGAACCTGCGCATGAAAAGGTGAAAGGAGTACCAGATGATCAATGAACTTTCTGACAGGCTGATCGACAACATTTCCCTTGCGGTAAAGGGAAAGCGTCGGGAATTGCGGCTTATCTGCGCGGCAATGCTGGCGGGAGGTCATGTGCTGCTTGAGGACGTCCCCGGCACGGGAAAGACGCTGCTTGCGAAGTCGCTTGCGAAGTCAGTTGACGCGGACTTCCGGAGAATTCAGTTCACACCTGATCTGCTGCCCTCTGACATCACGGGAATAAACTTCTTTAACATGAAGCAGCAGGAATTCCAACTGCGAAAAGGGCCGCTATTTTCCAACATAATCCTTGCGGACGAGATAAACCGCGCAACTCCCCGTACTCAGTCGGCGCTGCTTGAGTGCATGGAGGAGCGCCAGACCACGATAGACGGGGAAACCTATCCTATGGAGCAGCCGTTTTTCGTAATTGCGACCCAGAACCCTGTGGAGATACAGGGAACCTATCCTCTGCCGGAGGCGCAGCTTGACCGCTTCATGATCCGGCTTGCGCTGGGCTATCCCGAACGCGGCGAGGAAATATCGGTCATCGGCGGCGCGGCGGCGCAGGAGCTTTCCGCAGTATGTTCGGCGCAGGATATTATCTCAGCTCAGCAGGAGGTAAACACCTGCAAGGCGGGAGAAGCGGTGTGCAGCTACATTGCGGACATTGCGGCGGCAACCAGAAAGCATGGAAATGTGAAGCTGGGGCTTTCCACAAGAGGAGCGGTGGCGCTCCGCCGAATGGCTTGCGCGCTGGCAATGCTTTCCGGGCGGGATTATGCGATGCCGCAGGACGTGCTTGAAGCTGCTCCCTATGTAATAAAGCACAGACTGATCTGCCGCGGCTGGTCGGGGGCGGCAGGCGGCGCTGAAAAGGCGGCGGACGAGGTGCTCCGTCAGGTGCTGGACAGCGTTGCAGTCCCGACAGAGGGCTGATATGGAGCTGGTTGTAATGGCGCTGATACTGACCGCAGTGCTTGTGGGGCAGTATTTTATATACGATCGTCTGGGTCAGAAAAAGCTCTCCTACACTTTGACGGTGAGAAAGCGCGGTACTGAGGGCAGCGCTGCGGGCAGTTCGGATCAGGTCGTGGAAGCATTCGAGGACGAGGAAATCGAGATAATCGAGGAGATCGACAACGCAAAGCTGCTTCCTCTGCCGTGGGTCAGAACGGAGATAAACTGCTCAAGGTGGCTGAGCTTTTTCGGCAATCCGGTAAATTCTGCCCAGTACAAGGATCCTGCTCAGAAAGGTCTGATATCAGGCATATTCACGCTCCGGGGCAGGCAGAAATGCCGCCGGACATGGCGGGTGAAATGCGAAAAGCGCGGTGTATTCAGCATAGAGGACGTTTCGGTGACTGTGAGCGACCTTTTCGGTCTTGTGAAGTCTGCGAGGGTGATAAAGCTTGACCAGAAGATACGGGTGCTTCCTGTTCCCGCAGACATGGAAATAGAGGGAATGTCCAGCGATGTATTTATCGGCGACATTCCGGTAAGGCGATTTGTGCTGCCCGACCCGTTCGTAATAAGCGGAGCGCGGGAATACACAGGCCGCGAGCCGATGAACAGAATACACTGGGCGCAGAGCGCGAAAAACGGCTCTCTTATGGTGTACAATAACGAATTCACCACCGAGCGGCGGGTGCTGATGATACTGAACCTTCAGCGGAGCTACCACGGACTGCGGCAGGCAATGTCCGTTCCGACACTGGAGGCGCTGATAAAGGGCGCCGCATTTATGCTGGATTATTGCTACAAGACCCATACTATCTGTGCGCTCACGGCAAATCCAGAGAAAGCGCTTGCGGGCGAGCCGGGGGAGGGCTACGAGCATACAATAAGCCGGCTTAGGGAGCTTGCAGAGCTGAAAAACGGCTGCGGAGAGCATATTGACGATTTCATGTCGGAGATAAATTACACGGACTGGACGGACGTGGTATTTATCAGCAGCTTTCTGGACGAACGCTGCGCGGAGCTTCTCAGAAGCCTGTCGCAGAACGGCAGGAGCGTCACAATACTCTCTACCGACATAGAAGAAACGGACTTCTGCGAGATACGGCATATTCCGCGCACCAAGCGCTACCTGCCGGAAACAGGAGATTGACCGATGAGAAGGCGGTGAGATAATGCACAACCGGATACTGATAACGCTGGCGGTTTTCTGCCAGTTTCTGGCTCTGTTTCCTTTTGCAGTGCTGACCGAGGGCGTTGGCTTCGGGGGATATGTCTGGTGGCATTACGCCGCGATTTATGCCGCTGCCGCATTGTTTTACGGCTGCGGGCGCTTTCTGGGGACATGGGCTTCACGGGGCGGTTTTTCCCGCAGGACAAAGCCGATTGCGGTTTTTCTGGCGAGGGTAGGATTTCTCGTTCCGTCGGCGGCTTTTATTGTCGTCTGCGCGGTATTTCACTTTCACACCGGGCTGTATCTGTATCTGCTGCCAGCCTG
Source organism: Oscillospiraceae bacterium (assembly GCA_017829075.1). Next base: position 9,239 of record JAGAJA010000009.1, on the reverse strand, counting down.
CATTGCCGCGTATTTCGGCGGGTATCTGTCGGTCGGAAAGGAATACAGCGATGTATTCACCAGAGGTTGGTTCGCAGTGTATTTTGTCGCGGCGATATTATCCGCGATACTGCTCAACTGCACCGGAAATAAGCAGCTTGCCTCAGACGGAATGATGCAGCTTTGCGTTGCGTTCGGAGTTCTGATAGTTCTGGCGGCGGTGCTGACAAATCAGACCAACATAGACGTCCAGACCCGGCAGCGGGCGGGAGGTCATGCGCTTGTCCCGAAGGGAACGCGCCGCTACAACGCATATCTTATTGCGGCAGTCGGAGCGGCGGTTGTGGGACTTTTCCTGCTGTCCGGGCCGATCGCGTCGCTTCTGTTCAAGGGTATTCAAGCGCTGCTGCGCTGGCTGCTGTCGCTGGTCAGAGCAGGTGTGCAGGAGGATCCACAGGACGGCGAAATGGCTGAAAACACCGCAGATGCGGTGGAATACGATATGACCGAAAATCCCATTGCCGACCTGCTGATGTTCCTGTTTGAAGTATTCATGGTGATACTGATAATCAAATTCCGGCGGCAGATATGGGGGTTCTTCAAGGAGATATTCGCGCCGCTGTTCAAAGTCCCGGTTCGGGAGGAGGCTGTTCCGTTTGTCGATGAATTAAGCGAAAGTAGCGACGAAAAGACTGCTTCAAGGGAACTCCGCCGGAGCGAGCGGGAGCTTTACCGCCGATACCGCCGGGAAACCGACCCGGTGATGAAATACCGGGAGGGCTATGAGCTGTTCCTGATAAAGCTCGGAGCCTCGCCCTTTCCGCAGCTTAACACAGATACCACCACTATTCATTCCGCAAAGGGCGAAAAGGCGTTCGGCAGACATATCCCAGAAGCCGAGCTTGACGGAATGGTTCAGGTTTATAACAGAGTGCGCTACGGCGGGGAAGTCCCGGACGAGAGAGAACTTCTTGAGCTTGACCGAATAATCGAAGCAATAATCAGGAATGATAAATAAACAGGGAGAATGGAGATATAAATATGACCTTTAACGAATTGCTGAAAACCAACGGACACATACTGTTGGACGGAGCGATGGGCTCTGTTTTGCAGCAGCATGGGCTTAAGCTGGGGGGACTTCCGGAGGAGCTTAACTTCACCGACCCGGAGCTGATAATGTCGATACACCGAGGCTACATTGACGCCGGCGCGCAGGGAATTTACACAAACACCTTCGGCGCAAACCGCCACAAGCTCCAGAACAGCAAATACACGGTCGAGCAGATAGTGAAGCAGGGAATTGCCCTCGCACGAAAGGCTGCCGAGGGAACAGATGTGCTGGTGGGACTTGACGTAGGATCCCTCGGAAGAATGCTGCGCCCCACCGGGGATATGCCGGTGGACGAGGCTTACGATATGTTCCGGGAAATCATGATCGCCGGGCGTGAGGCTGATTTCATCGCGATCGAAACAATGACCGATCTCATGGAAATAAAGACTGCACTGCTTGCTGCAAAGGAGAACACTGATCTTCCGGTCATCTGCACCATGTCCTTTGAGCAGAATATGCGCACCTTTACCGGGTGCAGTACCGCTTCAATGGCTCTTACCCTGTGCGGGCTGGGAGCGGACGTTGTCGGCATGAACTGCTCGTTAGGGCCGCAGGAGGCTCTCCCTATTGTGGAGGAGATACTGAAATGGAGCAGCGTTCCGGTGCTTATCCGTCCGAATGCGGGATTACCCGATCCGGCTACCAATCTCTACACAACGTCTGCCGTGGAGTATGCGGACGTTATGGAAACAATCGCCGGAATGGGAGTGAAGCTGCTCGGTGGCTGCTGTGGAACTACCCCGGAATATATCCGCGAGGTAGGAAACCGCATAAAGGGTAAGGTCTGCGTAATGCCCAAGCCGGAGATACCTGCGGCGGTGTGCAGCGCGTCCTCTGTCGTGACTGTGGATACAGTGCGAATCATCGGCGAGAGGATAAACCCCACCGGAAAGAAGCTGTTCAAGGAAGCGCTGAAAAAGCATGATCTGGACTATATCATGCGGCAGGCGCTGGAGCAGACCGGCGCAGGCGCGGAGATCCTCGATGTAAACGTAGGACTTCCGGACATTGACGAAAAGGAAATGATGCTGGCGGCAGTGAACGCGATCCAGTCGGTGACTGACGCTCCGCTCCAGATCGACACCACAGAGCTTCCGGTGCTTGAGGCTGCGCTGAGGATAGTTTCTGGCAAGCCGATAGTAAATTCCGTGAACGGCGAGGACGAGAAGCTTGATACAGTACTTCCGCTGGTGAAGAAATACGGCGCGGCGGTGGTCGGACTTACCCTTGACGAGCGGGGAATACCCAAGACCGCCGAGGAGCGCTTCGCAATCGCGGAGAAGATACTGAACCGCGCGCTGGAATACGGCATTCCGAAGCAGGACGTATATATAGACTGCCTTACCCTCACGGTATCTGCGGAGCAGGACGGCGCTGCGGAAACGCTGAAAGCAGTCCGCATGGTAACAGAGCGGCTGGGACTTAAAACGGTGCTGGGAGTATCAAATATTTCCTTCGGTCTGCCTAACCGTGAGCTGATTAATTCCACGTTCATTACAATGGCGATGAACTGCGGACTCACTCTCCCGATAATGAACCCGAATATTGCGTCCATGACCGGAGCAGTGAATGCTTTCCGGCTGCTTTCAGGCTATGACAGACACGGAACAAAATTCATCGAAAGCTACGGCGCAGAGGTGAAGAAGCCTTCGGCAGCCCCAGCTGCGGATATGGATATCTTTGACGCAGTGTCCTCCGGACTTAAGGCGGAATGCGCAGCGGCTGCTGAAAAAATGCTGTCCTCCGGCGCTGACCCAATGGATATAGTCAATGGCAAGCTCATTCCGGCGCTTGACAGCGTAGGAGCAAAGTTCGAGAAAGGAACGATATTCCTGCCGCAGCTGATTCAGTCGGCGGGAGCGGCGCAGGCTGCGTTTGACGTTATCAAAAAGGCGATATCCGACCGCGGCGGCAGCGGAGTTTCCAGCGGAAAGGTGGTTCTCTGCACGGTTAAGGGAGATATTCATGATATCGGCAAGAATATCGTAAAGACATTGCTTGAGAATTACGGCTTTGACGTGATAGACCTCGGCAAGGACGTTGATTATCAGGTGGTGGTTGACGCGGCGATAAAATACGACGTGCGTCTAGTCGGACTTTCGGCGCTTATGACCACCACGCTTAAAAGCATGGAGAATACGATAAAACTGCTCCGGGAAAACAACGTAAACTGCAAGGTAGTTGTCGGCGGCGCGGTTCTGACAAAGGATTACGCGGAGAAGATAGGCGCGGATTTCTACGCCCGGGACGCAAAGGAAACAGTGGATATTGCCCGAAAAGTATACGGAGTTGAATAAACAAAAAGGCTCAGTCATTTTGACTGAGCCTCAGGCTGTCGATAAACCCTCATCTTCGTCGTCACTCCGCATAACGGCAGGCACAAAGCCTAGCCGATATGCGGGTTCCTAGAATCTGAGGGCTTCTCGCCACCCTGAAAAGGATCTTTTTCAACAAGCTGAGGCTCAGTCATTTTAACTGAGCCTCTATTTCTATTGCCGGATCTTATCCCAGAATATCAGCCGCCTTTGTGTTGTCGGCGGTGACGGCGTAGTAAACTGTGTTTCCATTCTGCTTTACGAAGCAGTCGTTAAACTTGTACATTTCCTCCGGAGTGTAGTCCTGATAGGTGGATTTCTGGCTCTCAATGCGGCTTTCGAGAGCGGTCTTGATCTCGGCAGCCTGCTCGGAGCTTTCGGCGGTGAAGATACCGAACTCGTCCGGATAAGCGCCGGAGCCGCAGATGTATGCCGCGTAATCGGTCAGTGTGTCAGCCGCGAAGCCAAACCGGAACTCCATGCTGTCGCTGTCAACTGCGACCATTTCTCCGGCAAATTCGACCTCGCTGAGCAGCTTTTCAGCCTTTTCAGCAGCAGATGCGCTGCTCACCTGCGATTCCTGTGATGCGTTTGAGCTTTCACCGGAGCTTGTGTTTCCTCCTGAGCAGCCGGTAAGGAGAAGCGCCGCCATGAGCGCGGCGATCGTGAGTTTCTTTTTCATTTTCATTGTTCCTTTCTGTTTCAGATCAGGCTCTCTATGTAGCTGAGCATTACCTTGTAGGTGTTTCCCTTGAAGTGCAGACCGTCGTTTTCCGCGTATTCATGCAGGAAATAACCGTTGTCGTCAGAGAATAGAGTATACAGGTCAATATATGTCAGCCCTTTTTCTTTTGCAAGAGCCTTGATGAATTTGTTGAAACCGGTGATCATGCTGTTGTCTATGCCTGCGTTTGCAGCGGAGCTGCTGTCGTTTGTTACCGGGGTTACTGACAGGCAGTATATTGTGCTGTCCGGGCATTTATCAGCGAGTTTATCAAGCAGTGTGCGGTAGCTGTCCTCCATTGCAGCGGCGGAGGTGATGCCGTTTGAACCGAGCATTACAAAGATACGCTTCGGCTGCATAGAAGCGGCATAGTCTACCGCTGTACCGGTGGTGCCGTCGCCAAGCTCTATCTCGGTGCTGTAAGCCTTGTAGGGGGTATATCCTACCGCAGCGGCAACGTTTTTCGGGGAAAGTATACCATATCCGGAAAGACCGGTGGTGATACTGTCGCCGATAAACAGGTCGTCCGCGAAAAACTCCTTGTTATAGTCGGAGGAAAGCTCGGAGGAAGTCTGCCCCGGCTCGGAAGCCAAGGGTGCCGATGAAGTTTCCGGCGGCTCAGATGTATTTTCCGGCATCGAGGTAGTAGTATCCTCAGGCGCCGTGGTTTCAGCCGGCTTATGCTTTGAGGAAGCCTCCGGCTCAGGCATTTCCGTGATGTATTTCTGAGTGTATGCAAGTATCAGGTCATAGGTAGGCGCGCTGATGTGCATACCGTCATATTCGTTGTACTCCTCTTTCAGGCAGCCGTTTTCGTCAGACATCTTGGAGTTGATGTCGAGGTAGATGACGCCCAGCTCGCTGCACATGGTTTTGAGGTATTCGTTAAAGGACAGTACGTTCTTGTTGGTGAAACCAGCGTTTGCGGCTGCGGAGCTGTCTGCGGTCAGCGGAGTAATCGAGTAGCAGTAGATCACCGCGTTCGGGCAGGCTGCCTCCAGCTTTTCCGTCAGCGTCCGGAAGCTGCCCTCCATTGCGATGGGGGAATTAAGTCCGTTGAAGCCCAGCATCATGAAGATGCGCTTCGGCTGCATTGCCTCGGCATAGGAAAGGGCAGTGCCGCTGGTGCCGTCGGAAAGGGTAATGGGTTCGGCGTGAGCCTTGTAGGGTGTGAGATTTACGTTTGCGGCAACATTTTTATCGTCCAGCTTTGAGTAATCGGTGAAGCCAGTAGCGATACTGTCGCCGATGAAAAGGTCGGTGGAGAAGAATTCCCGGCTGTAATCGGAGGAGCCGAATTCCACATCGGTGATCTCCGGTTCCGGCTCTTCCTCAGGTTCATCGACAGATTCGGTGGTGGAAGCCGTTGAGGAGGGTTCGCTTGTCTGCGGCTGATTTTCCGGCTTGCTGTGCCAGATGTTCAGCAGGATTATCAGCGCCGTTACCACTGCCACGAGTGCAACGGACAGTATTATCAGCGCAATCGTGTTCTTTGACGGCCCGCCGGATCTTTTGATCATCTTAGGGCTTTTTTTGTTATTGTTTTTTGTGCTCATTTTTTTCTCCCAATTATTTCTTTTTCTGGGGCAATGCCGCATAAATCTCGCGCAGATCCCTCTGTCAAGCGCATTGTGCGGCGTTTTCTCAGCTCATAAGTCCCGCCAGCAGGAATACTGCCGGTGAATTCCAGTAAATCGCGATCTCGTTCAGTGAGTAGCATTCGGTGTTATCCGAGAAGCACTTCATCGGCGGAGTTCCCTCCGGGAAAAGCGCCGCCGCATAACTGTCCTCAAGACGGCTGTTCGGGCCGCCGCTGACAAGTCCGGGAATGCACTCCTCAACTCCGTCCGCATATGCCGGTCGGTGGTGGGGGTAATTCACGCAGAAATCTCCGATACCGGTGATAAAGCTGTATCCGGTGGCGTTCGTGCCAAGCAGGTAATCAAGCTGCATTTCGGCGTATTTCCTGAAGCGCGGCTTTCCGTTAATAGAATGCTTTTCAAGATAATCGGCAATTAAGAAAACCATTCCGTTGGTAAGTACAGTCATATTGCTGCCCCAGTAGAACTGGTCAGGTGTCATTGAAAGACCCCAGCCGCTTTTATCACAGATCTCCTTGAGCTGCTCCGCGCGGGCGATGAATTCATTGTGCAGCTTGTTTAGTATAGCGGCGCTTCCTTTTCCGTTCAGCAGAAGTGCGAGAGAGCCGAAGCCTCCGACAGAAGCAAATCCGAGCGCAGTCCGCTGAAATCCGCTGCGCAGAAGCTCCAGCATATTGCTGTAATATTTCTCCTCGCCGGTGGCGCAGAAAAGCTCCGCAGCCGCCCAGAAGCGGTTGTCGCGGTCATCGTTTTCGCCGTATTCACCGGTGTCGCAGCCCTTGGGATTTTTAAATCCGATGAAATGCGGGTATTTTTCCAGCCAGCCGTATGCCGCTTCGGAGCATTTCATCAGCATATCCGCAAAGTGGCTGTCGAATTTCCGGTAAATAGTCGAAGCAAGAGCAGTTACGGCGGCGAAATCAGCCGTTGCGTTTGAGGACACAGGCATGACGTAAAGCTGCTCCCTGTCGTCCTCAGGCATGACAAAGCCTGCGTGCTTCATGGAGGTCACCTTATGCCAGACAGCGCCGTCAAACCGCTGCATTTTCATCAGCCATTCCAGCTCGTATCTGCATTCTATCAGCACATCTGGCATATCCGACGGCTTTCCGGGAATGTCGATATCCTGCCTGATAAATACCTCAGGGTACATTTTGTATCCGTAAAATAAATGCGCAAGCGCGGCGGCTGCGGCGGTAACATACCTGCCGTAATCCCCGGCGTCATGCCAGCCGCCGGACACGTCCAGCGATATCTTCTGGTTTTCCCAGAGAACTGCGGTACCACAGTGGCATTTTCCGTGCTTCCACATTCCGGCGTACCGTTCCGTAAGCTCACAGCCGCAGCGCTGGTAATAAAACGCTTTCATGCAGCTATCAAAACAGGGCTGATATACATTCTCGTCAATGCTGAAATACATCGAGCAGTCAGCCCCTGCCTGAATGCGGTATTTTCCCGGAAGCTTCAGCTCCGAGAAATCGGCGCGGCGGAGATTTTCCCCGGAGGCTTCGTCAAATCCTGTGGGAACAGGCACTCCGGAGAAGTAGCTTCTTCCATTTTCGTCCACGACCGTGAAAAAAGACGCCGGGAACGTGAATACTGCGTATTTTTCGTCATCTGTCCGGTATCCTGCTTGATTTACATAGATCCGGTTCGCAGCCTCCAGACGTTCCGGGCGGGGGTTTTCCAGTTCATCATTATTCATCTGGTTTCAGACCTTGCCTTTCTGAATTCCCGCTTGTCCATACTTGTCCATACTTGTCCACTTGTCCATATAACATATGACAGACAAACAGCGCAAAAGGTTACATAGACCGCCGGAGAAATTGTGTGTTCCTCCGGGTGAATATCCTCCGGCGCAGGGTAAAGTCATGCCGGAAAGAATACTTAGTCCCGCTTTGGTGCGCTTCCGATAAAGCAGTTTTCGACCTGCCGAGCAAATCATCTGTAATTCAGATTAAGCTTCGGAGAGGCGGAACTGCCAAGCGTACTGATTCATCTGTTACAGTGATCTTTTGTACTTATTTATTTTATCACACTTCCAGAAATAAGTCAATAGATTTTGCGTGATTTGCGTGTTTGTTCATGCAGTGTTTGATAAACATAGCCTGAGAAGAATATCTTAGCTTCTCAGGCTGAATTCAGTTATGTTGTTTCCCATGAAACTCGCTCGGAGAATATCCGGTGTATTTCCTGAATATCCTGCTGAAATAGTTGGAGTCCGAAAAACCGCAGCGCAGTGCGATCTCTGTCACCGAAAGTCCGCTTTCCCGGAGCATTGCGCTTGCATGGCGGATACGAACATTCATCAGGTATTTCTGAGGCGTCATTCCGTATGCCGCACAGAAAAGCCTTATAAAATGCCGCTGGGAATAGTGGGAGCGTTCGATCACATCGCTTACAGAGATGTTCTGACCGTAGCTTTGTTCCATGAATGCTGCCGCGTCTGCGATTCCGGCGATCTCCTTTGATCTGGCGGGGCAGTCATACAGACGGGATAGAATGACCGCCAACTGGCGAATGATAGACAGAACGAGGGTCTTGCGTCCGGGATTATCGGAGTTGTATTCCTGCTCGGCGGAATTCAGCAGCGGTTCGATCAGCGCGAAATCAGCGGGAGTGAGTTTTAGGTGGCTCTGGAATCGCTGTGTACTGTTGAAGTAAGGCTCAAGCAGGAACAGCGCATGAAATCCGGGAAGCTGCCTAATATCAGTATCTTCGGAAAAGAGAAAATCCGGGCGGTACATAATGTTGCAGATCCGGAAATCCTTTGGGTCGTCAAAGCCGTGAATAATGCTGTTTCCTATTACGAAAACATCACCTTTGCTGATCCTGCTTCTCTCGTTGTCAACAATGTGCTCTGCGCTGCCACTGAGTACGGTCACAAGCTCAAAGAAGTCCTCATGTCCGTGAATGAACATCTGCTCATCGTGTCCGCCGAACTGTACAAACAGCGGAAAGCTCTCATCATTTGTGAAGTAGCTTAGTTTCATGTCTTTCATACGCTCACCCCTTTGTTAATGATACCATAAATCATGGGAAAAATCAACCGGAAATACGAATGGTTTTTTTGTCGTTTGCGCGGGTGTAATATAAGCTGTGCAGGAGGGCGAGATATTTCGGTTTTGCGGTCGGCTTATTGGAACTGCGAACTTTTTTCAACATAGCAAAACGCCGTCGGTTTGCGGACGGAAGGGCGACAGCCCGAAATCAAGTCCGCATACCAGACCAATCCGGGGACGGCGAGAAATATCGGAGGTTTTGGCGCGGTTGTTCCCGCAAATGCTGAACAAAAAAACAGGCAGAGTAAAAAAAGAACATAATACCGCTGTGCAGGAGGGCGAGATATTTCGGTTTTGCGGACGGCTTAGTGGAACTGCGAACTTTTATCAACATAGCAAAACGCCGTCGGTTTGCGGACGGAAGGGCGACAGCCCGAAATCAAGTCCGCATACCAGACCAATCCGGGGACGGCGAGAAATATCGGAGGTTTTGGCGCGGTTGCTCCC
>JAGAJA010000077.1 GCA_017829075.1 Oscillospiraceae bacterium | reverse complement strand
TTTTAAAAATGAAGTGTTTCAAACACTTCAAAAAGTCGTTGACAGACTTTGTGATACTATCTGCTCTTTGTCTAATCAAACCATTAAAAGTATTACCGGTAGAGATTGGATTTTATTTAGATTTTAAACGGTGTTTAGTATTACGAGTACATTTACGATGAGTATTTTGACTGCGTTCTCTGCCCAGAAAACCATGTTTTAAGCTATTCTACAACCAAACGCGACGGATACCGTGAATTTAAAAGCAAGCCCTACATATGCGAAAGCTGCCCCTCCCGCAACAAATGCACGAACAATTCCAAATGCGAAAAAACTATTCTAAAGCACCTCTGGAGCGACTACCTCGAGCTAGCTGAAGACTACCGACATGCTCCGGAGCTCCGCAGGCTTTACGACCGCCGCAAAGAAACAATTGAACGTGTTTTCGTTGACGCAAAAGAAAAACACTCAATGAGATTTACATTTTTTCGCGGCTTGACTCGTGTCACTAACTGGGTCAGGCTTAAGTTTGCTGCCATGAATCTTAAAAAGTATGTACTGCATACGCAGTTATACTGTTTTATCTTGCATTTCTTGTCACACTTTTCGGCTTTCGGTTTCCTCGCTGCCTAATATTTAAAAAGCCATCTTTCTTTTTTCTGCGAAAGATGGCTTTTTCGACAGACTGTATTGGTGCGACATAGTGTCGCACCAATTCTATGTACAGCTTTAACTTTATTGCTCATTTTCTTTATAAGGGAACCTCTAAAAACCGGTTTGAAAAGGGAAAATGGGTAGAGTGCATCGAATGCGATGAAAGCCGACGCAGTAAGGCTGTATGCCTTACGAGGAGGTGCAACACGATGTTGCAAAGCGAAATAACCGGGCGATGGCATGGACGCCGTCGCATCAGAAATTTCGCTCGTTGAAAGAAGCAGTCGGTGTGCTATACACATTTTCACTCAAACAAGGTTTTTAAAGGTGACCTTTTAAGAGTCTGAAAGCTATGGCAACTTACGTTTCAGGTACAAAAATCCAGAATTAACGATTGATTTTTCTGTTCCTGTGTGTTATAATAAACGTAAATCGTTTATTATAAATCAAAAATGCCTTGCACATACGTTCCTTATTGGTGAACGTATGTGCATATCTGACCAGTATACCATAGCCTTCCCGTTATGGTATATAGTTATTTTGTAACGAAATATCCGGAGGAACAACACACAATGCGCCCAATAAATAAAAAACAGAATAAAACGTACATAGTCCCTATACTTGTTTTTTTGTTCGGATGTCTTATTCTGTCTATGAATTTATATAATTCATATAAGGCAAATCAGGAGAAGGTACGCACAATAACCGAGTTAAATGCCACGACCTATACAGACCACCTGCAAAATGATATGAACCGTGGGATAGCAATTACAGACGCGCTGAAAGGAATCGTGATCAGTGAAAACGGAGAGGTGAAAAAATTCCAGAAGGTCTCCGAAAATCTTATGACCGACTATATTCAGAGCATACAGATAGCACCAGGGGGAGTCGTTACAGACATTTATCCGGAAGCCGAAAACGAAGCGGGCAAAATCGACCTTATCAACGATGAAAAAAAAGGTAAGCTATGCCGGTATGGAAGGGATAATAAAATAGTAACAATGCAGGGTCCCTTTGATCTGAAACAGGGTGGAAGCGGGATCGCAATCCGTAATCCGGTGTATCTGGAAAACGAAAGCGGAGGATCTTCTTTCTGGGGATTCACGATAGTGATCATCCGGGTCCCGGATATTTTTGAGGATTCGGTGCAGGCGCTCACAGATTTTGGATATGATTATTGTCTGTCCAAGACGATTTCCCCGTTCGATACTGAGTATGAGGTGATTTCAGAATCCGGGGAATCCTTGCAGGATCCGGTAACATACAAGTTTGAACTCGGCGGCTGTTCATTTCAGCTTTCGGTAGCGCCGAAAGCCGGATGGAACAAAGGAAATCATCTGGTCCTTGAATTATCCATCGGGCTTTGCGTTGTCATGCTTCTTACGGGATTAACGGGTGCCCTGCTTGTGATGGAAAAGCACCGGAAACACTTAAAGGAAATGTCCATAACAGACCCGCTTACCGGTCTTTTAAATAGGAAAGGTTTTGACGAACAGCTTGACAGGATCATGCAGGAACATTCGAATGTAAACTGCGTTGGTATCCAGATGGATATCGACGACTTCAAATTCATCAACGATATGTACGGACACGCGGTCGAAGATGAAGCGCTGAAAACGGTCGCGCAGAGTATTGAAGCCAGCTTCCCTGGGAATTCGGTTTTATGCAGGAACGGCGGCGACGAATTCTCGATTATCCTTATCGGGACCACTGCGGAAGAATCCATGGATAAAATCGAGAAATTCACCACACAGCAGCGATACTTCACACATAATAATGAAAAGCACAATTTTTATATTTCAGTCGGGTACGCAGAGTTCCCAAAGAATTGCGATGATATATCTGAACTTATACGCTGTGCGGACGAAGCGCTCTATGAAGTAAAGCTTCACGGAAAGCATAGCTGCATTGCCTATCGCGAGGAATACAAGTACAAGATACGGCACAGAAGCCGCCTTGGATTCGCGCTTCAGGATATATCCAAGAATCTCCCGGGAGCATTTCTGATATACATGGCAGACCCGGAAAATGACCGTATCCTGTTCGCCAACCAGGAGCTTATCAAATTTGCAGGTTGCAGCGATTTTGATGATTTCCTTGCCCACTCCGGTCATCGTTTCCGGAATCTGATACGGCCGGACGAGCAGGAAGCAGTGGAAGCCAGCATATGGGCGCAGATAAATTCGAAAGCCGATGGCAACAACGATTATGTGAAATTCCATTTTGCCAAGAAAGACGGAAGTTTTCAGCCGGTCCTCGACCATGGCAGAATAGTAAAAAGCCGATATTACGGAAATGTGTTCTATGTTCTTATAATGGACTGCGCTCTGGTTGAATCGTATTATAAGGAAGAATAGAACTTCCGCTGGCGATGGAATATTCGACCAAATAACTAACAATGGAGCAATCATGAGGTCGCTCCATTGTTTTTAGAGATGCCCATACTTTCTCGGTAAAAAAGGAAAATCAATCAGTGCCTGTCCTGCATTTCGTGGTTTTCAGGAAAATGACGCTGACGAACAGCACAGCCACTTCCACGATCGGCATTGCAAACCACAAGCTGCTTCCGTCAAACATCAGAGGGAACGTCAGAATCGCAATGCTGCTCAGAATAATATTCCGCAGCAGCGAAATGAACAGAGATTTTCTGGCGCTTAAAACTGACTGCAAATAATATGAACTCAGCAGGTTTATACCCATTGGCAGAAAGGCTATGAAATAAGTCCGTATCGCATTTTGTGCGAGCACTTCAATATTCTCGCCGACTTCCATAAAAACTCCGCATATCCCAAGTGGGAACATTATTCCGCTCAGCAAAAATACCGCGCCCATAATTGTGATAGTAAGATAGGACATTCGCCTGATTCCCTTTATTCTTTCCCACTTCCCTGCACCGTAATTTATCGCAATTATCGGCTGGATAGTCTGCCCGACGCCCGTAAACAGGGAGTTCACCAGGATACCACAGTTTGAGATCACGCTGTAAACCGACAGTGCGGATTCTCCGCAGTATTTTAGTATCTGTACGTTAAAAAGCAATACGATAAATCCGTTTGCAAGCTCATTGAAAAAGCTGGAGATGCCGTTTTCTATTATCTGTCCCACGCTTGAAATAATGTGCTTCGGCTTTATGAACTTAAGTCCGTTTTTTCTGCTGAAGAAATGTGTGGTCCCGACCGTGACCTGAACGACAATTCCAAGCACGGAAGCAAAAGCCGCCCCTCCGATGCCTATATTACAGGGAAACACAAAAATGATGTCCAGAACGATATTGACCGCTCCGCCAAACAGAACTCCCGCCATCGCTCTGTTCGGGTCTCCTTCTGCGCGGACGAAGATGGCGATGTAGTTTGAGAATACAGCTACCGGCAGGAACATATCTATGTATTTCATATATGGGAACCTCTAAAAACCGGTTTGAAAAGTGAAAATGGGTAGAGTGCACCGAATGCGAGGAAAGCCGACGAAGTAAGGCTGTACGCCTTACGAGGAGGTGCAACACGATGTTGCAGAGCGAAATAACCGAGTGACGGCATGGATGCCGTCACATCAAAAATTTCGCTTGTTGACAGAAGCAGGCGGTGTGCTATACACATTTTCACTCAAACGAGGTTTTTAGAGGTTACCATAAATCAAACTTGAACCAAGGAAATACACTCTGAACCACTAGCAATGTCTTTAGTTTTGAACAAATCTACTCCTAATAAATATAGTGTTCAAGACGATTCCAGCTATACCGGAAATAGCTTAATGGCAGAATAATTCTCCTAAAGATCTTGTATTATAGCCAACCTTTCAATACAAAAATTTTTTCATTGCTGAAAAATGAAAATTTCTTTTCAGCAGTCATTTGGTTATTTGCTAATGCTACACCAAACGCCCTATCATGTGCGACGCGATATTTCCCTTTTTCTATGCAAAAATCAAGCAAAACAATGACCGTACTCCGTACGGCAGGAATAGAGTGACTACGTCACTCTACCTCACACCGCACTGCCAAAGGCATTGCACGTGGTTACCTGAAATTTCTCGGTAGTCTATTTTGACTACCGCCATTTTAATAATATTCACAACATATTTGTACTGGTACACTGTAAACGTACCAACGCGTACCATAAATCATCAATACATACACTCATCATAACTACGACACAATGTCGCACTTCATATCTCTTATAACCGATACATTATAAACGTACCAGCAATGTACCATACCGTAACATATTTCTTTTCAGCAATCGCAATACAAAAAGCAACCCGACAAAACTGACATAATAGCTATGACAGACTATCGGGTTGTATGTAAATTATACAAAAATATCACGGTGATCTAAATATTGTAGTTTATTCAGCGTACCAATAGTACCACTTTTCATCATGGCTCTGGTACATTTGGTACGTCATTTTCAAACAAACACGGATTTACAAGGTAGACAGTCTTGGTTTTCTGCCCGGAAATATGCCGAGAATCTTCTTTTATATATCCGTGTTCAATAAGAAGCTCAACTGAAACTCGTAATTCTTCCATGGTTTTAAATTTTCGACAGGTATGCAGCAGTTCACGCGGAGTGATCTCGTTTATCTGCTTAGCTGTCAGCTTCCGCAGCACATATTCTGCCCCTGCTATGGACTTATCAAATTCATTCTGCGTATAAGCGAAAACAGCCTGACGGGTATAGTATTCTCCAATTCTTATAGCATTGCCGAGGGTCTTGGCGGATATCCGTTCGTTTTCCGGCATTCTGTCTTTTGAAAATTCACTCATGCAATGCAATATTCCGGATAGACGAAGAATAAGTCCGTGGTACTTTCCGCCCCAGTCCTGACATTCCGCAAACCTGTCACGGAGTTTAGGCTCTATCTCAGTATTATAGTAGTGTATAAATTTCTGCCGTCCCTCTTCGCTGAGAAACAGAGGAACATTACACTTGCGGAACACCACCCGGCTGTTGAATGCCGAAAAAACAATACTATGATACCCGCTCTTTACTTGTACTGGGATATCGGGAGTGTCATACTCGCGGATTCCGACATAGGATTTCGGGAAAGTATAAAGAAACCTGGCAGTGAGCCCGCTGGATCTGAAATACTCACTGCTCATGAGGTTTTCCACTATATAAGGCTGAGCGCACAGACAAACGGACAAATATGGCTCTTTCAACAGGATTGCTTCACCGTTGCAGCGATCCTTTCGGTACGTTTCCCCGCTCCAACACTTTAATAGCAAGTCAAGATTAGGAATCTCGTTTGAGTATCTGCCGCCAAAATTCTTAAGCATTCCTGCTTCGTCCGAAAGCATTATCAATGCGCGATTCTGGCTTAACAGCCGCGAAAGCGCCTCTGGAGTGACATCATCAATACAAAGAACAAGTTCTTCAGTATCTTCTATTCGGTCCACCTGGCACTGCTTTGCCGCTATATCTTCAGCAGAACCGCCTGTACGCCGCAGCTTTTCAATTTCGTCAACGAGTATTCGTTTTTGTTCCTTGTTCCGGTAAAAATCCTGCCTGCGCCTGTCGTTGTACAAAGAAACACACCTGTCCCAAGGGTCCCGGACATATCTCATTATAGGAGATTTTCGTTCGCCAGGCTCTGCCACAATGAGCGTATATAATGTCAGCGGCTCGGAATGTCCTGGCTTTCCAACAGCTCTGTAAGCTCCTGCAATGCAACCGGAAAACGCTGATAAAACGGCGGTTGCCGCCATTGCTTCGTCCGTGCTGGTGACTATGGCGGCAGCCTTGACAAATTCACATACTACACTTGGTTGGGGCTCTATCTCAGGATCAATGGTGTGCGTGTTGAGATACTCTATTAGTTTGTCAACATTTACGAGGTAGCGTCTGCCTGCCCTGACTGCAACTATCTCCCCTGTCAAGACCTTTTCTCTGATAAAGTTTGTAGGAAGATGCAGCAGTTCGGCTGTATTCTTGATATTCTCCATGTGGGGAATATACTTCTTGGTGGAATTGCTTTCTGCAATAATGTCAGACATAATAATTCTCCTTTGATGAAAATGTACTTGCAATCTCACCCAATGTATGATACAATAAAATGTGAGATGAAGCACTTGTAACTGGGCTGCTCTCTCATGCCGTCCGTGGTATTGCCGTACCGCGGGCGGCTTTCTTTTTTGGCGGCGGAATTGTTGAACTCAAAATCTTTTTTCACCTCTTTTCATAAACCTATTGACAAAACCAGAAAACTGTGATAAAATGAATTTGTTGGTTGTTGCCTGCAACTATATTATAGCAACGATAAACAAATTTGTCAAGTAGTAATCGAGGGAAATATAAATTTTCTCTATTTTATCACATTATAGGCTTAGTTGGCAAATCAGGGAGGAATATGTATGGATCTGTTAGATGTTTTTTCCAAAAGACTGGTGGAACTACGCGAGGAGCTGGGCGATGAATACCCGCGGCAGCGTGTGGCAAATGATCTCGGTATAACCAGGGCAAGTCTCGAATACTACGAAAAAGGCATGAGAATGCCCGACATAGAAAAGCTGAATATGCTTGCAGACTACTATAATGTTTCCGCAGATTACCTTCTTGGCAGAACAGATCTACGCTGCACCGACAGGTCGCTTCATTCTGTGAGCGAAGCCGCCGGAATCACAGAGAAAGCCGCTGAAAATATCTGCGAACTTGGAAAAAAGTATGTGAGCGTGTCAATGTTTCTTGAAGATGAAAACGCTGACGAGCTGTTCAAAATGCTTAACGAAGTTATTATGAACAAGTTTTCTTACAGATATTTCAATTCTGTCATAAGGAAACGTCTTGCAGATGATTTGGGTAAGATTACTGACAAAGCCGGCAGCGGAATTTACGGCATTCAATTCGCTAATGAAGACATCGGAGGATACTCTTGTTACCATGCTTTACAGGCAATGCTGTCGCCGTTGTCAGGCGTTTTCTGCTATGACAGAATATACAATGAGCTTGAAGAAACGGCAAAACTAAAAAAATACGGCGTAAAAGAATACGACACAAATTATAATCTTCCGGACATTTCCGAGCATAACAGCGTTTGCGAATACAGTGCATGGAAAACTT
Source organism: Oscillospiraceae bacterium (assembly GCA_017829075.1). Next base: position 8,875 of record JAGAJA010000077.1, on the reverse strand, counting down.
ATATGGCACTCATCGAACGAATACTTAATACAGATTCACACGACAAGGCTCTTACCGAAAGTTTTGAAGCGGAAGTCGTTGATTATATAACAAATGAAATCAAATCCAACCGTGAAAAGCTCACGCATAATCAAAACAGTCCTGAAAATATGCCGGCAAAGGTATTGGTAAAGGAGGGAAATCCGCTGGCTGAAATGATGATCGCGTATTACAAGCAGCTTCTGCGTGATTGGTTTGATATATATGACGAATAGGAGGAATTAATATGGCAGATATCCACCCCAGAAGAAACAAGAAAGGAGAACTGATCAGTTTCGGAATCAGAGTGTACCATGGATACGACAGGTTCGGCAACCGTATAAAACCAAGCTGCACTACTTTCAAGGCTAATCCAGAATGGTCTGAAAAGAAAAATCGAACCGAATGCGAAAAGTTCGCTAACAGGTTTGAAGAACAATGCAAAATGGGCTTCAATCTCACTCATGGAATTACTTTTTCAGAGTATGCGGACTATGTTATCCGATTAAAGGAAAGCACCGGTGTAAAACACACGACCATTCTTTCTTACCGCGGACTGCTTAAGCGCATTAATCCCGGTATAGGTCATCTGAAAATCACCGAAATTCACCCGCAGCAGCTCAATGACCTCACCGCCAGCTCGGAAAAGAGGGACTTAGACGTGAAGGCGGAAAAGGAAATGCTGGTGCAGTACAATCCTGCTGAACGTGCCACTCCGCCGCGCGTCAAGCAAAAAGAAGCAAACTATTTTGAAGCCGAAGACATTCTGAAAATCAGAGAATGCCTGGAAAAAGAGCCGATAAAGTGGCGCACAGCCGTTCATCTTCTGCTGATAACCGGAGCAAGGCGCGGAGAGATACTCGGTTTGAAATGGAACAAAATCGAATGGGACGAGAATCAAATTCACATCGACAACAATCTTCTGTACAGCTGTGACCGCGGAATTTACGAGGACTCACCGAAAACAAAGCAGTCCAAACGCTACATAAAGCTACCGCAGGAAACTATGGCTCTGCTGAAGAAATACAAGGAATGGTACGATGAGCAAGCACAAATCTGGGGCAGTCTGTGGAAAAATACCGGGTTTGTATTCGTACAGGAGGACGGCTCCCCTATGGACCCGTCAAGTCTTACCAACTACTGCGGTACGTTCTCGAAAAAATACGGACTTCCACATATCAACCCACACGCGTTCCGGCACACAATGGTGAGCCTGCTCTACTATAACGGTGTTGATCCAATAACCATTAGCAAAAGGTTAGGACACAGTAAAGTCAGCACCACAACCGACAAGTACGGACACATAATAGCAAGGGCGGACGAAGCTGCCTCAGAGTGCATTGCAAATTTTGTGATCCGGAGAAAAGAAGATCAATGAGTAAAGTGAAAATGAGACTGAAATGAAAAAATCCGTGCCTGAGCACGGATAACGAATACTACGGATAAATTCTATGGCGCACTAATGGCGCACTCAAATAGAGGAAAATGCGCTGAACGGTTTTTCTTACAATATAAGAAAAACCGCTCAACCCTAACGGTTAAGCGGTTTTCTGTTGGCACGCCAGGAGGGATTCGAACCCCCGACCCTCTGGTTCGTAGCCAGATACTCTATCCAGCTGAGCTACTGGCGCTTAGCACTCATTCCTGAGCACTCATATATTATAGCATCAAAATCCCGATTTGTCAATAGCTTTTCTGAATTTTTTTCAATATTTTTCTGAAAGGTGAGCGGCGGCAGTGGAAATCGCATTACAAAAGGACCCGCAAGCCCATCGCGCCGGAATTTCCCGCAGCACAGTTCCGCTTATTCGCGGCTGCATATTTTGTGGCACAGCACTGTAATGCTCGCCGGGGTGCGGAAGCATTCCCGCTGCACGCGGGTCGGCTGGATATCAATTCCGCGGTCTTCCAGCGCGTTCATCAGCTCGATGAACGCCAGGGAATCCAGCCTGCCGCTGTCCAGAAGTTCCGTTTCCGGGAGTATCGAGCCACCCTGGGCACAGACTTCCGTAAGTATCCCGATTATGTCTGAGGTAGTGATATCGCTCATAAGCTGACTTCCTCCCGAACGTACATTCCGAATTTTCCGTCGATAGTGAACACATCATACTCCGTGCTGTAGGTTATCCCGTATTCCGTGCCGTTGCTCATTACAAGCGTGCCTTTCGTTGTGCTGCCTTTCCAGACGGGCGTGTCGGCAACATAATTCCACTCGCCGCCTGCAACCGGGAAGACTCTCCCGTCAGTTTCTACCCGCTTCATTCCGGAGGTCGGGACGAGGTTGCACAGTATGAATATCAATACTGCCGTTATACATGCTAAAACTATCCCTATTATCGCTGTTACCTTTAAATCCATGCTTTTCATATATTTACCCCTTTCTGTCCAGCTTTCCGCTCCGATTCAGCGGAAGTTCCCCGACTATGCTTATCCTGCGCGGCAGCATGTATTCCGGTACCATCTCGGAAAGAGCCGCGCGTATTTCCCCGGTCGTTATCCCGTCTGCGCAGACCGCCGCCGCAAGTCCCGCGTGGCTGCCGAATTTCATGGGCTGCACCACCGCCTGACTTACGCCGGGTATCTTCAGCAGCGCGTTTTCAATCTCTTCCGGCTCAATGCGGAATCCCATTATTTTTAGCTGCCGGTCGCGCCTGCCGATAAAATACAGCTTATTGTCGCGAATATATCCCAGATCTCCGGTGAAAAAGCAGCGCTCCCCCTGATACTTTCCGAAGCCCCTGAAGTCAGCGGTGTACCTCGCGGCACTTTTTCCGGTGATGACTATTTCTCCCTTTTCGACAAATACCGCCCCTGCAGTATGCGAAAGTTCCCCGACTGGAAGCGCACTGCTTGTCATCTCGGGCGTTATCTCCACGGCTGTGACCGCGCAGCAGCACTCTGCGGGACCGTATGCGTTCACGATGCGCACTCCCGGGAATCTCGAAAACAGCTTCGCGGCGGTCGCGGGTCTCAGTACCTCGCCGCAGAAGAACATCACTTTCAGTTCCGGAAGTATCTTAGGACTGAATCCACTGTCGCACAGGCAGAGTTCCGCGAACGACGGCGTTAATACCGCAAGTTCAGCCGCGCTGTCAGCCATTCGGCGGAACATTCCCGACATGTCGGAGAAAAGACTGCGCTCTATCACTGTGAGTTTCAGCCCGTTCAGCAAGGAATACCACAGGTCGGCTACCGAGAGGTCGAAGGAGAACTGCGCCTGATTCAGCACCGAGCGAGGAGCGGTCTCAGCTATCGCGGGTATCGTGGTGAACCATTCCATGAAGCTGTTCAGATTCCCGCGCGTGACTTCTATGCCTTTTGGTGCGCCGGTAGTTCCGGAGGTGTATATCCGGTAAGCGGGCGCTGAAATATCCTCCTCAGCGGGAGTGAAACTGCGGTCAGAGGCGGCGATTCCGGCTAAATCAGCCTTGTTTCGAAAATCGAACGGACAGCCGCCGTCGTAAAGCAGTATTTCCGCGTCGGCGATGATACTTGCGGCGCGGGCTGCGGGGAGCGATTCATCGACCGGAATGCAGCATACATTCGCCATGCAGCACGCCTTTACAGCCGCGCAGACCAGCGGCGATTTCCCCGTGACGACTGCCGCCAGATGTATTCCGTTCTCTGCGAGAAACGCCGCTATGTTTCGGGAAAAGCGTTCCAGTTCCTCAGCGGAAAGCGTCCCCGAACTGCTGATGTAGATACTCATGTCAGCCTCCTCAGACCGGGAGTTATTATCTGCTCGCGCGGGATAAGCGAGTAATCGTACATCACTTTTGAATGATTATCCAGCACCAGTTCGCGGCGTATGACCCGCCTTTCCCGGTCGAGCGTTATGCGGAACACCCGGCTCACCCGGAAAAACTCGCCATCCTCCTCAACATAGCCCTGGTCTTCCTCGGTTATGCGGTATATGTACGGGAATGGCTCCTGCGCACGGAGTTCCCCGAACAGCGTGTTTTCATCGAGCCACACCAGCAGCTGAACGGGGCGGTCCGTTGTATTTTTGAAGCGGTAGTCCACGTTCTTGTAGAAAACGCTGGTGCCCGTCCCGAACGGCACGCGCCTGCCGGAGTCCGGGAAAAGCGCGTCCGAATGGTGGACAAGTTCTGTGACGGTCAGCGGGCTGTTGAGCACAAGCCAGTGGATAAGGTTTGCAAGCTGGCAGAGACCGCCGCCAACGCCGCTGGACAGCTTCCCGGCGGATATCACCAGCCCGTCAAGGTAGCCGCGCTTTGCGGTGGGTTCGCCGACCAGCCGCCAGAACGAGAACGTTTCCCCCGGCTGAACGACTATCCCGTTTATCTGCGCCGCCGCTATGCGGAGATTGACCAGCTTATTGCGCTGAAGCTGCATGTCAACGCCCTCCAGCCTGCGCAGGACATTTGAGGTGTGGCTCTTGACAACTGCGTGGTATGGGACCGTATTTTTTTCATCGGCGAAGCGCTCCCCGCTGAATGCGTCATGGATATCCCGGAGAATGTATTCCTTGCAGAGCGAAATTTTGTAGCATGCGGGAGATAATTCGCAGAATAGTTTGCGTTTTTTCACAGCCCTCACCTCCGATAGTATCTTTATAATAATTATTATAGCATAATTTTCAAGGAAGTCAATTACATTTATATTACGAATTGGTTACAATTTGGTTACATGTGTTTTGAAACGTGCAAAATAGAAAATAGGCGCTGTAAAAAAACAAAAGAAAAGGCTGCATCCAGAAAAAGAAAGGATGCAGCCTTTTTTTGTGGTATAATGTAATTGTGAAAAAACAAACCCCACAAGAACATTATACAGCATATCAGCTGAAATTACAAGTAGAAATTGAAAAAATAATAGAAATTTCAGACCCGGTATATAGTTTCAGTGAAGTGATGGATCATATTGGAACAGGTCGTATATCCGGGCGCGCCGCCGTGGGATAAAGTCGCTTTTTCTTGAGTTCGGCATGATTTCCTGCGGTTTTAATCTTCATAAATTCCATCTGAAAAGAATGGCTTTCATGTCTGCTGCCTGATTCAATAACTATTACATTCAGTGCATGGCATTTTCCTGCCGGCTTGTTTGTTATACGCTTTTTTCGGTTCATTCTTCTTTTTTGCAGCATCAGCAAGCCCGAGCTTCCATTGTATGGTTGCTCGGGCTTGGGTGTTGAGTTATTTTACAGCGCTTTAATTTTATTTTCCTGAGACCCTGTAGCACAGCACCTGGAAATCAATTTCAGTCTCGAAGCTGTCGTGGGTGCCGAACCAGCTGTAAAGCCTGCCGCTGTCGTGCTGGGAAGTCTTATAATAGTACGGTGTCATGGTGAAGAGCGCGTTCAGCAGTTCCTGACTGGTCAGCCGCAGCGTCGATCTCACCTCGCGCTTCTCAAGGAACTCCATACCCTCGATACCGTAGGGCTTTACCTCGTTCAGCCGGGGCAGGTCGTAGATGATGGATTTCAGACCGTAAAGATGCCGCTCGCCGGGTATCGCGGTAAGTATCACGCCGCCGGGCTTCACGACCCGCAGAAGCTCCTCACGCTGGAAAGGCGCGAAGATGACCGACGCCATGTCTGCGCAGGAATCTTCCAGCGGGAGCCTGAAAACGCTCGCCGCCGCGCAGAAAATATCCCGCTTCACACCGCCGGCATTTATCCGTGAATGCGCCGCCGCAAGCACGTTCTTCGAAATATCCACGCCGATGACCTGCATTCCCGGCACCGCGTCGTACATTCCGACTGTATAGTAGCCCTCGCCGCACCCGCAGTCCACCATCGTCAGCGGCTTCGGCGTCTCAGCCGCGTACTTTGCCGCGCATTCGCACAGTGCGTCCCTCAGCCCGGAATAAGCTCCGCTGTCGAGGAACAGTCTGCGCGCCGCAGCCATTTCCTTGCTGTCGCCGGGGTCCCTGACGTTTTTGTGCTGGGTCAGCAGCAGGTTGACGTAGCCCTTGGCGGAGATATCAAAGCTGTGCCCTTTCGGACAGCGCAGCGTCTTTCCGTCGGGCGTAAGGCGCGGCGGGTGTTTCGTCTTTTCGCCGCATACCGGGCAGGTCAGGGGGAGTGTATTTTGCATAGTTGTTCCTCCGGAATAAAATCAGGTTTATTGTGAATTATTTATATTATAACTTATCAGAGTTACATAATCAAGACTTATTTTCAGTGGTTAGTTGTGCACTTTAGACAAAACATAATCTGGAATTTGTATATCGAGCAATAAAAAACTTCACAAAACCAGTTGATTTTTGTACAGCTTTACTATATAATAGAAGCATGGAGTTCGAAAATATAAACGGGCTGCAAATTCTAAATTCGGAGGTCTACCTATGACATTCACTGCTGACAAAATCAGAAACATATTACTTGCCGGTCACGGCGGAAGCGGAAAGACCGCATTAGCAGAAGCTATGCTTTTCAAATCAGGAGCAACTGACAGAATGGGCAGCACCAACGAGGGCAGCACCGTAAGCGACTTCGACCCTGAGGAGATACGCCGCAAAATATCCATCAACACTTCCCTCGCCGCGACCGTATGGCAGGACGCCCGCATAAACATCATTGACGCACCGGGTCAGTTCGACTTCATAGGCGGAATGTACGAGGGTATCCGCGCGGCTGAGTCTGTCATCATCACCGTCAACGGAAAGGACGGCGTTTGCCCGGGAACCATCAAGGCGTACAATCTCGCCGCAGGTCAGAATAAGGCGAGAATGCTCGCGGTCACCTGCATGGAGGTCGAAAACTCCGACTTCTACAAGGTGCACACCCAGCTGAAGACCGTATTCGGTCCGTCCGTGTGCCCGATAGTCGTGCCGTATGACAAGAACGGACCTGTAGAAGCGTACATAAACCTGCTCACGATGAAAGCCTATAAGTACGACAGCAAGGGCGTTCCCACCGAGGTGCCCATGCCCGCTTCCGAGAACCGCATAGCGGGTCTGCGCGCTTCAATGGCAGAGGCGGTCGCAGAAACAAACGAGGACTTCATGGAGAAGTTCTTCAACGGCGAGGACTTCACCCATGACGAACTTGTAAAGGGTATCCACGACGGCGTTGCGAGCGGCGCGATAACTCCGCTGGTATGCTGTGCGAACGACACGCTTTCCGGCGTTGATATGCTGCTGGACGCCGTAGTTTCCATGCTCCCCTCCCCCAACGAGCGCAGACTTGAGACGCTGGACGGCGAAGTGCTGGACTACGATGAGAACAAGCCGCTCAAAGCGTTCGTATTCAAGACCGTTGCCGACCCGTTCGTCGGAAAGATCAGCATGTTGAAGATAGTTCAGGGCAGGCTGTCCGCAGGCGTGTCCGCCGTTAACGCGACCACCGGCGAGACCGTGCGCATAGGCAAGCTGTTAAAGCTCACCGGAAAGAAGCAGGAGGAGATACCCGAAGCATTCGCGGGGGATATCGTTGCAGTCACCAAGCTGGAAGCTGCTACGAACGACACTCTCTGCGCTCCGGAAGCAGTCGCAGCGCTCGAGCCTACCGTATTCCCGCAGGCGTGCTACTTCCGCGCGGTGAATCTCGCGGGCGGCGGGGACGAGGGCAAGCTGTCCGGCGCTATCCGCAGGCTGCTGGAGGAAGACCCCACACTTAAATATATCCACAACCACGAGACACACCAGCGTATCATCGGCGGTCTGGGCGACCAGCACCTTGACGTTGCGGCGGCTAAGCTGAAATCCAAGTTCGGCATGGAAGTGAAGATGTCCGAGCCGAAGATAGCGTACCGCGAAGCTATCCGCAAGCCGGTGACGATAGAGAGCAAGTACAAGAAGCAGTCCGGCGGCCACGGACAGTACGGGCATGTAAAGATAGAGTTCGAGCCGTATGACGGCGATGAGCTGCTGTTCGGCGAAAAGGTATTCGGCGGTGCAGTTCCGAAGAACTTCTTCCCCGCTGTCGAAAAGGGACTGCAGGAAGCCGCCGAGCACGGCTCCATAGGCGGATTCCCGGTAGTGCGCCTGAAAGCGACCCTTGTGGACGGCAGCTACCACCCGGTGGACAGCTCCGAAATGGCGTTCAAGACCGCCGCTTCGATGGCGTTCAAGGACTGCATGAAGGACGCGCAGCCGTATCTTCTCGAACCCGTTGACAGCCTGAAAATTATCCTCCCGGACGACAAGCAGGGCGACGTTATGAGCGTGCTGTCAAAGCGCCGCGGTTCAGTCCTGGGAATGAACTCCATCGGCGGCGGAATGACCGAGCTTCTCGCGGAAGCGCCGGAAGCCGAACTCGGCGACTTCGCGCTGACCCTGCGCCAGATAACCCAGGGACTCGGCGAGTTCACGGCTGAGTTTGCGAGATACGACATGCTCCCTCCGGGAACCGAGATAAAGTCCTGAGCCTGAATACAACTGAATAAACCGTGGCACTGTAAAATAACTCAACACCCAAGCCCGAGCAACCATACTATGGAAGCTCGGGCTTTCTGATGCTACAAAAAAGAAGAATGAACCGAAAAAAGCGTATAACAAACAAGCCGGCAGAAAGAAACTATATACCGGGTCTGAAATTTCTATTATTTTTTCAATTTCTACTTGTAATTTCAGCTGATATGCTGTATAATATTCTTGTGGGTTTTGTTTTTGCACAATTACATTATACCACAAAAAAGGCTGCATCATTGCTTTTTTCGCGATGCAGCCTTTTATTTTGTTTTTTTACAGCGCCTTTCTTATTATTCAGCAGTTTTCTTAGCCGGATTTCCGGTGTAAAGCTGGTAGTAGCGACCCTGTTCCTCAATGAGCTTGTCGTGGCTTCCGCGCTCGATTATCCTGCCCTGCTCGAGCACCATTATGCAGTCGGAGTTGCGTACTGTGGACAGTCTGTGTGCGATGACGAACGTGGTTCTTCCATGCATCAGCTTATCCA
>JAGAJA010000076.1 GCA_017829075.1 Oscillospiraceae bacterium | reverse complement strand
GGCATATGTTTATGATTTGTACCATGATTCGCAAGCTCGTGCCCGGCAGCATGTATGGATTGTACTGCATCCGGATAACGGTCAACCCAGTCTCCCGAAACGAAGAAGGTTGCTTTTGCTTGGTGAGATATGCAAACTGTTTTTTTGTTGTCGAGGTTGAATATTGTTTTGTTGTATTTAGTCTGGTATAATTATTATGGCACATACCAAATTACATTATTGAATGAGAGGACAATAAATGAAGAAACAATTGGCATTTGGGCTGGCGGCGCTTTTGGCGGTATCTTCGCTGACTGCCTGCAATAATGAATCGCCCACGGAATCTGAGCTTCGTGAGCAAATTGCGCAGTTGGAATCGGAACTGGACAAAGCGCAAGGCAATTCTGACAACATGAATAACAACGAAAATAGTAGTATCAATTTCGACACTTCATCTGTGACACAGTCATCTGAACCGGAAAACTCCGAAACTGAATACTATGAAACAACACAGCCGTCTGAAACGGGAAACTCCGATTCTGAAGGCTCTGAACCTACCCAGCCGGAGTATGACGATGGGATAGACTGGAATAGTATATCGGAAGCCCCGGCGAGTGATTTTAAATATGAGACCGATTTTTTCGGAAATGTTAAAATCACAGAGTATTTTGGAAAAGCCACGATTGTAAAAATACCATCAACTATTGATGGTAAATCTGTCAATTATATTGGTGACAAAGCTTTCAGTAGATATTATGATATAACAGATGTATCGCTCCCAGACACTGTGACTACAATAGGTGATGAAGCCTTCAATTCGTGCTACCGCCTGAACAGTATTACAATCCCTAACAGTGTTACTAAAATCGGAAGAGCTGCTTTCAGTGATTGCAGTGGGTTGACGAACATTACAATTCCTGACAGCGTTATTGAAATCCAAAAGGGCGCTTTCTACGGCTGCACCAGTCTGACGAGCATTACCATTCCTAACAGCTTGACTGAACTCCAATATATAACTTTTGGAAATTGCACAGCGCTGACCAATGTGACAATTCCTGACAGTGTGACTTTTATCCGCGATAACACTTTTCGTGACTGCGAAAACATCAAAGCCACCTACAAAGGCAAAACCTACACCTACGACCAAATTGACGACCTCTACTCCGCAATCAACGGCAACTAAACCAACAAAGCCGCCCACACCCGGGCGGCTCTTTCTTATACTATACAACAAAAGTGCAGACCCCGCAAGGGATCTGCACTTAATTTCTGTATTATAGGAAGCTATCAGCCCTTAGCCATCTGAGCAACCTCAGCAGCGAAGTCGTCCTGCTTCTTCTCGATGCCCTCGCCGCGCTCATAGCGTACAAAGGACTCAACCTTGATCTCAGCGCCGGCAGCCTTAGCCTCGGACTCAACGTACTTAGCAATGCTCATTGTATCGTCCTTGAAGTACTTCTGATCGAGCAGGCAAACTTCCTCATAGTACTTTCTGAGACGACCCTCAACGATCTTCTCAAGAACGTTCTCGGGCTTGGGCTTAGCGGACTGAGCGTTCTCAGTCTTTACCAGACCAAGCTGAACTTCCTTCTCGTTTGCGAGTACGTCAGCGGGAATATCAGCCTGAGATACATACTGTGCGTTCAGAGCAGTTACCTGAAGAGCAACGTTCTTTCCGCAGGCAAGTACTGCTGCGTCATCGGGCTTGTTGGTGTTGAGCTTTACCATTGTGCCGATTCTGCCGCCGTCGTGCATATAGGGAACGAGAGTACCGGTCATCTTGGTGAAGCGACGGATATTCATGTTCTCGCCGATAGTAGCGATCTTCTCGGTCATATACTCTGCAACTGTCTGGCTTGTGCCAACTGCTGTGCAGTTCTTGAGAGCCTCAACGTCTGCAACGTCGTTTGCGAGAATAGTATCAGTGATGGTTTCTACCAGCTCAAGGAACTTGTCGCTCTTTGCGCAGAAGTCGGTTTCGCAGTTGATCTCAACCAGAACACCGGTATTGCCGTTGGTCTTAGCCTTAACGATACCCTCAGCCGCAATTCTGCCAGCCTTCTTAGCAGCCTTTGCAAGACCCTTTTCACGCAGGATCTTTACAGCCTCATCTCTGTTGCCGTCAGCCTCTACGAGCGCTCTCTTGCAGTCCATCATGCCGCAGCCGGTCATTTCACGAAGCTCTGCGACTTCTTTTGCTGTAATATTAGCCATTGTATTTTCTCCTTATCTTAGTTGATTTATAACGTCCTGTCCGGAATTATTCAGCGTCCTCAGCGGGAGCAGCCTGCTCCTCAGCGGCAGCTGCGTCAGCGTTGCCCTGATTTGCGGAGATGATAGCGTCAGCCATAGCGCCTGCGATAAGCTTAACGGCTCTGATAGCGTCGTCGTTTCCGGGAATTACATAGTCGATCTCATCGGGGTCGCAGTTTGTGTCAACGATAGCAACTACCGGGATACCGAGCTTCTTAGCCTCGGATACTGCGATCTTTTCCTTGCGGGGGTCAACAACGAACAGAGCGCCGGGGAGCTTCTTCATGTTCTTGATACCGCCGAGGAACTTCTCAAGCTTTTCGATCTCAAGGTTGAGCTTAACTACTTCCTTCTTGGGGAGCAGATCGAAGGTGCCGTCTGTTTCCATGGTGTGGAGCTGCTCAAGTCTTGCAATTCTTCTCTGAATGGTCTTGAAGTTGGTCATCATGCCGCCGAGCCATCTAGCGTTTACATAGTGAGCGCCAGCGCGTGCAGCCTCTTCCTTGATAGAATCAGCAGCCTGCTTCTTTGTGCCGACGAACAGAACCTCGCCGCCGTTTGCTGCAACCTCGTGAATGAAGTTGTAAGCCTCGTCCAGCTTTCTTACGGTCTTCTGAAGGTCGATGATGTAGATGCCGTTTCTTTCGGTGAAGATATAGGGAGCCATTTTAGGGTTCCATCTTCTTGTCTGGTGACCGAAATGTACACCTGCTTCGAGAAGCTGCTTCATAGATACTACTGCCATTTGTTTTTCCTCCTAGTTTTGGTTAAAAAGATTTCCTCCACGGCGACCACGCTCCGGACGCATAAGCGCACCGTCGGATCGTTATGAGCCGTGTGTGTATTTGTGCATAGTATTCCGCACACTTACCAAATTATTATATCACAGACAAGCGCTTTTTTCAACAGGATTTCCTATGTTTATTTCAACAAATTTCCGAATAATTTCCCGCGTTTTTTTGGCGAACCTGACGGTTCTGCGCAGGAAACCAGAATTGTGTCCTCTCCGATGACCTCTATATCGCACCATTTTATGCAGATATCCTCTTCCCTGCCAAAAAGCCCGAAAAACCGCGCCCTGCCGAAAACAATAAGCCGGCAGATCTTCGCAGTGCAGTTCTCGAACTCGATATCGTCAGGAAATCCGATACGGCAGCCGTTGCGTATATTGATGATCTCCTTGCATTTTATATCGTTGAAGCTGTAAACCATATTATCACCCCGTACTGGGAGTATATGCGGCTCATTTCACGATAATTCAGCCAAGCAGCATATTAAAGCCTGTCTGCAAGCCAAAAAGCGCCACCAGCAGCACAAAATTGTACACCGTGAACTCCGCGAAGTACCTGCCCTTTTTTGCGCCCTCAGAACGTATGTACAGCTTAAAGGAAATCAGGCTCGCAAGCGACGCGATAAGCGTTCCCAGACCGCCGAGATCTACTCCGAGAAGGAGCTGAGCCGCATTGTCGGTAAATCCCGACAGCATGATCGCGCAGGGGACATTGCTTATGACCTGCGAAAGCGCAACTCCAGTAAGCATTTCCCTGCCGGACACCACCGAGCTGATAAAGCCGCGCACCTCCGGTATCGCCGCAATATTCCCCACGAACACGAAAAAGCAGATGAACGTACCGAGCAGCGCATAATCCACCCTGCCCAGCGCCTTAGGGTCTGAAATCAGCGCCAGAACCAGCACCGCGCCAAGACATATCCTCCAGTCCAGAACCCTTGCCACTGTCAGCAGGCACACCGCCGCCATTATGCAGTAGATGATCACCCGGAATTTGATCCTGCCGCCGGTTTCCGCTTTCTCCGGACTGTCATTCCCCTGTGCAGGCGTGAGCCTTTCCGACGGAATGAGAACCACGGAAGCCGCCAGAAGCAGCAAACTGATAATCGTCGGCGGGAGCATCACAGAAAAAAACTCCCCCAGCGACATTTCATAGTGGGAATAAATGTAGAGATTTTGCGGATTACCGACCGGAGTCGCCATTGAGCCTAAATTCGCCGCCGCTGTTTCAAGAACAACAGTCCGGATAGTCACCCTTTCCCGCCCTTTGAAAAGCATCAGCGTGAGCGGGACTATTGTAATAAGTGAAACGTCATTCGTCACCAGCATCGCTAGGAAAAAGCACAGCAGCGACAACAGCGCTCCTAGTGCGCGGGTATTGTGAAACCGCCGGGTGAGCGCGCCGGATAGCTTATTGAAAGCGCCGACCCCCGCAAAGCCCTGCACCGCCGTCATCAGACAGAACAGCAGTCCCAGCACCGACCAATCTATGTAGCCGAGATATCCGGCATTAGGCGGTACGAATATCATTGAGATAAGCGCAGCAAGCAGCGAAATACACAGCACTGCTTCACGCTTTATGAATTTAATTATCATGTTGAAATACCCCCATATAGTCCGTTTCCTATTATATAACTCCTCTGTCATAAAATCAAGTGAAAAATCAAAAATATTTTGAAATACCCCCTTGACTTTTTCCGTGAAGTATGATAGTATAACAATATCGGGCGTGTAAACGATTACCGCACCAATTACAGTAAACTTTCGGGAGGATTAAACCAATGAAGTATGCAGACGGATTATGGCTGAATAAGCCCGGCTACGGAGTTAATTACGCAACACAGATGTACGAGGTTACAGCGGACGAAACCTCGATCAATGTTCTTGCAACAAACCAGTGGATCGGCAACAGAGGAATGACCCTCGGCGGCCCGGTACTGGACATTACATTTACTTCCACACTGGAAAATACCATTAAGGTAGACATCGACCACTACAAGGGCAGAATTCACAAGTCCCCTGATTTCAAGCTGAATGAGGACAAGAATTTCAAGCCTGTTATCAAGGAAACCGAAAACGCTTATGAGCTGATCTCCGGCAATACAAGAGTTGTTGTCGCAAAGGGCGGCGCATGGGATATCAAGTACTATTACAACGACAAGCTGCTCACCAAAGAGGGCTGGCGCACTACCTCCTACATAACCGAGGAGCAGTGGAAAACCAACGAGCGCATGGCAAACGACACAATGAAGCCGTTCTTCTCTCATGACGAAACCGATGACGGCGCAGTTATGCGTGAAATGCTGAACATCAGCGTCGGCGAGTGTCTGTACGGCTTCGGTGAGAAGTTCTCCACCTTTGTAAAGAACGGTCAGACCGTTGAGATCTGGAACAACGACGGCGGCACAAGCTCCGAGCAGAGCTACAAGTCCATTCCGTTCTATGTTTCCTCCAGAAACTACGGCGTGTTCGTAAATCACCCGGAAAAGGTCACCTTTGAGGTAGCAAGCGAAACAGTTTCCAAGGTAGCTTTCAGCGTTCAGGGCGAGCATATGGAGTACTTCGTAATCGGCGGCGAGAAGCTGACTGACGTGGTTTCCACCTACACTACCCTCACCGGAAAGCCCGCGCTCACTCCGGCTTACACCTTCGGTCTGTGGCTGACTACCTCTTTCACCACCGACTATGACGAAAAGACCGTTTCCTACTTCATCGACGAAATGGCTCGCCGGGATATCCCGCTGGAGGTGTTCCACTTCGACTGCTTCTGGATGAAGGAATTCAACTGGTGCGACCTCACATGGGACAAGAGAATGTTCCCCGACCCCAAGGCTATGCTGGAAAGACTCAAGGCAAAGGGTCTGGAGATCTGCGTATGGATAAACTCCTACATCGCGCAGCGTTCCACCATGTTTGACGAGGGCGTAAAGGGCGGATATTTCGTAAAGAGAAAGGACGGCAGCGTATGGCAGGGCGATATGTGGCAGCCCGGCATGGCTATCGTTGACTTCACAAATCCCGCTGCCTGCGAGTGGTACAAGGGCAAGCTCCGCGCTCTCTGCGAGATGGGCGTAAATGCGTTCAAGACCGACTTCGGCGAGAGAATTCCGACTAAGGACGTTGTTTACTACGACGGCAGCGACCCCTACAAGATGCACAACTACTACACCTACCTCTATAACAAGACCGTATTCGAGGTTCTGGAGGAATACTACGGCAAGGACAAGGCTTGCCTGTTCGCACGCTCCGCTACTGTCGGCGGTCAGCAGTTCCCGGTACACTGGGGCGGCGACTGCTTCTCCAACTACGAGTCCATGTGGGAGACCCTCCGCGGCGGTCTGTCCCTCTGCATGAGCGGTTTCGGCTACTTCAGCCACGACATCTCCGGCTTCGAGGCTCAGGGTACTCCCGACCTCTACAAGCGCTGGTGCGCATTCGGACTTATGTCCTCTCACTCCAGACTGCACGGCAACAGCAGCTACCGCGTTCCGTGGAACTTTGACGAGGAGAGCTGCGATGTTCTCCGTCACTGGACAAAGCTCAAGGGCAGACTTATGCCGTACATCTGGGCACAGGCTCAGAAGACCCACGCTACCGGTATCCCGATGATGAGAGCAATGGTAATGGAATACTCCGACGACCCGGCAACTCTTTCCCTCGACCGTCAGTATATGTTCGGCGACAACCTTCTGGTCGCTCCGGTATTCAATGAGGAGGGTATTGCGGACTTCTACGTTCCCGCCGGCAACTGGACTGATATCCAGAGCGGAAAGGTTTACGAGGGCGGCAAGTGGTACTCCACCAAGAACAACTACTTCGAAATGCCGGTTCTCGCAAAGCCGAACAGCATCGTGGCTTATGGTAATTTCGAGCGCGCATTCACCTACGCTTACGGCGACAAGGCTGATATCGTGATCTACCAGCTTGAGGACGGCAAGACCGCTGAAACCAAGATCTACGACGCTGACAGCAATGTAGTTCTCACCGTAAAGGCTGTACGCTCCGGCGACACCATCAAGGTAACTGCCGAGGGTACCGCTAAGGATTACACCATCAGAAGCGCAGAGGGCTTAAAGATCGAAATGTAATTCTACGACATAAAAATGACCTGAGAGGAGCTTCGGTTCCTCTCAGGTTTTTGTTATGGGGTTCTTTAAAAACCTCCTTTACGTCAGCAATAATTATATCACAGAAAGAGTAAAAAAGTCAATCTGCGGCGCGGGCTTCAGAAAAATGTCCCGGATTTTTTATTAAAACGGCTTGAAATTCTGATAATATACTGTTATAATAAAATATAGGTCAAATAAAAGTCAAGGGGGAATAAACCGTTGGACGGAAACGCATTCAATCCTCATAATATATACGCGAATTTCATTGCCACTATCGAATCAATAAACTTCTGGGACGTTATTGATTTCCTGCTTCTGGTGGCGATGTTCTTTGTGGTTATCCGGCTTATGAGGGAAACCCGCGCGACTCAGCTTTTCAAGGGCATTATGCTGCTGCTTGTTGTGCTGCTCATCATGGCGATATCTCCGCTAAAGGTAACAAGCTTCCTGTTCCAGAACCTCATTCAGGTCGGACTGCTGGCGGTGGTGATCGTGTTCCAGCCGGAGCTGCGGCGAATGCTTGAGAAGATAGGCAACGCAAAGGTCATGAAAGTGAAACAGATGCCGGAACAAAGGCGAGAACGCACAATTCAGGGAATTGCAGACGCCTGCGAGCAGCTTAGCCGTACCAAAACAAGCGCGATAATCCTGATCGAGCAGAAAGTCAGTCTGGACGGCTGGATAGAAAAATCCACAGTGATAAACGCCGATCCGGACACTCAGCTCTTCTGCAATCTGTTCTATTTCAAGGCGCCTATGCACAACACCGCTGTCATAGTCAGCAACGACAAAATATACGCGGCGGGCTGTATTTTAAAGGGAACAAATTCCGACTCGGACGAGGAAGCGCGGTTCGAGGCGGTAAAGAATATCGTTGACAGCACCGACGCGCTTGCAATAATCTCGTCCGAGAAAACCGGACAGCTTGCGTTCCTGAAAAAAGGACAGTACACCGAAATGATCTACGACCCGAAAGAGAAGATCAAGCTTAATCTCCGTTCAGGAATGAGCATCGGTGAGGACGAAGCCGAGGATAAAAACCTTAACTTTCTGGACACCGTCGCCGCAAGAGAGGACGCGATCCGCGGAATTTCCGACGCCTGCGAGAGGCTGAGCCGGACGAGGACAGGAGCGCTGATAGTTATTGAGCGGCAGACGAAGCTCGGCGACATCATCGAGCAGTCCACTGTGATCGACGCAAAGCCAGACCCGGATTTCATCTGCAATCTGTTCTACAACAAGGCTCCGCTCCATGACGGCGCGGTGATAATCCGCGGGAACAGAGTTTATGCGGCGGGCTGCTTCCTGCCTATGACCGCAAAGGGGCAGTATATGGACGTTGACCTCGGCTCACGCCACCGCGCGGCGGTCGGAATGACCGAAAATTCCGACGCGCTTGTTATTGTCGTATCCGAGGAAACCGGAATTATCTCCGTTGCGGAGAGCGGACAGCTTACCCGCTCTATCAATCAGCAGGATCCGAAAAAATGGCTCACTCACATTCTTCAGGACAGAATGCCGGCAGCCGCAAAGAAAGGACTGTTCGGCAGAAAGTTCCGCAGCGGAGCTAAAAACGGCGACTGATCGTAGGAGGATCAATGGAAAACAAATCAAACACCGGCAGCAGGGAAAATACAGAGGGCGCAAAGAAGCGCAAGAGCCTGCCGGAATACCTTAAAGCATTCTTTGCCGCCTGCCGCGACAGCGCGAACATCACAACGCTGCTGCTGAGCATAATTCTTGCTCTCATCGTGTGGATAGCGGTAAGAGTATGGGCATATCCCGATACCACCCGGACGATCTCCGGAGTGAGTGTTGAAGCGCAGATCACTCAGTACATGAAGGATCACAACCTTGAAATAACCTCAATGAGCGACCAGATAGTGAAGCTTGAGCTTTCAGGAAAAAGCGTGGATATCTACGACCTTGAGGCGGACGATTTTACGGCGAAGCTGGATCTGTCTGCGGTACGCAGCGCAGGTACATTCCCGGTGGAGGTTAATATCTACCGCAAGGACAATCTGAACGAGGAGGCAGCTACCGATGATTATTCTCCGCGTATCGTGACCCTTGTGGTGGAGGAGATCGTCACCCGAGAATACGAGATAACCGCCGACGCTTCCGGAATAAGCATAACGGACGACTATTATCTTGACACCATTACCGCTTCACCGGCAGTGGTAAAGATCACCGGATCGGTGGATCTTCTGAACAAGATAAGCCGAGTAGAGGCAAAGGCAGCGGTGAACAGCACGCTGACAGAGAGCCTTTCACTGGAAACAGACCTTATGCTGTATGACGACAACGGCTCCGGCATTTCCAAGGAGGATCTCACTATCAGCGCGGACAAGGCTCTTGTCACTGTTCCGGTTTATCCGAAGAAGGAGCTTCCGCTGACATTCTCGTTTGCCGGAATACCTCAGAATTTCGATATCAACAGTCTTGGCTACTCTATCCAGCCGGAGAGCATTATGGTTGCCGCGCCGGACGAGAGCATATTCAATCTCAGCGAGCTTAATATCGGCACTATCAACATTTCCGACATCAAGTTCAACCAGACCACATCTACAATACCGATCACGCTGCCGGACGGCTATAAGAACCTCTCCGGAAACAACAGCGCGAGAATAACATGGAACATCGCCGATTACGGCAAGCTGGACTTCCCTGCGACCAATATCACAGTGGTGAACGAGCCGGACAACATGGACGTTGAGATAATCACACAGGAGCTGACGCTCAGCGTTATCGGCCCGTCCGTACAGCTCAGCGCGCTTTCCTCCGGGAACTTCTACGTCACTGCAAATCTCCTCGGAGTTACGCTGCATGACGGCTCTCAGGACGTTCCGGTAACAATAGCTATCAGCGGCGCAGGCGGCAGAAAGTGCTGGGCGCTTGGCAGCTATAAGATAACCATTAGCGCGAAAACAAAGACAACGGTCAACGAGGAATAAATGGCGATAATTGTATCACAAATAAAAACCTCTCTTGAGGAAGCGCGGGATAATGTTCTTTCAAAGGCATTATCCCAGCTTTCCGTAAAGCGGGAGGAGGTCGCTTCAGCGCGGCTTTATAAGTCCTCCGTGGACGCGCGGCGGGATATCTGCTTTGTAAACTCGGTGTATATCGAGCTCAAGAGCCCCGCAAAGGAGAAGCGGCTTGCTGAAAAGCACCAGAACGTCCGCTTATTCCAGCAGGAGGAGCTTACAATCAACTTCGGCTCAGAGAAGCTGCACGGGGATATTTATGTTGCAGGTTTCGGCCCGGCGGGTATGTTCTGTGCGCTGACCCTGTGCGAATTCGGCTACAAGCCGGTGGTACTGGAGCGCGGCGCTGATATGGACAGCAGAATACGCGCCGTGGAGGGCTACTGGGCAGGCGGCGCGATTGACCCGGCGACTAATGTGCAGTTCGGCGAGGGCGGCGCAGGAACTTTTTCCGACGGAAAGCTGACCACAAGGATCGGCGACCCTCTCTGTTCCAGAGTTCTGGAGCGTTTTGCGGAATTCGGCGCGCCGGAGGAAATACTGACGCAGGCAAAGCCCCACATCGGCACTGACAGGCTGCGGGGAGTGGTAAAAAACCTCCGGCAGCGGGTGCTGGAGCTTGGCGGAGAGATACGCTTCCTGTCACCCCTCACCGGGATCTCGCTCAAGTCCGGGCGGGTGGATAAGATCTCCGTGAACGGCGGTGAAATGCCCTGCGGCGCACTTGCTCTCGCGGTAGGACATTCCGCCCACGACACATTCAGAATGCTGCTTGACAGCGGAGTGGAGCTTGTGCCGAAACCCTTTTCGGTGGGCGCAAGAATAGAGCACCTCCAGACTGATATAAACCGTGCGCTTTACGGAAAATATGCGGAACACCCGGCGCTTCCTCCCGCTGAATATCAGCTTTCGTATCACGAGGGAGAGCGCGGAGTTTACACCTTCTGTATGTGTCCCGGAGGATATGTAGTGGCTTCGGCTAGCGAGCCGGGAACTGTCGTTACCAACGGAATGAGTTATTTTGACCGCGCCGGAAAAAACGCAAACAGCGCGGTGCTGGTTTCTGTAAACCCGGAGGATTTCGGCGGCGGGCAGCTTGGCGGCATGGAGTTCATTCAGCGGCTGGAACAGCGCGCTTATCAGCTTGGAAAGTCCGGCAGAGCGCCGGCGGCTCTGACAAGGGAGTTTATTT
The DNA here is from genome assembly GCA_017829075.1 of Oscillospiraceae bacterium. The sequence continues at coordinate 6,363 of JAGAJA010000076.1, read as the reverse complement.
CCGGCGGCAGCGCATTTACCCTCGGCAGGGTGGATCCGACCTATTCTCTTGGCGTAGAGCCGGCGGATCTGAGCAGTCTTTTCCCGAAGTTCGTAAGCGAGCCGATGAAAAACGGACTGCAATACTTTAACCGGCGAATTTCCGGATTTTCAGACAGCGACAGCATTCTGACGGCGATAGAGAGCCGCAGCAGCTCTCCGGTGCGGCTGCCGAGAAACGAAGCGGGAATCGCGGGCTGCGCAGACAACCTGTTCCCCTGCGGCGAGGGCTGCGGCTATGCGGGAGGAATTATGTCCGCGGCGGTGGACGGAATACGCACGGCGGTAAAAATAATGGAAAAATTCGCGCCAAACCGCGACTGAATAATTTCCTAAAATCAATGCACACTACCCCCAGAAGTAAATTTCCGGGGGTCTATTTTATGTCTGAAAAAGGATTTGTGCTGATAGTCGGTGAAAGCAATGCAGGAGAGCTTCTGAACGGCGGCTCACTGCCGGAATGCGAGATAGTTTCTGCGACAGCCGCGAAAGAGGTTGACTGCCCGGAATGCGCGGTTATAATAGGCGAGGGGGCGGAATTTCCGGTGGTGAAACGCGCCGCCGGAGTAGTCATAAGCGGCGACAGCAGCGGCATTATTCCCACGGAGCGTATCTCCGGAATTCAGGTGATAACCTGCGGTCGCTGCGGCAAAAACACCGTCTGCGTAACGTCAAGCGCCGGAGAGCAGCTTACTTTGGCATTGAACCGTGGGATTTCAACGCTGGGCGGCTTCTGCGAGCCGATGGAACTTCCGGTGAAACCGCCGCAAAACGTTTCGGAATACGACTGCATGGCGGCATTTGCAGCGGCTGCGCTCCTCGGAATGATAGGGTGATATCACCTGTTTCACTGAAAAAGGGACTGCCGCAGATCATGCAGCAGTCCTTTGTGATCAGTATTCCTTTTTTTCCTTTATAAGCCCTCTGAGGTAAGCAAAGGTCGCGTCCTCTCCCTGCTCGGCAAGCATTCTCAGCAGCTTTTCCAGCATATCCGAGGTTTCCGGGTGGATAGACCGTCCGTTTTTGCGGTTGTTGAAATAATCCAGCGGGTCGGAGTCCTTGTATTTTTCGCCGCGGTAGATCTTGCTTGCGGCAACTCTGTCGCAGAACATCTCCGCCAGAAACCGCAGCGGCATTTTTACCGGCTTGTATATCTTTTCCACCGGGTCAACGTCGATCCAGTACTCAAAATGATGACGGTTGCGCCCCTTGTGGTGCATCCACGCGAGGGAATAGCCTATGTCCTCGCGCTCCGCTTCGTTAGGGCTGCGGCTGCCCTGATAGTATTTCACGCCGGGGATAAATTCCGCCGGGGTATACTTTGACAGGTCGTGGCGCAGTCCCTGCCGGAGAATTCCGGCTTTGGCGCAGTGGGCAATGACCTTGTGGCGGTGACGGGTTATTGTACGGAAATGTCCGACGAGAGATCTCAGCGACATTTATGAAAACTCCTTGTCCTGTGCGAACCTCTGCCGGGAAAGCACAGATTTATTTTTTCTCGATGTAATAGCTGTTGAATATCGGGCGAAGTCTTTTATACAGCGGAATGGAAATGATCGCCGCGATAAGTCCCTTTGCAAATGTGAACGGCAGGTTGAATATCAGCAGGCAGTCTATAAGGCCATTGACGCTGGGAAGTATCGCGCTGTACATACCGATAATGGCTTCCATAGGCATTACTGCGGTGTACAGAGGATATACGATGAAATAGTTGGAAGCCACACCCATGAGCGCCATTGCGACAGCTCCTGCAAGACACGCGATAATTACACCCTTGTAGCTGGTTTTCTTTGCGATAAAGCCAGCCGGGAGAACAAGACAGGTGCTGAGTATAAAGTTAGAAAGCTCTCCCACGCAGCCTGTCGATGAGCTGAAACAGCCTATGAGGTTTTTTACAAGGCAGACAGCCACACCGGAAACAGGACCCATTGTAAGAGAAGCCAGCAGCGCGGGCGCGTCTGAAAAGTCAAAGGTGATGAATGCCGGGATAAACGGCAGCGGGAAGCTGAGGAACTTCAGCAGCACCGCCGAGAGCGCAGCCAGAAGCGCGGTAAATACCAGCTTTCTAACATCGAAAAGGGATTTCTGCTTTGCTGTGTTTGTGTTGTTCATGTTTTCCTCCTTGTTCTGGGTAAAGGTGAGGAAACAGAAAGCCCCTGCACGCACAAATGGCTGTACAGGGGCGCAAATATGCACGCAGGACTGCGAGATCACATTTGTTTTCTGATTCTTTCATCCGGACTATACCGTCGGTACCGGAATTACACCGGTTCAACCAAAAAGGCTCGCGGACTTTCACCGCCGGTGGAGAATTTCACTCCGCCCCGAAACAGATAAATAAAATGATATTCAGCGTATCACGCTGTATCAGCTTGTCGAAAAAGCCACTCTGGCAGGGTGGCGAGAAATCGTCAGATGCTAGGAACCCGCATAACGGCTAGGCTTTGTGCCTGCTGTTATGCGGAGTGACGACGCAGATGGCGGTTTATCGACAGCCTGATTCAGCGTATCGCGCTGTATTAATATTATATACCCGATACTGCGTTTTGTCAATAGGTATAGAAAATTTTTGGTTGCATAATCCGGGGATTTGTGATATACTGTAAGGAGTAATCAATTTCTGAAAGGAACATACAGCTATGGAAAAAGTACAATGGAAGCCGGGAACGCTTCTTTCCCCGGTTCCGGTAGTTCTGGTATCCTGCGGAACAATGGAAAAGCCCGCCGCCCTCACTATCGGCTGGACTGGAATAATCTGCTCCGACCCGGCAAAGACATATATTTCGGTAAGAGCGGAGAGAAATTCATACCACATAATAAAGGAAAGCGGCGAGTTCGTTATAAACATGATGCCCTCCACCTCGGTGCGGGCAGTGGATTACTGCGGCATCAAGTCCGGAAGAACCGAGGATAAGCTTGCCAAAATGAAGCTCACTGCAATGGAGAGCAACACCATTTCCGCGCCCCAGATAGCGCAGGCGCCGATCTCTATCGAGTGCCGGGTGACAGATGTTCTGCCGCAGGGCTCTCATGATATGTTCATTGCGGAGATCACCTCGGTGAATATCGACAAGACGCTTATTGACGAAAAGGGGAAGCTCCACATTGAAAAGGCAGGGCTTATGGCTTATGCCCACGGTACTTATTTCGCCCTCGGAAAGAAGATAGGCAGCTTCGGCTTTTCCGTGAAACCCAAGCGCGCCAAAAGCTCCGGCAAAAACGGCAAGAGGAAAAAGTAATTATGATGAGAATAGGCAACGAATGGGACGCGCTGCTTGCCGATGAGATAAAAAAGGACTACTATCTGCGGCTGCGCGAGTTCCTGAAAAAAGAGTATTCCACCCGCACGATATACCCGCCGATGAACGATATTTTCAATGCTCTGCGGCGCACCTCTTACAGCGATGTAAAGGCGGTGATCCTCGGTCAGGATCCCTACCACGGCGCAGGTCAGGCTCACGGAATGTGCTTTTCGGTGAAGAAAGGAACTCCTCCCCCGCCCTCTCTCCAGAACATATTCAAGGAGCTGAAATCCGATCTTGGCATCGACCCGCCGAACCACGGTGAACTTACTGCGTGGGCGGACAGCGGAGTGCTTCTGCTGAACACGGTGCTGACAGTCCGGGAGGGCGCTGCGAACAGCCACAAGGGTATGGGCTGGGAACAGTTCACCGACAGGATAATCCAGCTTCTGAACCAGCGGGAGCAGCCTATGGTGTTCCTGCTATGGGGAGGAAACGCGCGGGCAAAGGCGGGGCTTATAACAAACCCAAATCATCTGGTGCTGCAATGCGCACACCCCAGTCCTCTTTCCGCGTATAATGGATTTTTCGGCTGCCGGCACTTCTCCAAGACCAACGAGTTTCTGAAGCAGCACGGTATCGAGCCGATAAACTGGAAACTGGACTAGTGGACTAGTAGACTAACACTACATATACCTATACTTAGCAGCGGAAAAGGAGGCATAGAATGTATTCTGACGACGAGCTTTTTGACGTACTTAACGAAAACGGCGAAAGAACGGAAAAGCGCAAGCGCCGGGGAGATATCCATCGGGACGGCGACTGGCATGCCAGCGTTCATATCTGGATAGCGCGGCGGCGCATTGACGGCATGGAATTTCTGCTGCAAAAACGCGCGGAAAACAAGGACTCCTTTCCGGGGTGCTATGACGCGGCTTCCACCGGGCATATCGACGCAGGCGAGGACGCGATAACCGCCGCAATACGCGAGCTTCGGGAGGAAGTGGGAGTGCGGGCAAGACCGTCGGAACTTGTGCTTCTGTTCCGAAAGGCCGTGAGAGAGGACAATATTTTCCATGAGAAGCGTTTTCTGAACAACGAGCTGAAATGGGTGTTCCTGTATAAGGGAGCGCTTCCGGATACCAAGATATGCTTTGAGCAGGAGGAAATATCCGGCGTGAGCTGGCAGAGCGCATCTGAAATAAGATCCGCGCTGGAACAGAAAGACCCTCTGTACTGCATTGATATGCAGGAATTCCGCGAGGTTCTGCGCTGCGCGGAGGACATTCTTCCGTAAATTATTGAAAGGAGCAAATACAATGCCATTCATCAACACAAAGTATTCACAGGAGATCACCCCGGAGCAGGAGGAAATGCTCAAGACCGAGCTGGGAAAGGCAATCGCCATTCTGGGTAAATCCGAAAAATGGCTCATGCTGAACTTTGAGCAGAACTGCACACTGTACTTTGACGGCGAGAAGTCAGAGAAGATCGCTTTCGTGGACATCAGCCTGTACGGCGGGGCTTCTGCTCCGTCCTGCAACATGATGACCAAAGAGGTATGCAATATTTTCCGCAATGTGCTTGGCGTTCCCACCGATAAGATCTATGTCAAGTACACCGCCACAGACAACTGGGGCTGGAACGGCGGTAATTTCTGATCGGAGCAAAAGCCGCTCCGCAGAAACTGCTTTATTTCAGTATTTCCACTGTATAGCCTGAGCTGCACGAGAATTTTTCGGAAATTCCAGCCGTAACGATCACCCTTTTGTCGTCCGTGACAAGGATAAGTTCACACCCGCCGTTATCCCGCCAGTATTCCCGCGCTCTTTCCTCGCCCATTACGAGAAGCGCGGTCGAGAGCGCGTCGCATTCAATTCCGCTGCCGCCTATCACGGTAACTGCGGCAAGACCGTTTTCCGATGGATATCCGGTTTTCGGGTCGATAATGTGGTGGTATTTTCTTCCGTCCTCGCCGATGAAATAACGCTCATACTTGCCGGAGGTTATCACGAATTTATCCTCAATGGCGAGAATTCCGAGATATTCCTCGCCCTCAAAGGGACTTGCAACGGCGATCTTCCACGGATCACCGTCCGGCTTTGAGCCAATGGCGCAGACGTTGCCGCCGAGGCTTAGTATTGCAGACTGAACGCCGCTGCTTTGCAGGATATCCGCCGCGCAGTCGCTTGCATAGCCCTTTGCGAGCGCGCCTAAGTCCACTGAATATCCCTCCGGCAGAGTTACCTCGCCGCCGTCAATCCGGATTTTCGTGTAGTCCACAAATTCCAGCAGTGAAGCAAGCTCCACGGCTGTGGGGAGGTTATGTTCTCCGGTGGTGAAGCCCCACGCTTTCAGCACAGGATAAATCGTTATATCCAGTGCGCCGCCGGTTTTTTCTGAGATCTCCAGAGATTTTGAGATCACGGAAACCGTGTCCTCTCCTACTGAAACCGGAGTACCGGAGGAGCTGTTCAGCCGACTGATATCACTTTCGGGGATGGTCACCGAAAGCGACTGTTCAAGAGCGTTTATCCGCTCGGCGGCTTCATCAAGCGCGGTCTGCGCATTATTTCCGTAAGCCGTCAGCGACATGGATGTGTCCATCGCATAAATATCCCGGGTGTATTTCTCCGGCTGTTCAGAGCAGCCGCATATTGACGCGGCGATCAACACAATTCCTAATGCCGCCGAAATTCTGCTCAGTTTAATAATACCGCCCCCTTTGACAAATATATTGTAACATTTAATATTGATAAAGTCAACCATGCCTTCGGCGCTCAAATATATTGAACAAACCCAGAAAAAATTATAAAAAGGGCTTGACAAACGGATTTATTTGTGGTAAAATAGAGATACCTCGAATGGGGTCTATTTTTTTGTGCCTATTTTTATAGAGCGCAAAGGCGATATTCCCGCATTTAAAACCGCAATTCCGCGGCCGAGGGAGGCAATAATGCCTGAAAGGGCAAGAAAATAGGAGGTGCCGAAAGTGAGAGTTAAAATTACACTGGCGTGTACAGAATGCAAACAGCGCAACTACAACACCATGAAGAACAAGAAGAATGATCCTGACAGACTTG
>JAGAJA010000075.1 GCA_017829075.1 Oscillospiraceae bacterium | reverse complement strand
CCTTCGAGCCGAAAAACATGTAGAAGCTTCCCTTGGCTATCCCAACGGCGGCGGTCAGCTTTTCAACTGACATTTTCTGAAGTCCCAGTTCTTTGCTGAGACGTATCCCGGCTTGTATCAGCGCGCTGCGGATACGCTCTGTTTCTTCATCGGTAAATGCGGTCGGCACATCGTTCCCTCTTTCTGTGACCGTTTTTCGATTTTCGGTCACAGGACTATATTAGCACTAACTAACCCATTTGTCAACCGGAGTGGAGAAAATTTGTCGATACCAACAGATTTTCTCCCCTCGTTTTATGCAAATCAGACAACAGCATTAATTGCTGGTCCGTCGACATTACCATAGCGCTTTTAAGAGACGGCACCAGGAAGCGGAAATACAGCTTTTTTCAGATTGTCTTTAAGAAAATCCATTTTTCCTCCAAATAATAAAGCCAGACAAGACTAAATGTCTTATCTGGCTCATGATTTCATGTCCCGATCCGGCAACCTCAATTGTTTTGAGACACCTTGCAAAGTGCGTTGCTGCACCGTCCGACCGTATTATTATATCAGACTATCCGCGAATTGTCAATAGTTTTCTGCTATTTTTCCGCAGTATTTCAACCCGGGAAGAACTTCTGAATAATGCCGATAACGAATACGATTCCTACCATCACCGGAAGAACGTATGTAAGGTACCCGCGCATGAAATTCTTCATCTTCAGACCCTTTCCGGTGTTGACTTCATTGATGTAATTCTCCCAGCCCCAGCCCTTTTTCATCGTGCAAAACAGTATCAGCACGAGCGAACCGAGCGGAAGCACCAGATTGCTTACGATGAAATCCTCGATATCCATTATATTCGTGCCCTCGCCCAGCGGCTGGAATCCGCTCAGCACATTGAATCCCAGACAGCACGGAATGGAGAGCGCAAACAGCAGAATGCCGTTGAAAACGCAGCATTTTCTCCTGCTCCAGCCCGTGAGGTCCTCAACGCAGGCGGTTATCTCCTCGAAGACGGCAAGCACGGTGGAAAGCGCAGCGAACGACATGAACACGAAGAACAGGCTCCCCCACAGCCGACCGAGGGGAATGTGGTTGAATATATTCGGCAGCGTCAGGAAGATAAGACTGGGGCCGCTGTCAACGTCAACGCCATAGGCAAAGCACGCCGGGAATATTATGAGTCCCGATGAGAACGCAACGAACGTATCCAGCAGAGCCACATTCACAGACTCGCCGAGAAGCGACCTGTCCTTTCCTATGTAGCTTCCGAATATAGCCATTCCGCCCATGCCGAGGCTCAGCGTGAAGAACGCCTGATTCATCGCGCTGACGATAACATTGCCTATGCCGACTTTCTGTATCTCCTCAACATTCGGCTTTAAATAGAATGCAAGCCCCGCTTCGCCGCCCTCCATGAAGAAGCTGTTTATCGCAAGGATAACCATGATGACAAGCAGCGCCAGCATCATGACCTTAGTTACGCGCTCCAGTCCGTTTTTGAGGCCTATCGAGCATATCAGCACCGCCGCCGCGAGGACTATCGCCACGAACAGTATCATCACCAGCGGGTCGGCAAGCACGGAATCGAAATGCTCCGATATCCCGGCGGTATCAAGCCCGGAAAGCACCCCGCCCGCGGTATCGAAGAAATATTTCAGCATCCAGCCGGCTACCGTTGTATAGAACATCAGCAGAATATAGCTTCCTATCATAGCCGCAACGCCGTGGATATGCCATTTCGAGCCTTTCGGTTCTATCTGCTGATACATCTTCACGGGACTGCGCTGTGCGGCTCTGCCGACGGAAAACTCCATCGTCAGCACCGGTATCCCGAGTATCGCCAGAAATACAAGATATACGAGCACGAACAATCCTCCGCCGTTCTGACCCACAATATACGGGAACTTCCAAACGTTCCCGATGCCTATTGCGCAGCCAGCACTCAATAGTATAAATCCAAGTCTGCTCCCCAGTTTTTCCCTTGCCATTAAATACCTCCGTTTTTCCGCCGCAATAATATCCGGACATACTGCGGCACTTTTTCGACATAACAATTAATAATATGATACTATGTTTTGCAGAAAAAGTCAAGTCAAAAATCACAGCCGAGAATTAGTGATAAGTACTATACAAAATGAAAATAATATGTTATAATTGAAATAATTATATTTCATCACTCGGTCAAAAAGGAGAAAACAATGGAACAGAACCACAAAAAGCGAAGCACCTTTTCCGGCAAGCTGGGATTCGTGCTGTCAGCGGCAGGAGCGTCAGTAGGACTGGGCAACATCTGGAGATTCCCGTATCTTGCGGCGAAATACGGCGGAGGGATATTCCTGCTTATCTATATAGTCCTCGCACTGACATTCGGCTATTCGATGATAACAGCGGAAACAGCCCTCGGACGCATGACCCAGAAAAGCCCGGTCGGCGCCTACAAAACTTTCGGCAAGTCGAAATGGCTGTCGCTCGGCGGCTGGATAAACGCCGTGATACCTATCCTCATAGTGCCGTATTATTCAGTCATCGGCGGCTGGGTCATCAAATACCTCGCGGAATACGTCATGGGGCACGGCGAACAGCTCGCGGCTGACGGCTATTTCGGGGAGTTCATATCCAGCGGCGGAAGCACCGAACTTTGCTTCCTCGCGTTCACATTGCTAACTGTAGTCATAATTTTCGGCGGCGTAAGGCACGGTGTGGAACGCGTCTCAAAGTTCATGATGCCCGTGCTGGTGGTGCTGTCGATAGTGATAACCGTGTTCTCAGTCACACGCCCCGGGGCGCTGGAGGGCGTAAAGTACTTTCTGATACCTAACTTTTCGAATTTTTCCTGGATGACTGTAGTTTCGGCAATGGGACAGATGTTCTACTCACTGTCCATCGCGATGGGAATACTGATAACCTTCGGCTCCTACATGAAAAGGGACGTATCCATCGAAAAATCCACTGAAAACGTTGAGATATTCGACACGGGCATCGCAATAATGGCAGGACTGATGATAATTCCCGCCGTGTTCGCATTCTCCGGCGGCGACACCGAAAACCTCAAAGCGGGTCCCTCGCTGATGTTCATAACTATCCCGAAAGTGTTCGCGGATATGAGCATGGGCGGCTTCGTCGGAATACTTTTCTTCCTGCTTGTGCTGTGCGCCGCGCTGACAAGCTCCATCGCCCTGACTGAAAGCGCGGTATCGACATTCCAGGATGAACTCGGCTGGAGCAGAAAGAAATCCACGCTGATAATCACCGGGATAATGGTGCTGCTCGGAACGCTCTCATCGCTGGGATACGGACCGCTCGGAGAAGTAAGAATACTCGGCATGCAGTTTCTCGATTTCTTCGACTTCCTTACGAACTCCGTGATGATGCCGATAGCAGCTATCGCCACATGCCTGCTGGTATCCAGAGTGATGGGCGTCCGGAAGATCGAGGAGGAAATGACCCGGGAAAACGGCGCTTTCAAACGAAAGAAGATATTCAACTTCATGATAAAATACCTGTGCCCGATTTTCGCGGCAGTTATCCTGATAAGTTCGGTCGCAAACGCATTCGGCATCATCTCGATGTGACCCGACATTCCCACAAAAGAAAGAATGGAGCAGTCTTACGATTGCTCCATCATTTTTCTGCACCGATGACAGAATTTCCGCCGCCGTATTATTATTTACGCGACAGTTCGGATTTCAGCTTTTTCACCAGAAGTTCCGGGTGGTTGATGATGTCGCCGTGCCCGAATCCGTTGAAACAGCATAGCGTTAGCTTCGGATACGACTTTTTCAGCCGCTGCACTGCCTTTTTCATATGCCCCTCTTTCTCTCCGTACCAACAGGCAACGTTTGCGTCCGGCTGCACGGGGAAATCGCTGCGGTAGAGATAAAGTCCCGCCTCCCATGTGGCGCGGACTGACTCCAGGCTGATATTGTCAGGAATGCGGCTCATCATGGTCTGCATTCCCCGCTCCGTCTGCCCCATGAATTTCAGCACCCACGCCGGCATAGACTTTTCATGCGCAGTCTTATACTGCTTCTGCGGCATGATTTTCAGAAGCGGCTTGTTCATAATTCCAAAGTCGAGATACTCCGGTCCGCTGAGTATCATGTGGTCTACCTGCACCTTTGGCGAGGACTTCAGGAATACCGCCGGGCCGCACCCGAGGGACTCCGCAAAAAGCATATCCAGCCGCCCGCCGCATTCCGCGCAGACATATTCCGCCAGCTTATCTGCCTGTCCCCGCGCCGTTGTGTAGGTAGTCGTGCCTGTGCCGTCGAATCCGTCAAAGCTGACCGCATACACCATGAAATCCTTTTCCAGCAGCGGGATTATATCCTCGAACTGCCGCCAGCACATCAGGTTTCCGTGAAGCAGCATTATTTTCTTTCCGTTCTGATTTCCGAATTGTTTTATCTCCATATCGTTTCTCCATGCATTTATTCAATGTCAGATATTATTCCGCCGTCCACTCCCTGAGCGCAGCGGAAAGCCGTCGGTCTATGTCCTTTCGGGTCTGCTCGCATTCATTCGGGTATTCCTTCGCCGCCCTGAAAACGAACCGCAGCACGAATTTCAGTCCCACCGGGAGCGCCGCGCGCAGCAGCGACTCCGGAAGCACAAAATGCGTCCCGTGCTCATAGGCAAGCGCTTCGTACTCGCAGTTGTGCGGACGCGATTTCAGGCGCTCGTCCATTCTGCGGACGTACTTCCCCGCCTCCCAGAAGGAATCGTCGTCAGCACCGATGAGGAACAGCTTTCCGTGGATATTCTCTACTTTTATCATTTCATCTTCGGAATGCTCCCTTGCCTTTTCGGAATCAATAAACAGGCATGTAGAACGCATGAAATCCCCCGAGCCTTTCGTTTCCTCCTGTACCTTGTTCCAGTATTCCGGGTGCTGATATACAAACGGCATATACGGCAGAGGCTCGCCTTTCCAGGAAAGCGTTGAAGTCCCCGGGACAGGCCATTCGCCGCAGCCGTCCTTTTTGCCCTGCTCAAATCCCTGCCATATGAAGTCGCTTGCCGTAAGCCCGAAAGTCAGCGTTATATCCGGAAAATACGACGCCGCGACAATTGAATCCATTCCCGCCGTGCTCATTCCCATAATGCCTGTCTTTCTTGTTCCGTGGGCTTTAAGCCACGCAATGGCAGCCGCGTAACGCTCCAGCGGCATGTTAACGTGGCTGTAGTTCTTTTTCCCCGGGGACATGCAGAGCGCGTTCACGCCGTTCTTATGCAGCCACTTTACTCCGCACTTCGCCATATAGTCGTTGGGGTCGTCTCCGAATAATCCAAGCACCGTGCAGTCCGACCCATGCGGGTTTTCATAATATGTTCCGTAGAACCCGTCCTTTTCTATGCTGAAAAATATTCTTTTCATAAGCAGCTCCTGTAAGTCAAGTTAGATATAGCTAACTAAGATATCAAATATAAGGGACACAGCATGATCCCATAAAAAATAATACCACAAAATATAAAAGAAGTCAAGCGGATATTTCTATGGCAAAACTCCCGTGAATATCAACGAGAGCGGGATTCATATATGCGACACAGCCCTTAATCTGCGATAATCGGCGACCCATTTGTTTTCGTTCCAGAGCGCTTCCCTGGTCAGTTCCCCGACTTTTGAACATTTTGAACAAATCGAGAAAACCATGTTGACAAAATTCGGCAAATGTGATAATATTATATTAAAGCGTAAGCAGACTGACGCTGAATAAATACAGGAGGAGATTTCATATGCTTAAAGGAAAAACAGCTATCGTGACAGGCGGAACACGCGGAATAGGGTTCGCGATAGTAAAGGTATTTCTGCAGAACGGAGCAAAGGTGGCTCTTTTCGGAAGCCGTCAGGAAACAGTTGACAAGGCACTTGCGGAGTTAAAAGCTGAAAACCCCGCGTGGGAAGTCATAGGAATGGCGCCCGACCTGACCGACTACACATCTGTGAAGAACGCAGTGGACGAAGTCGCAGCGAAATTCGGCAGGCTTGACATCATGGTCAACAACGCAGGAATATCCGCGCGCGAACCGCTGGCGCAGTACGACCCGGAAGCGTTCAAGAAGATCATGGATCTGAACGTTACCGCGGTGTTCAACGGCTGCAAGGCTGCTGCGGAGCATATGAGAGAATCAGGCGGAAGCATTATCAACACCAGCTCCATGGTAAGCATTTACGGTCAGCCGAGCGGCGTTGGCTACCCGACCAGTAAGTTTGCGGTAAACGGCATGACAAAGAGCCTTGCGCGCGAACTCGGGCGCAGCGGCATACGCGTCAACGCAGTCGCACCGGGCGTTACTAGAACGGATATGGTCGCGGCGCTTCCTGCTGAGATCGTGGAGCGTATCTCCGCGCCGATACCGCTGGGGCGTATCGGCGAGCCGGAGGAAGTCGCAAATGTGTTCCTGTTCCTCGCAAGCGACCTTTCCAGCTATGTCACCGGAACCGTGATTTCAGTGGACGGAGCCGCTCAGACCTGATGACCAGTCGCTCCGCTTAAATCAAAGAATTGACCGCCAGGCTCAGTGTCTGGCGGTTTTGCATATTGAACCGGGGTAATTAAAAAGCTATTCCGCTCTTCCTTGAGGCATTCCACCATGTCTATCTTTTTTCAGCTTCCGCGCGGAAAGCGCAAGGGACAGGGCGTAGGCTGCCGCTATGAAAACGGCGCTGATCAGTAATGTTTTTCCGGTCAGCGAAATGGACATCATTACACCGCCGGAGGCTGCGTTTGCGCGGGCGATCATGTCTGCGAGCGCAAGCCCGAGGGGTATCCCCAGCGCAAATCCCACCAGCAGGTGATTCGGGGACAGTACCAGCCGGCGTATCTCCTGACTGCGGTAGCCGAGCACTTCCAGCGTAGAAATGCTGCGGCGGTTCTCCTCGATTATCATTCCTGAAAGCAGTATCACTACCAGTATGCATATCAGCGCGCCGATGACTTTCACGATGGAAATGACTGCCCGAGCGGTGTCCAGAGCGCTTTCGGTGCTGCGGCGGTAGTCCTCCAGAGGAATCAGCAGCGCGGCAGTCGGGTTCCCGCCCCGGGTCGGCGTATTTCACGGAGTAGCAGCTGAGCGGCTCGCCCCCCAGAATGACCGCCTTGTTCGTCTTCTGCGTTTCTGCGAACAGCCGGACAGTCGTTTCGCCGTAAGATATTTTCCCGAACCGGAGGAACCGAGGATAACGCATATCTCTCCCTTTTCAAGTTCCAGCGAGGCGTGATCCAGCGCGTAGATAGTGTTTCCTCCCTCGCCGTATTTCTTTACAACATCTTTCATCTAAAGATACATTTCAGCACGTTACTTTCCCGTTATCCGTGTTTCTGCTGAGGTAGTCGAACATCACGTTGAATATCGTACTGAGGTTCTTCTCGAACGCTTCCTGACAGAATGCGCCACGGTTCTCTATCGCAAGGTTTACAAGCTTCGCGAAGTTTGCGATGTAAGCGTAGTCCACGTCCTCGCGCACGCCGTCCACATATTCCAGCACAAGCTTTGTGGTCTTTACGGCGTGTTCCTGGGAGAAAAAACTCCGGGTCTCCTCCATCTCCTGCATTGCCGTTATGTCGTCCGGCGTGAAATGGAACGAGAACGCCGTGTCCGGACGAAACAGTTCCACATAGTACTTGTAGAAATCCGCTATCGGTATTTTATCCCTGCCGCCGATTTTGTTTCTCAGTTCCCGCTCTGACGCAGCGTCGAAGTCTTCCATTATTTCAGCCACAAGCTGACCCTTTGTCGCATAGAAGTTGTAAAAGGTGCCTTTGGCAATCCCGACGCTCTCCGCAAGTTCGGCGACCGTTGTTTTGCGTATTCCTTTCGTCTTGAACAGCCGGAGCGCCGCTTCCTTTATCTGCCGGCTTATATCTTGGCGTTTTTTCTAGCTGAAAATTACGGGCATTATCGTTCCCTCCTGCTCTAAATGACTAAGTTTCGATACCAGTCATTTTAATTACACCACACTAACCCACAGCTTGTCAAGAGCGGTAAACAAAAAATCAGCAAGGTGAAGGAAGTGTCAGAAGCAAAGAAATACGGCAGGAATTATAAGGAGCAGTCAGTAAAGCTAAACGGCGTCAGGAGTAAAGGACCTTTCTGAATGAAGCGGCAGCTTTTTTCGCCGCAAGCCGTCGGAAGTAAACAAGCATGAGCGAATGCATAAGGCGCTGCCCCTTAAATATCCGGATTCATTCAGCCTCAGCGCTAAAGTATTATAGCAGCATGCCGCTCATTGAATGGTCAGCCATTGCACTAGGATCATAATACTTTTCGAACCTGGCAGCCGGAGAAATTCGTGCGCCCTCAGCGGAAGAGGCAAACGTGTATTCCTTGTCTTCAGAGATAACCTGTATTCCTTTTTTGCTGACTTCAAGTGCCGGATTTCCGGTTATCCTGCATGGTGATTCACAGTAAAGCCGTGTTCCTGATTCTTTAATATTCATTGTGCCGAATGGAACGCGGAAGATAACAAAATGAGCAGCGCAGCTAAAATCGCATGCTTCGCAGAGCGAGTAGACCATATCATTATAGAGAGCAAAATCTTTGCAGAACTCTCCGTTTGAAATATGAACAACGCTGTTTTTCTCAAGATCCCAGCCGACAATTATTCCGCCCTGACCGCCTGCAGTGAGCATTGTAAAAAATACGATTCCGCCTATAATTCTGGCGCTGCCGCCCTCAAAGTCGTCTTCATTGGCTTAGTCCCAGTATTTCTCAATATCGGAAAATCTGATCTCCTGAACCTCGCCGCCGTCTTCGATGCGTATTATAACTCCGTCCTTACCTATGTAATTAAGTGTTTTCATTTACTTCCTCCATTCTCTTCTTTCCAGAGCTTATATGCTTCTTTCATGCATACCCCGCACGGACGATATCCAGCGGCTTTCGCAGTTGCTTCGTCCTTGAAAAACACCCGGTGTTCAGCATACTGACCTTTTGCCAGGTACCGTAACGCAGACGGACAATCCAGCCTGCCGTATATTTTTAGCTTTTTATTTCCGCCGAGCGTACCAGGCTGATCGGAAATGTATATTTTACCGTCCGATCCGATGAGCTTGTAAGTTTTTTTATCCATATTATCAGTCGAGTAGACAGTCTCGACACTCCTTTCAAATAAATACAGTGAAAGGCTTGTCTACTGCCCCTCACGGAACCGTACGTGCGGATTTCCCGCATACGGCTCTTCAAACAGTCGTTTGACCCCAGTCCCATATATTGGTCGTCAGATGAGGCTAAGCGACATAGTAATTCCACACTCTCAGATACTTTTCGTATCTGAATCTGCCTTTCTGGTCGCGTCTGTTCAACATCCGATTTGTCGAATATTTAAGGTCACCTCTAAAAACCTCATGTGAGCCAAAATGTGCAGTGCGCACCATCATTAACATGGGGATTTCCGATTCATCCGTTTGCCATACTGTAGGTTATTGTACAATCTGCACTCTTGTAAGCCTGAGCCTTTTCACCAGTGTATGCAGCGAATATCTCCATGCTTATGCCTAGTACCATAGCTATTGTCAGTATTACCGAGATCGGCAATAGCCGTTGCGCAGATAAGACGTTTGGGGTTGGATGCCCTTTTGCACTCATATGTTATGAGCTAAAGTTTTATTTGAAATTGTTGTAAAATGCATCTTCATTTTCAAATTGACTTATATTTGAAAATGTTAAGCTGCTCTCCAAACATATCATGGTAACGGTGTAGCTTGAAAACGGAAAGCTCTCTTTGCAATAGCAATAAAAATCGTACAACCAGCCTAAAGACCTGGGGTCATCGCATTTGTTATCGTAGATTGTTAATCCAATGCTGCCGTCAAACTGTGAAATATCTGCATCAGGGTTGTTTTCGAAAAAATTTCTCAAGTCGGAAACAGAATAACTAAATTCCGCCTTGATGTTTCTTGGCGTTGTAAACGGCTTGATATAAGCGTTATAAAGCTGATGTTCCGCAAATGCATACCAGTAAAAATCAGTTGCAACCCGACCATGATCGGCATAAACAGAAAATCTTATTCCGTTTCTCTCAAAAACAAATTGGTCATGTCCCGCGCCCGCGATTTTGGTCGAATTATAGTATGCGCGTATGAAATTGGCGTCGGAATATGTAGAATCAACATATTCCAAAACAGCCAGCTTGTTTTTTCTAGCCGTCCACTGCCACGGAAACAACAAGTTTGCGTGAAGTATAAGCACTATTCCGACCACTGATACCACTGATAACAAAATTTTGATTAAAACTGTTTTCTTCATGTATCCCCCTCATTTTTTATATCTTGCTGACCTACGCGAACAAAATAGATGAATAGAAATCATCTTCACTATCAAAATTTGAATCCTGAGTAAAATGAATATAGTGATCTCCACCCTTTGAGGGAAAAATCAGAGTGACTCTATAATCCGGAAAAGTGAAGCTGTTTTTACAGAACAGATAATAGTCATAAACCCAGCCGAGACCCTTAAGCGCGGCTTCTCCATCTATATAGTCCGAGCGAATTATCACCTGTGTTCCATAGCCGGAAAAATCCGATATGTCATTGTCAGGATCGCCGCTTAAAAAAGCCGCTAATTCGGACGCATATATCTCACAGCCGATATTGATGCTTCTGGGTTCAAAAAAAGGAGCGACCAGCCTATCATACGCTTCATTATAGGCAACTCCGGACCAGTAGTTGTCCCTGATGACCTTCCCTTTCTCCGCTAAGACGGAGAAATCAACCTCTTCCCATCTGAAATGTATCGAATCAATTTTGGAGCCGACCGGATTTAGTCCCGCGGATTCGAAATTATAATCAACTATTTCCGCATCAGGATAATTAACGTCTGCGTACTCTATAATTGCTTTTTTATTTGCCTGGGCTTCAAATTGCCACCACAGCGGCGGAAACAAATGATCCAGTACAACTAAGCCTGATACAACAAGAACCGCAAAACAAATGACTAGACTCCTCCAGCTAAACCGCTTCCCTGGTAATTTCGCATATGATATCTTATCGTGATGTACCATCGCCAAAACCTCCTTTGCCATACAATACACCGCCAGACTGCTTCTGTTCGGCAAACATTATTCTAAGGCAACACCGCACATAGGCCATTTATTGGATTATAGTATGCACGTATGAATATTGTGTCGGAATATGTAGAATCAACATATTCCAAAACAGCCAGTTTGTTTTTTTGAGCCGTCCACTGCCACGGAAACAACAAGTTTGCATGAAGTATCAGCACTATTCCGACCACTGTTACCACTGATACCAAAATTTTGATTAAAACTGTTTTCTTTATGTATTCCCCTTACCTTTCGGAACCTGTCAGACCTCCCGGGTATGCTGATTATCCCTTGTACGCTCTCTGCCCCCGACAAAACCCACGGCTTTCTCGCCTGTCGACTGCCGTGTTACTGCCTGCGACCTCGAGGAAGGTATCGGCTTTCGCTCTGTATAACTTACGGGGCTGTATCGCTTCAAGCTTTCGCATTGCGGCTCTCGTACTCCACTGCCTACGCTTAAACTTCACCTCTCGGCTTCGGCTACAAGGCTGTGTACCAACTGCTTGCTTCGCTTTATCGGGACCGGTCATTCTCCGAACTGTTTTATCAGCACCTTACCGGCGCACCCTCTTCTTTAATTATATCGCAATATAAACAATTAAGTGCGTCGATAATGATGCAATTATACGGGTATGAACTGGAATGGAAGCCTGCTAAGCATTTTTCAGATCTGTCACAGCTTGTCATAAAACCTACCATATAATAAAAAAACCCTTCCGAAAAGAAGGGCTTATTATGTACACGCTGTACTTCCGGAATTGCCGGATGATTTGAAATAATTTTTATTTGAACTCTAGTGTTATTTTACAGGGTAGTAAAACCTGTATCTATAATATAGCACATAATTTGATGTTTGTCAAGTGTTTTTATTAAAAATTTCAGAAAGAATTTAAAATGCGCTGAATTTGGCACAATTAACAATATAGGGTTGACACGATTAAAACTATGTGTTATAATCGTTGTATTAAAGTGACATTTTGTCGATGGGAGGAGCGCTTTTGATGGGTAAAAACTATATTGGCATTGACATCGGAACAAATTCGGTCGGAATTGCTCAGACCGATGAGAATTACCGCGTGCTGAAGTTCAAGGGAAACGCTATGTGGGCGTCGGCTGTATTTGACAGTGCTAATCAGTCCGCCGACTGCCGGGGCTTCAGGGTGGCGCGCCGCCGTCTCGACCGCCGCCAGCAGCGGAGAGATCTTCTTATTGAACTGATGGCTCCTGCGATAGTTGACAAGGACCCTGATTTCTTTAAGAGGATCCGCGAGAGCGCACTGTGGTCTGACGACAAAACCACGGGAAGCAGGTACACATATTTCAGCGATGAAGGTTACACGGACAAGCAGTTCCATAGGGATTATCCGACTATTCATCACCTTATTTCCGAACTGATGAACGATCCGTCGCCGCATGATCCGAGACTGGTTTTCATAGCGTGCTCTTATATTCTGACTCACCGCGGGCACTTCCTGAATGAAGCGGACAAGGACAAAATAAGCGATGTCCTGGATATCGGGAAGGTGTTCAAAGAGTTTGCTGACTGGTTCAGGGATAATGATATTGTATTTCCGTTTGGCGATTCCGCTGAAAAATTCGGAAAGATCCTCACCGATGAAAAGAGTATCAGGAATCGTCCTGCTGTGTTTTATTCGGTGTATTTCGGCGGAAGGAAACCCAAGCCCGCGATAGATGACGCTATTGATGTTAACGAACTTGTAAAGCTGGTTTCCGGCGGAGTTATTGAGATCTCCAAGCTGTTCATGAACGAAGAATATCAGGATCTGGAAAACAACAAAATACGTCTTTCGGACGCGTCGTTCGATGAAAAGGAGCCTGAGCTTCGCGAAAGCCTCGGCGATGATTTCGGACTTATCGCCGCCGCGAAGAATATCTATGACTGGTCGCTGCTGACCGGCGTGCTTGCTGGCAGCGGCTCGTTGTCCGAGGCAAAGGTAAGGGTATATGAAAAGCACGGCAGCGACCTTGCCGCACTTCGCAGGGTCGTGCGCCATTACTGTCAGGAACAGTATAAGAAAATATTCAAAACGTGCGAAAAGGGTAATTACACAAGCTATTCCGGAAATATGAAATCCGTTAAGAATACCGCCGATATGAAGCGCTGCGATCAGGAGGAATTCTGCGATTATCTGAGGTCCAAGCTGAAAAATGTTAAGCCTGAGCCCGGCGATATCGAGTGCGAGAGAGTGCTCAGGGAAATTGCGGAGCACACTCTTTGTCCGCGCCAGGTGAACTCTGATAACCGTGTTATCCCGTATCAGCTTTATTATACCGAGCTGAAAAAGATACTCGAAAACGCGGCTAACTACATTCCACAGCTTAATGCCGCCGATAAATACGGCAGTACTGCCAGCAAAATACTCCGGCTGATGACATTCAGAGTACCATATTATGTGGGACCGCTGGTGAAGAAAAATGAAAACGACAACGCGTGGATCGTGCGCAAGGGTGAGGGTAGAATACTGCCCTGGAACTTTGACGACCTGGTTGACAGGGACCGCTGCGAGGACGAGTTCATCAAAAGAATGACCTGCAAATGCACTTATGTTGCGGGCGAAGACGTTCTGCCGAAAAATTCTCTGCTGTACAGTAAGTTCATGGTGCTGAATGAAATCAACAATATAGGGATAGACGGAAAACGCGAGAATTTTCCGGTGGAGGCAAAGCAGAAGATCTACACGGAACTTTTCGAGAAGCGGAAAAGAGTATCGGTACGCGATATAAAGGATCTGCTTGTATCAGAGGGTTACATGAAGCCGGAATCCAGGCTTGAGGGGCTCGATATCACTGTTAAGTCGTCGCTGAAATCATGGAACGGATTTAAAAAGATGATGGCGTCCGGCATGCTGAGCGAGGCTGACACAGAGGAGATAATCGAGCGCATGGCTTGTACTACCGACACCGACAGATTCCGGGCGTGGCTGGAGAAATTCGAACTGACTGCGGCTGACATAAAGTATATCAGCGGCTTAAAATACGCTGATTTTGGCAGGCTTTCCCGAACATTTCTGACTGAGATCCCGGATATAGACCCTGCGACAGGCGAAGAGCTTCACCCCAATATTATCACGATGATGTGGGAAACCAACAAGAATCTGATGGAACTCCTCTCGCAGAATTACAATTATAGCAGTCTGATCGAAAGCATGAACCGGGAATATTATTCTCAGCATCCGCTCAAGCTTGACGAGCGACTGCGCGAAATGTACATTCCGAGCGCAGTCAGACGTCCGATAAAGCGTGCAGTGGAAATGGTGAGAGAATACAGCAGAGCCGTGCGTAAGGCTCCCGACCGTATTTTCATTGAGATGGCGCGCGACCTGACAAATCCGCAAAAAAAGGGGAAACGCACTCAATCCCGCCGGGATCACATACTGGAATATTATAAGAAGCTGAACGATGACACTGCGGCACTCCGAGAACTGCTTGAAAAGAAATCTGACGATGAACTCCGCAGCGAAAAACTGTATCTCTATTTTATTCAGCTCGGCAGGTGCATGTACTCCGGTCAGAGCATTGATATTGAGCAGCTTCCCGGGGAGACCTATAATGTTGACCACATTTTCCCTCGGTGCATGGTAAAGGACGACAGCATTGAGAACAAGGTGCTGGTGCTTTCGACGCTGAATGCGGCCAAGGGAGATAATTATCCGATTGCTTCGGGCATTCAGAGTGACAGGCACGGCTTATGGGAAAAGCTGCATAACATCGGACTTATGGGTGACACAAAATTCAAGCGGCTTACCCGTTCAACTCCGTTTTCTGATGATGAACTGGCTGGATTTATCAGCAGGCAGATGGTTGAAACGCGGCAGTCTACCAAGGCTGTGGCGGCGCTGCTGAAAGAGGAATTTCCCGAAAGCGAGATAGTGTATGTAAAGGCAGGATTAGCGTCGGAATTCCGAAATAAGTACAACCTGCTAAAGTGTCGCGAACTGAATGATCTTCACCATGCCAAGGACGCATATCTGAACATTGTCATGGGCAACATCTACCACGTTAAATTCACGAGCGATCCTCTGAACTTCGTAAAGGAATATCGCGGCAAAAAAGAGGTGTTCAATCTGAAAATTGAAACACTTCTGTCCCATGATGTGATAAGAAACGGCGAAACGGCATGGGTAGGCGACGGAAGCTGGCTTGACGCTGTGAAGAAGCAGATGTCAAAGAACAATATAAGATATGTCCGTTACTCATACAGACGAAAGGGAGGCTTCTTTGATCAGCAGCCTCTGAAAAAGGAACATGGTCAGACACCGCGCAAAAAAACGCTTCCTATTGAAAAATACGGAGGGTACAATAAAACGGCGGTTGCATTCTTCTCGCTTGTCAGGTATCGGTCTGAAAAGACGTCCGGCGTTGTTATAATTCCGGTGGAGCTGATGTATTCGCAGCGCTTCGAGCATGACGCTGCATTCGCAGAGGAATACGCGCTTGGAAAGGTCAGCAATGTCGTGTCGCTGAAAGATGGCGATGTATTCAGATCTGTTGAGTTCCCGCTCGGCAGCCGGATAATCAAAGTTAAAACGCTGTTTGATTTTGACGGGCTCAGGGCGAACATATCCAAATATGATGGCGGTTATTTTGGGATCACTCTTGCAGATCCGCTTCTGGTAAGCGCTGTTGATGAAGATTATTTAAAGAAATTACATGCCGTCAACGATAAAATATCAAATTGTGAGAAAGTGCGGACAAAGTATTATATCAGTGAAAAGCACGATAAAATATCCAGAGAACAGAATCTCAGGCTATATGATCTGCTTTGCGAAAAGATAAATTCCAAGCCTTTCAACATCAAATTATCTGACGTTGGGAAAACATTTGTTAACGGGCGTTCGAAATTTGAAAGTCTTGACGATAACGAACAGGTCAAGGCTCTTGTCAGCATGGTGAGCGTATTCAAGACTGGTCGTGCATCAGCATGCGATCTGAAGCTGATAGGAGGCTCCGCAAATTCTGCAAGAATGAAGATAAATTGTGTAATGTCAAAGGTGAAGGACATTCAGTCTATCCGCATAATAGACCAGTCTCCAGCGGGACTATATGAAAAAGCGTCCCCGAATCTGCTTACATTATGAGCTGGAGAACAGTGGTAATATCATCGCGCTGTAAGCTGGACCTGAAAATGGGGTGCATGGTCATACGCAGCGATGATGTCAAAAGGGTGAATCTCGACGAGGTATCAATGATACTCGTCGAGAGTACCGCTGTGTCCATAACGGGCTGTCTTATAAGCGAGATCACCAGGCGGAAGATACGTCTGGTGTTCTGCGATGAAAAATATACCCCATGCGCAGAGATGACGCCATTATATGGCTCGCATGACTGTTCAGCCAAGATACGCACTCAAATCGGCTGGAGCAGCGAAACTAAAGCGTTCATATGGACTGCGATCGTCAGCGAAAAGATAAGGAATCAGAGTCTTCATCTGAAAATGCTCGGATATGACAAAGAGGCTGAGATGCTCAACGGATACATTTCGGAGATGGAACTTAACGATGAAACCAACCGCGAGGGCCATGCGGCAAAGGTATATTTTAACGCGCTGTTCGGTCAATGCTTCTCGCGAAACAATGACAACAGCATGAACGCTGCGCTGAACTATGGGTACAGCCTTATTCTGAGTGCGGTAAACAGAGAGGTCTGCGCCTGCGGTTATCTTACCCAGTTAGGGCTTTTTCATGATAATATGTTCAATTATTATAATCTGAGCAGTGACCTGATGGAGCCGTTCAGAATAATCGTTGACCGGCTGGTTGTCAAGAAAAAATACGCGATATTCGGCACGGAACAAAAGCATGAACTGATCAGGCTTTTTGAAACACAGGTAATAATTGCCGGTCAGGAGCAGTTTTTGCAGAACGCGATAAAAATTTATTGCCGGAGCGTTTTCGACGCCCTGAACAGCAGTGACAGCTCGCTGATAAAGTTTTTCAGGTTCTGTGGAGATGAGAAATGAGTTACAGATTTATGCGAATACTTGTATTATTTGACCTGCCGGTGATCTCATCAGATGACCGGCGGGCTTACCGCCATTTCAGAAAAGCCATGCTGAAAAAGGGATTCATAATGCTTCAAGAATCTGTTTATTGCCGTATGGTGCTCAATAAAACGATGGCTGAGCAGGTACTTGACAGCATAAAACGCGAGAAACCTGAAAAGGGTCTTGTTATGTCGCTGATGATAACCGAAAAGCAGTTTGAACGTATGGAACTCATCACAGGCGAATTTGCAACAGATATGGTGGACTCGGACGAGAGGGTGGTGTTTTTGTGAAGCTGGTGTATGCCGATCTGTTTTCGCCGTTTACGCTGGAATGCGACCGTGTAAATCTGATATCAATTGAGCAGGGCGCGCTGTACTATAAGCTGATGAATGAGTTCTCAGCGCAGTGCAGCGGGCACGATGGCGGATTTGTTCTGTCTGAAAACAACACTGTGCTGAACATGAGCAAGGTAACCGATCTGGTCACAGATTATATTCCGTTTGACAGCAATCCGAAACGACTGATAACAAAGCTGTATTCAAAACTTGAAGATATATGTGCTGGCGAATTATTTGACAGAACATTAAAGTTACGGGAGGCTCTCTCGGATTATTTGTCATCGGCCTGCTCAATGCTTGAAAGCGATACGGAATATGATGTACAGACGGAGCTGAAAGCGCTGTTCAAGTGCTGCGAACTGAGATTCAGCTGCAACAGCGACAGACTTTCTGATAAACTGATAAATTATTTCATAAATTCGTATGAACTGGACGGCAGACGACTATTCGTTACGGTCGGTCTACTCAATTTTCTTAGTGAAGAAGAAGCAGAACTGTTTTTTCATACAGTTACTTCGCATAAGCTGACTTTACTTATGTTTGAAAATATCTCCGGTTATTCCGGTGAACTGGTTAATAGAATGACTATTGACAGTGATTTCTGCGTGTTCTGATTGACAGAATCAGCTTTTTGTGCTAAAATAGTACAAAACAAATGTCCGGACTACATGTTCGATATTTGTTGGTTTTGCACAAATACCCTTTGAAATGTGCGGCATATAGTGGTGCTTTTCCCAAATTTGAGGTTTGAGAGTAGTGTTATTTTAGAGGGTAGTAAAACGGACTTCCAACGAATCCACTTGACTTTTTTGTTTGAGAGTAGTGTTATTTTAGAGGGTAGTAAAACCCCGCCAATCAGAGTATCGAGTGTACGCGAGTTTGAGAGTAGTGTTATTTTAGAGGGTAGTAAAACCGGATTTCCGAAGATTGAAGAACTCCGAGCGTTTGAGAGTAGTGTTATTTTAGAGGGTAGTAAAACCGACTTCTGAAGCTGGTTTCCGGCTTGTGCGTTTGAGAGTAGTGTTATTTTAGAGGGTAGTAAAACTACCCCGCAGAACGCGCTAGCCTGCCGGGTGTTTGAGAGTAGTGTTATTTTAGAGGGTAGTAAAACT
>JAGAJA010000008.1 GCA_017829075.1 Oscillospiraceae bacterium | reverse complement strand
GATGTATATTGTATTCCTGAAAAAAGGAGAAACGGTTATTCATCAAGAATAATTGAAGAACTGCTGAAATGGATTATGGGTAAGGGTGTTCATAACATAAAACTTAAACCATCGGCAGCAGGAAAGCATTTATATGAAAAGTTCGGTTTTTGTGATTCCGGAGAAATGGAATTATGGATTTAATAATTATTTGACTTTCATCTTCTTATTTGTCGGTCGCATATCGTGCGTGTGACACCTGCCGCAAAAAATGCACATACATCCGTACTGACGGCGGGGGTACCCCGCAAATTCCCGTTTGTCGCGCAGATTAAGAATAGACTACCCCGTTACCATACGGGGTAGTTTCTATCTTTACGGCTCCACCGCCGCAATAGTCCTGAACAGCTCATCATCAACATTCGACCTGAACCCCTTGAACCACAACCGCGGATTTACCTCAACACCAAGGTCAGCGGCGCTGAGCCCCCGGTAGTAGTGCGATGAGGAATACTGCGGCTGCGACACCTCTCCGCTCATGAAGCTGGTCTTTATCGTTACATGGGGGATTTCCTCGCTAACGGGAAATGAGTGATAATAGGTGTTCGTGCCGATTATGAAATCCCGGCGTGTATCAGTCGTTCCGGCATGGCTGTAACCTATGCGGATACTGCCGTCCGAAATGTCGAACAGATCCTTACCGATATCATGTTCCTCAGATATTCCGTCAAGGCTTGACAGACAGCTATACTCCACAAACAGGGTAATGGTGCCGTTTGTTCCCGCGGCAATTTCCGAACGATCTACCGGGAGTTCAAAGAACCCCTCGAAATATACGAACAGCGCCGCCTGCACCATTCCGTCAAGGCTCAGTGTCCATTCGCTTTCCGGAATATCCGCATCACGGAGAGCAAGCTCGACTGCGCTCTGCGCTTCCTCCACATACTCCGCAAGGGATTCGTCAATATCAAAAATCTCCACCCATGTATCTTCGGCGGGAGATTCCAGAGTTATTGAGAGCTTGTTGTCGGTGCGCTCGGTGGTGATGGTTACGCTGCCGTCATAAACGGAGTTTTCCATAAGCGCAGTCAGATTAGACACCTCAAAGATATTGAGCTTTAGCGCACCGTGACCGTCGATAATTCCGCTCCATGCGCTTTGTATGTATTCCTCGGCTTCCTCCGCAGTTTCCGGGATATTCCCGACTGCCTCGGCAAGCTGCGCGTCAAGGCTTTCCGTTGCTGGGGATTCATTCTGCGTACTTATCAGATACTCCCGCATTTGCCGGACATTATACAAAGCGATAAAGCGCGGCAGATAAATCGTGCCGCCGCCAATACAGATGTATTCAACGCTCTGTTCATTTCCGGCTGAATCTGTGACATTGAGCGTCTGGATAGTGCAGGGACGTTCGTCCTCGGTGACTGTTTCTTCATAGAGATATTCGTATTTAGGCATTGCTTCCATAGCGCGGGTGTACAGAAAATGCTTAATTCCGTCCTTATAATCGGAGATTTTGTTAAGCTCGGTATCGTCCTTGAAATGAACATCGGTGATGTCTGAAAAAGAAATATCTGTATCATCAAATGCGGTTATGTACTGCTGGAATTCGCTTTCCGTGCCGATCGAACGGAGTTCCTCCGCATATTGCAGCATGACAGCTTTGGCGCTTTCTATTTCCTCGCTGTCATAGAGAATAAGTGAGCTGCCGTCAAATTCGCTGTTTATCGCGGCTTTGGATAGATTTATTGAGAAATCCGGCATGAAATTATAGACTTCTGCTCTCACATCGTCATCGATTTCGGTTTCCATTCCTCTGAATATATCGCTCAAATTGCTCTTGATGTACTGCCAGTGGTTTTGCAGGTCGGTGGTTTCCACTACATCAAGCAGACCGCTGATAATTCCCGCAAATACCGTGAATATCATCATTATCAGACCGAGAATCACCATTACTATTTTCAGTGCCGTGTTACGTCCTTTTTCGGTGGATAAGGTATCCGCGACCATCATTATTATTTTCGGATTTACTGCCATAATAACCTCCGTTTTGGTAGCGAATATCAAGTCGTTAGCCGAATACGCACATATTCCGACAGACGGTGAAGCCTGCCGGTATTATTAAAGCCCATCGCCCAACAATAAGAGCAGTATGGCGAACGATACGGGAATTGCGGTGATGATAACAGAAATGGAAATCATCTTCCGCCGCCCTTTCCGAACAACGCAAGGCGCTTATCGCTGAATTCAAACTTAACCTTGACCGCCTGAGAGCCGACTTTCATCAGCGCAATCCCGCGCTGCTTTGCGGCAAGGAGTTCATACTGCGCCTCGTTAAGACTGAATACATTCTGTGTTTCGCGGAGAGAATCGCCGTCAACGCCGAAAAGCAGCTTGAATGACGGCAGATCAAGGACAGCCTGTCCGTAAAGCCGTATCGAAGGGTCGAGGAAGTCCGTTATCGACTGCGTTGCCACTACGATACTGCCCTCGTATTTTCTGGCGCGCTTTTCCGCATTCCGTAGGAATTCAAGCGACTGCGGGACCTGTGGGTCAATCATCGTCCAGCACTCGTCCGCTACAAGCATTATGCGCTCGGTGGGGTCGCGGGTTATCTGCTCCCAGCACCACGACAGAATATTGAAATACTGCGCCGCGAGTACCGCGCCCGACATCTGGACAAGGGATTTCGTGTCGAGGACAACAAAGCTGCTCTGCGGATTTATCGTAGTGTAACCGTTCCAAAGACCGTGGTCGGCTCCGTTGGCGGCGCTTTCGAGGTAGGTTTTCAAATCCTCATAGTAATCGGAATTGTTCCTGTCATTCACGCATTTTTCGGAAATGAGTTTGTAGAGGTCGCCGATCGTCGGAAATCTGTTGTTCGGAAAAGCGCGGATATCTGTGTTCCATGTAATTCCAAAGCGTGCGTACAGTTCAACAAGCGACTTGTTCAGCAGTGCGCGCAGGCGGTCGTCCATAGTGGGAATGTACAGCCGGAAAAAGGTTTCAAGGGTTTTGAGGTGTATCGCAAGGTCGCCTATTCCGTCGTCGGAATTATCGTCATCGTCCCTCGGTGCAGGGCGCACCTGCAACGGATTGATAAGACCGCCCCTGCCGCCGGCAACGTCTATCCAGTCGCCCTCCATGTACTCGTTGCGGCACATTTCCTTGTACTCGCCCTCCGGGTCGATTATGATCACCTTCGTTCCGCGGGCATATTCGGAGGCTGCAATGTGCTTCGTGGCGGTGGATTTACCTGTGCCGGTGCCGCCGATTATCGTGATGTTGGAGTTTGTGCGGCTCTTTTCGCGTTTCCAGAGGTCAAGTAGAATTATTCCTCCTCCGCTGTCCTTTCCGAGATAAAAGCCTGTCCCATCGTTAAAACCGGAGGACGCAAACGGAAATCCTCCGACGAACGATGAAATCGGAAAGGCTCTGCGGGTGATTTCGTTGATACGCTCATTAGGCGGGTAGGTCGGGCAGAGGTGCTGATAGGCTTCTTTTTGCAGATTGGGTATCGCACGGATACGGCAGCCCATCGAATTTGCCAGGGATACGACCCTTGTGCAGCGGTCGCGGAAATCCTGTTCATTCTGCGAAAGCACCATTATCAGCGTGGAGAATGAACCTAGGCTTTCGTTGCGCTGATCCATGTCCTGTATCATTTTCTCCTGATCGTCGGCGGTTTTCTTTGCACGCTGACGCTCTATCGCGTCCTTTGTGGAAAGCTCAATACCTCTTGCAGTATTGATGTTCTTCGCCATTGTCGGGAGCATTGCGCCGTTATCAAGGGGCTGCGAGTTTATCGTGACGATAGTGCCGGGAATGTTCGTCAGCTTAGCGTACCACCCGTAGTCCACCTCGGCGGGATAGCCGATTATTCCGTAAATTCGGCAGTAATTCTCGCCGAGCAGGAATTCATTCCGCTTAAATTCCAGTCCTATCGGAGTTATCGCAGCCTGCAATGCTGTGTTGACGTTGTTCTGTTCAAACTGTGGCTTTGCGGGTTCTTTCTTCTTGAAAAATGACATGACGTTCTCCTTTATCTTTGTTTTAGTACCGCGAGATTTTCCTCAAAATCCATGCTTTCTATGTGGGCGTAAGCGGGAATGTTGACGAGGTTGCACATCCTCACGAATCCGCGCTTGTCAAGTACGGTACCCTTAACGCGGTTTTCGCTGAATATCCGTGCAAGTTCTTCGGCTCTGGCGGTGATAGTGCGTTCATCCTCGCGCCTGATGGAGTTCCACAAAACTATGTAATACTGCCGTTCAAGAGTTTCTCCGGATACGACCATATCAACGATTTCGTCTATATCGGATTTAAGCAGTTTTTTTCTGCCGCCTACCGCCTGCGAATATAAGTCGCCGTATTCCTGAAGCGCAAGAGAAATATCAGCAGGACGGGATACAGCGATATATTTGTACGGGTAGCGTATCGAGGACAGCCGCGCAGAAAGGTTGTTTTTAATTATCTCCTGTTCCGCAAAGCTGTACAGCTCAATGGACAAGCCGTCGAGTTTTATGGCTGCCATGATATTGTCATCGCTGGTGTAAAGGCAGTTTTCGCCCACATCACGGGCGTTGACAAATTCCTGTGCGGTGGCTCTGGCTGCGAGTGCGCGTTCTTCTTCCTCGTCAGCGGTGCTGAGCTTGCTTTTGTTCTGGTCGCGCTTGAACCACCAGAGAAATCCGCCGCAGGCTAAAAGTGTTATTAGTGCAATGGCTATCTGCATAATTGCTCCTTTCCGCGGTTATCGTTCGATCTCGATTTCAAGATTGTCGATAGCCTGCTTATATTCTTTAAGGGAATACATATCGTCTGCGCGTACCTCTCCGTGGGCGTTGATGACGATGTGCGGAACATCCTCGCCGCGGGTTTCACTTTCAAGGAGGTACACCTGCTCATACTCGATAATATCAGAGTTGATAACATGGTAAGTATCTTCGTATCCGTCAAGAGTAATATTCTCGCTGTTGTCGTGGATCAACGCATTAGGGGTGAACTGACTGCTCAAATCGTCGATGAGGAACACGTCCGGCTCCCATTTGACTTCTTGAAGATTATTATTGATGAATTTAAGCTGTTCTGCGGTCGGTTCGGCTGCCTTTAAATAGCCAAGGCCCCAACAGTATACCCTGAAATAAGCCTGTACCAACTCCCGGTCGTTACCGGTCAGGCTGAAAAAGCGGTCAAGGGTATCTCCTTTTTTTAGCTGCTCAAGGTCGGTAACTCGACCTGGAAGCACAAAAGCGTTGCAGCAGTTGTTCTGAAAAAGCTCCGCGACTGTGAACATGACCGGATTTTTCGGGTGTTCCTTTACAAACACGCCGCGATACGGTCTTTCCTTTGTAATTCCGAGGCACTTGAAAATGTCTTTCGGCTTTGCGGAGTACATATAGTTCTCGCCGATGGGCAGAGGATATCCCTTGGCAGGTTTGCCGTCCGGTCCGAGCACATCATAGCCGGACTGCACCATGCGGCTAGCAGTATCGTAGCTTACGCGTATCATTCTTTCGTAGTTTTCACCGATGAATTCGTCAATGCTGCGTATGTCGTCGGCAATGAGGTTCTCCTCGTTATCGACAAGGCAGTATCTCACGCTGTCCGATAAGCCGTAATTAAGACTCTCCAAGAGGTACAGCGGCTTTTCGGAAAGCAGGAACCGCGCGTCTACTATCTGCCATTCGCCATCGTGTTCGTTCGGCATTATTACGCTCTCGCCGTTAAGCTCCGGCGGCTCGATACGGGCATAATACATTGTATCGTAGTTCGCGGGCAGGCTTGAAAATTTGTGTGGAGTTACGGATCTCTGCGGACCGGTGTCCTCATACATCAGCACTTCAACGTCATTCATTACCTGCTTGTCCATGTCAAATTCAAGGGAGCGCGTCCATGATGTGCCGTTCAGAGTATTGTCGTATTCCTCTTTAGTCATAAGCTTACCCAGACAGCGGAGAGTAAAGGGTATATCATCGGATTTGAGGACGCGCCTGATTATCTCCGTGCGGTCGAGTTCCGGAGCATAGAAATGCTGGGTAACACCGTTTTCCGTGACAGAGAACAGCTGCGCGACAGGAACACGGGTATTACACATTTTAAGGAGTTCATCCGCTTCTTCGTGGCGCATACCGTACCAGAAGTGGAGAATATTGTGAATATAGATGTACTGCTGTCCATCGCTCCACTGGTCGATAAGCACGCGGTCAAGGTGATTGCTTTTTACGCATAACCGCACAAAATTTTCAGTGCTGCTTTCGCCGTAAAAATCGGCGGGAAAGTAGTAATCTTCGTTTCCGGCAGCGCGCTTGTCGATTTCCTTGTTGACGAGGGAGATAGCTTTTGAGATTGAGTAGGTCATGATGGTTCCTTTCTTTGAAAACAACCATTGTCTTAAATGGCATGGTTGACTTTGAACGGTGGTTGTGATATAATTTATATAATAACTCTTCGGGCAAGACTGCTAGATAAATCGTAATTTGTGGAGGAAAATTAAAAGATGGATTTCGGTATAGATGAAATGCAAAAAATGCAAATAAAACTTCAGAACAAGTATAAAGATAAGTGGGAGTCGATTTGTCCGGAAACAGGTAAAAACAAGTTACTTTGGATGATTGGAGAAATAGGCGAAGTGATTGATATTGTAAAAAAGAATGGTGGAACAAAAGCAACGTCAGATACTCAATTAAGAAAAGCTTTAGTTGAAGAAATGGCTGATGTTTTAATGTATTATAATGATGTAATGTTGTGCTATGGGATTACAGCAGACGAATTAAAACAAGCATATATCGACAAGTTTGAAAAGAATATGAATAGATGGTAAATTCCCATTTATCGAGCAGTTCTCTAACAACAACCCCCAGCACCGAGCCAAAATGCTCGGTGCTGATTCTGTAATCCCGCTTGTTTTACGGCTCGCATTCAGCCTCGTCCTCTTCCTCGAAGTATTCCTCCGGCTCAATGAGAACGCGGGAGGTTTCAAGAAGCGTGAGAGTATTATCATCAAGCTCGTCCCAATGCTCTTTTATATATTCAAGCTGCTCATCGGTGGCATATTCGGATTCACCGCCGTCGATTTCATCGTACTGCCAGTAGCAGCACCTTGCGTCAACCTTTTCATTGCTGTCTGCTATTTCATCGTCAAAGAAATCTGTGGATATGACCGAGTCAAAATCCATAGCGTAAGCCGGGACGTACACCGTTTCGGAGTTCGTTCCCCAATTAAAATCAATGCCAGTAAAAGTAACAGGGTGCGTGAAAATGGGTTTGTCTTTCATGTGATACCTCCGTCAGAATTTAGCCACCCATTTGGATTTAACATGGAGCGTAAAGCGCATTGGCGCGGTGCTGCCCCACGCAAAGTCGTGCGGAATAGTGATAACCATGGTACCCTCAACCGCGAATTTGTCAGCCGTGTCCGTATCGGTCGGCGCTCTGGGCGCAGGAGTTACGTTGAAATTCATGGATTCGATGGTGCATTGCGCTATCTCGCCGTTTGACATTGCTCGGTTCATGTAACTGAGTATCTGATTGCGGTTGGTGGTGTTGCTTTGCAGCCATGTAAGACCATTGAATTTCCAGGTTGCCGCCTGACTTTCGCGGACATCTGCGTACATATTTGAGTAGTTGGAAACGGAAGCGTAGATTATCGCGTCCTCAAATTTGTCGCGTACTGCGGCAGCCTCGACGTTCACTCTGATTATCTCAAAGACAGCCATACCGATAAGCAGTACGACTATCATCATAACCGAGGTCATGACATAGGAAAATCCACGG
This sequence comes from Oscillospiraceae bacterium, assembly GCA_017829075.1. Next base: position 31,727 of record JAGAJA010000008.1, on the reverse strand, counting down.
TTGCAGCGAAGTCTTTTCAGTATTCTCATGATTTCCAGTACACCTCCGATGTCCCCTCTGCGGTGGAGCTTATCGTCAGCGTGTGTCCCTGAAAAATGAAGAACGATATGTCCACGTCCGCCGATACCGTTACCGTGAATGACCTGCCTATCTGTATTCTGCCGGAGGTTGACCATGTTACGGTGGGAGTAAGTCCGCTGGATTCGTTCAGACGGTCAAGGCGGTGCGTGGTTTCCGTGCCTATCCTGCCGGCTATCTCCGCTTCGCGCGCAAGCTCGTTTGCGTAGTTGTTAAGGGTCATTTTCGTGAGGAATACAGGCGCGACGGACATTATAAACACAAAGACGATCATCATTATCATCACGAAAATCGTGACGCTGATGTAAGTGCTGCCTTTGTTGGCTTTGAGCCGTTTTATTCGCTTTTTCATTCTGTCCCTCCCTTAAAACGCAAACAGGGTGCCGAAGGAGTCGAACATCGTAGTGCCGAGAACTACAACATATAGTAGCAGCATTACAAACAGCAATACCATAGACATACGGTTGATTTTGGGCGGAATTTTAAGCGCGATCGTGCGAAGCTGCTGTTTTTGATATTCAGAAAAGCGTATCGAAAGGTTTTCCCAATATACCGAGGTGTCCGAACCGCGAACCATTTCAATCAGTCCGCGCGTCACCTCGGAGAGATGGGTCGAACCTATTCTGCCCTCAAATCTGGTCAGCGCAGCTTCCCAGTTTGACGAGCGCATATCGGCGATGGTGATTTCTATTTCCTCGCGGAAGTAGTCGGAAAAGCTGTCTTTGTGTTTTTCAAGAATGGCAAGGACATTATGCTCAATCCGTATTTCCTGCGAGATCGCATATACGAACCGCGGGAGGTCAAAGTCGATCTGCTCGCGCTTCATCTTGATTGCCTCGGTTATCTTCTCCTGCGCGTTGGTGTATTGCAATATTCCTACTACAACGAACATCAGAGCCAGAACGGCGGGAACTGCCTTGATGTACGGGCTGTCAAAGGTCATTGTAGCAAGCCAGCCCAGTACATACACCGGAATTCCGACCAGAGAATAACCGGCGGCTTTCACGATCGCTCTGGCTTCATAGAGTTTCGGCGGCATGGTGATATGCGCTATTTTGAGGTTCTGTTCAAGCTGCTGTTCGCGGTATTTGCTCATAGGAAGTATCTTTGAAAGGAACTGTGCAGCGTTGTTGTAGAGCTGTGAAATTCCGTCCGGAGTGGGGCGGTTTCGCGGTCCTATCTGCCGTATCGCACGGGTGGTTTTGCTTGACGGTACCTTGAAAAGTACAAGCGCAAGAAAATAAAGACCTCCGCAGAAAAGCGCGCACACAAGAAATACAGAGGCTTTTAGCGAAATATCATATAAGCTCATGTCATCACCTCTTGAATTCTATCGGCTGCGTGTACTTGTATGTAAGCGCTATCACGATAACTATGGTTACGGCAACGATACAGTTGACTATCTGCCCGAACAGCGTATCCGTCAGAACGGAGAACCAGTCCGCATTGAGGAAGAAAATCAGCGGGTAGTTTGCAAGAACAAGCCCGATCATCGTGAAAACCTCCTTGCGCGGCTGCATGAGCATATTTGAAAGTTCTGCGTTTACGATACGAATATCGGAAAGCCTTGCAGCAAGCGGCTGGAGAGATACTCTCTGCGTGGAATTGTCCTGGCACTCAATGAGCGTGTCACACCATTCCCAGAAGATTTCGTTGTCAATATCATCTTTGAGAAGCTCAATGGCAAGCTTGACATTGGAGGAGATCATGTCCACTCTGGCAAGAAAATTAATGAACGCGAACTGCACCGGCGGGTTTATGTGGTCTATCGACTGCTGAACAGCGTATGCAATATCACCGTTGGAGATGTAGTTAGTGGTAATGATGGAAAGCGCGGTTTCAAGTTCCTCGGAGATATGCTTTTTGTAGTTGGAAAGCAGCAGCTTAACATATACATACGGCACGACAAGGCTTGCGGCAATGAGAATCACTGAAACGAGAAGATTGTTGAACAATGCGCCGAAAAGCACACCGACGCACCCGCCGATCACCGCCGCTGTTATCAGCAGCGTGAATTTGTTTTCGGAATGTGTTGCGGCAAGGGCGTTGGTCATGTTGTCAAAAAGCCGCTGGAGCCTTGACTTCCTGCGCTTTCCCTGTGCTGTCAGCACCTTATCCTTGAGAGATTTTTCTCGGTGGAGCAGCGACATAATATCATCGCTTATGCGCTGCGGCGTCAGACCGAGCAGAATGATTATCGCCGCGGTCATCAGCAAAGCGCCGAGTAAGCAGATCATTTTCATGCAGGAACCCTCCCGTAAAGTTCAAGTTTGGATTTCGGAACACCGTTTCCGCGCAGGCGCTTCATAAGGCTTTCTGACGGTGCATTCACCTTTACGAACTGACCTTCGATTTTTACGGTGCCGTCCTCGTTTCTTTCCTCGGAGAGAATATCGTAACGGTACAGAGAGCGTGTTTCATAGCTCTCGCCGCCTTTGTAGATACACTCGGCTATCTCCATAATACGGCGGCTGCCATCGTCAAGCTGCTTCATGTAAATGCCTATCGGGAATGCCTCGGTTACAAGTGCAAGGATAACGCTGAAACTCATTGCCGGATAAGCCTGAAGGCAGAGCGTACCAAGACGGCGGTAGATACCCTCGGTAGAACCGGCGTGTGTAGTGGTAAGTACCGTATGTCCGGTTCGCGCCGCCTCCTGCGCCTGCCAAGCTTCGTCGTTCTTCATTTCTGCGACACATATTGCATTGGGGTGCATGGTCAGGCACATCGTAAGGAGTTTGGAAAGCGTAACGTCTTTGGCAGGATCATCAGTTTCCTTTGTGACCAGGTGCAGAACATCGTTGACTACACGACCGTTTTCATCACGCTTGACAAGGTCGAATTCTCGAACGGATTTTTCAAGCGTGATAAGGCGCTTGTGGTTGGGATAGTTGCTCATGATATCCGCCATTATCGTGGTTTTTCCCGAACCCGTTTCACCGGCAAAGCACTGTGAAATTCCGTGTATAAAGCAAGTCAGCAGGAAATCGTACATTTCCTCGGTGATGGTTCCCGATTTGATAAACTGCTCGCGCGTTATTTTCATCGGGTTGACGATTCGGATAGAAGCACAGGGACCGCGCTCCTTATCGCAGATGTCGGTGTAACCTGCGGTTATACGGATATTGGAGCCGAGGAATCCCGTTGCAATGGGCTTTGCAGAGTCCCATGTAATGTGATTGTGGTGGAGCAGCCGCTTGAGTACATCGACTACATGGGAGGCGTCGCGGAAATGCTCCTGAACCTTGAAACGTTCGCCATGCGCAGGAATTACGGTAATATCGTCCCAGCCGTTGATGTTGATCTCCTCGATATGCGGGTTGCGGAGATACTGCGTCAGCAGCGAATATTCAGCCATTTCCGTGTAGAGCTTATCGGAAACCTCTTTCAGTATCATGTTGGGGACATAGTAATTGTTATCCTTCATGTACTGCTGAATGAGCTGTTTCATCAGCTCCCTGTTGTCGGAACGGTACAGATCAACAGAATATTTCGTTGACATATACTGCTGAACCTTGGAAAGCAGCTCGTCAAAAGGTATATGGATACGCTCGATTTCCTTGATGTTGTTGGTGGCGACCTCGACAAATTCGCCCTTTGCGGCTTTCTTTCGGGGAATAGATTTCTTCTCGCCAATGGCGGACGGATTTTCCTCCGCAGCGGCATTCCTCTTTCTTTTGAAAAACGGCATTATTCCTTACCTCCCATCAGCATATTTGCAAGAGATTTTATAGCTTTGTTGTATTCGCCGTCGCTTACTCCGCTGTGGAGCAGAACAGACTGGTTGTAGGCTTCCGCTGCCTTTGTACAGAACGGGATAACACCAGAAATGTAACCGAGAGCGTTGCGCATTGAGGCTTCGTCCTGCGAGAAACGATTGTCGAGGGCAAGTGCACGGATAAAGTTCTTGTACTGATACTGCTCGCTTTTGAGGACGGGTTCCTGCGAGCCGTCAAAGACAAGTCCATTGAGGTCGCAGGTAAACAGTTCAACGGTTCTTGTTGCGTTGATTATCGCCCATGAGGTCATTTTTGAACCTATGACTGTGGACATACAGTCAACTATGATGTAATCAGCGGAATTGCGGAGATATGAGAACACCTGCGCCAGACGGGTATCATCGGGGCGTGGATATGTATTCGCGTTTTCACGGATATTGTAGCCGAGAACAAATATGCGGTCTGTTATGGGTAACAGATTTCTGCGGAGGTCGGTTTCCTCAAATGATACGTCTGAAAGGCAGCGTCCAAGCGAACCGGTGAATTCCTTGTTGTTCGGCGCTACGATGGGAATTATCGGCTTTGTTACATCAGTTCCGACAACGATTATGTTTGCTTTGAGCTGAGTTTTTGAAATGTGGTTTGCAAGGGCAAGCGCGGTGGTAGTCTTGTAAGCACCGTTGCTGCCGTAAATCGCGAAAATCTTTGCCATAGCATATCACCCCCTGCCGCCGGAAATCACGATTGCAGGCTTGTCGGCTGTTTCCATTGGTGTAGAATTATCCGCCGGTGCAGGAATTTCCACGACAGGTGCGCTTAAATCGAGTTCCGGAGTATCTGCTGTTCCGATTTCGGTATCCTCATTCGGGATTTCTTCGGGAATGTTCGGGGCATTATCGGGATTGACTATCTGCTCAATACCGAGAACGCTGCGCTGTGCTTCAAGGTATTCCTCCTTGTGTTCGGAATCGCCGCGGCACACAAATACTGCGTGGAGCGTTGTGTTTTCACACTGCGCAAGGCGGAGCGCCTGCGTCCTGTCCTGACATATCACGGTCAGAGTTGCGTAGAGGGACGGCTGATTATCCTCATCTTCGGCAGCGTTGACCTCATCAGCATTGTAGGTGTCGTCAGAACCGCTGTCTGCCGTGGTTGCAAGCACCTCGACATACTGAAGTTCATCATAGATGATAGCCTTGTCGTCGTTTTCCTCGTCAACGGAAACTATCTGAATGATGTCGCCCTGCTGGAGCTTTCCGGAAAGACCGTTTGCAAAGCTGCGGACGGTCACGGACATCGCAGTTTCGTTGAGATTAAGCTGACGGAGCAGCGTGTCGGAGCTGTCGATGGTATCAGACAGCTTGCTGGGTGAGAACGTATCTCCCGTGAACATTGCCGCGACGGTGTACTTCCCGATTATCAGTTCGGGGTCTGTCAGCATATCCGCAGGGAGATTGAGCGTACCGACCTCGACCGCCTCAAGCATGGACGGCTGTACCTGCGCGCCCTGTGGAATATCCTCCTTTAAGCGGATCACCGTTGTTTTCTGTTCAAGGATCGCGCTGAAAAGCGGCGTAATTCCAAAGCATAAGGCTATCGCAATAACGATAAGGATTATGCCTATCAAAGTTCTGTTTTTAGCCATGTAGGATTACCTCCATAATGTAGACGACCGCGTTTGCAGCGCATAGATAAGGCGCAAGCGGTATCTCGTTTTTGTTCTTTCCGATAATTTTCGCAGCAGCCAGTGCAAGCAGTATCGCCATAAGCTCGGGTATTGCCCCGATTACGAAAGCGAGAGCAGCGCACAGCTTAACATCTCCCATTCCGATATTGGCGATAAGGTTTGCGGCAAGCAGAACGAAAAACACAACTAGCAAGCCGATTATCCTGTCTTTGAATGAAATCCATGACAGAAACGGGCTTGCCAGCAAAATGATTATCGGAGCAAAATTGCTGATGGTGTGCGTTTTTATATCCTCAATGCTGATATGAGTGAGGTATATTGCAATGAGAACAGCTACCGTCAGAACCATTTTGATTTATAGATGTATCTGTAAGTTTTCTGCGATTTTGCGAAATTCACCATATCGAATATCTGCCCGATAACGGACATCCTGGTTACAGGGTCTTTTCGCGTCATCATTATGCTGCCTGCGGCTCCGATCATGAGAGTTATCACAAGCACGGCGAGATTGCCTGTGACAAGCATAAGCAGCGCCGCGACAATACCGAAGCCGGTTATACCAACGGCGCACTGCTTTAGTTCCGGCTTTCCAAAGCCTGTGAAATACTCGGTGTCGAAGTTCAGGTTATAAGGGATATAGAGTTTCTTGCGGTGTTCATGTTCCATTTGCGACCTCCGTTCATGAAAGATAGCTGATGATAATGTCCCTTACCACGAAAGGCACCTGCGCTATTATCGCGAAAACGACCGTGTTCTTCAGCCTTTTGCGGTATCTTGCAGCTTCCTCGTCCTCGTGCATGAGTTTTATGAAAAGGTAAACGACGCGCATACCAAGTCCCGTGCTTATGAGCCCCTGAAGAATACGGCTGAGCTGGTCGATCTGACTTGTATCCATAGTCTGCACCTCAACTTGAAAATGCGCCCTTTGCCATCTGAGCAACGCGGACGGTCTGGAATACGGTGTTAGTGATACTTCCACCGCCGCCTGTGGGTACGAAAAATTCGCGGAGTATTTTCGGCATTGATGTTGCTGCAAGCATACAGGCGATTCCCCACGGAATATTTGCCATGTTTATGATATCCGTTGAAAGCAGAAGCGCCAGTCCTATCTTCATCAGCATGACCTGAGATACCGTTGTGATAAATGCCTTGACAAACTGCATTATGTAGGAACGGAATATTCCCTTGTCGTTTTCAAGCAGTCCGAGGCAGGCTAACGGCACTCCGCAGAGCATTACCTGCATTTCCACTCCGCGGGCGATGAATTGAAAGAGAAGAATAAGATAGAAGATAAAGAAAATAAGGCAGGCGATAACGGGTACCACTCCGAGCGAGGATAAGCCTGTCACAAGCGTTGCGGTGTAGTTGGTTTCCGCACCGATACTTGTGAGAATGGTGTTTGTAACTACTGAGCAGGCGTCAACGAAAATATCGTAGACCCACCTAAAAATCAGCGCAGTTGCAACAGCGCGGACAAAGTTTATCAGAAGCAGCATAGGGTCTGCGTCCGGGTCGCCGTCAGTCCACAAAACATATATGTCGAAACCCTTTTTCAGAAATTTCAGCACCATAAGCGACATTGCGAAAGTGAATGCTATGCCCGTGACGGTCGTGAAGAAATTCGCTCCTGTACTCTGCGCCATTGTTATATCGCCGTGGAACACAATGTCGTAAAGTCCATTGAGCATGGTTTCGTTCATGAATGTGGTGATTATGCCGCTTATCAGCGCTACGCAAAGGGTAATGATTATAAAAGTCACTGCTGACTCCTTTCCTCAAACAAACCCGCAAAACACTCCGTCCTGCGGGCTGTTTTTATGCGGAAATCATGCCGGTGGTATCAGCCCATGCCGAACATGGACGTTACCTTGCTTTCAGTGGAGGGCATGATGACATTGTTCATGAGGGCGATAAGTCCTACCAGCAGAATGCCGCCGAGTACAACGCCGATGATGATTACGATAGCGTGCTCGGAAACGGAGCCGCGGGTGTCCTCGATTTTCTCTGCGACGTTCTCTCTTGCGGTATTTACGGCGGTCATAGCCTTTGCCATAACCTTGTTCTTGGCGTTCCTGATTGTGTCGATAAGCTTTCTCATAATATTTGTTCTCCTTTGAAATTAAGTATTGGTTTGGCTGGAATGGGATAGTTTTGCCGTTCAGAACGGTTCAGGCATATCATAGTCGGAATTCTCCGGCGGCGCGTCCGCGTCTGTGGGAGTAGGTGCATTACCGTAATCGGGAGCGGTGTTCTCGGCAGAGTTTTCGCGGATTTTCTGGCGGTAAGCCTTGATAACGACAGAGGAAATGCTGTCGCGCAGGTCCTTAGAAAGCGGGAAAGCGGTATCGGAATACTTCTTTTCTCCCTCGTTGTCAACGTAGGACTGCTGCGGCATGGAAACGAACATCCCCTCTCTGCCGTTGATGATGGAAAGCCCGTGGACTACGAATGAGTCGTCAAGCGTAATGCTGGCATAGGCGAGCTTGCTTGTCTTATCGCTGTTCACGGTTCTGATATGCTTGGGTTCGCAAGTTACTTTCATGGAAAGCCTCCTTTGTGTTGTTGGTGGTGATGATGGGGAAGATATCTGCTAGGGTGGAATGCCGGACGTGCATTGCATAGATCAGGTACCTCCAAAGTATCCGGTGATGACGGACAGCAGCGATGTCGCAATTACCGCGCCGATAGTGGATACAACTGCGGTAACAATGCGATTGTTCCATTTCTTTTGATCCATCTCATCGGCGGCGCTGCGGCGAATACAAAAGTAGATGATACATACTGTACCGACTACCGCGGCAAGTCCGAGCAGCACGGTCGAAGCGTCGTTAAGGAGATTGGACATTCCGGTTGCAAGTGTGGACGAGCCGAGATCTCCCTGCGCAAATGCTGTCACGCTGACGGCAAGCGTAGAGATAATGGCAGTAATGGCTGCGATGATTCGCTTTTTTAACTTTGAACGTTTATTCTTCAATGATTTTCCTCCTTTCCTTTATGGAACATGGCTCCCGGTTCCCGCTGAACGACGCGAGCCGTCCGCACGCCGGCAGGTGGCTGTTCTTCGAGCCTTTCCCACGGTTTCCATAGCTTTATATGCACCTTCCCGCTGAATGCAGGGCGATTTTCTTCGTCCTGCATGATAAGGTCGGTGTTGTGCTGTTTTGACCCCAATCCCAACATACGGTTGAAAAGCCACTCCGAAATATCCGGGGATCTCATAACCGCAGGCGGGTCGGGTGAAATCAGCAGCGCATACGGTCGCTCAAAACCCCGTATTTCATCGGGAGTGAGCAGACTGCGCTCTGACAGTGAGATGTTTGCCGAGCTTGACGGTGTGGAATATTTCTGCATTGAGCAGCCGAGCGAATAAGTCGATGTGGTGTACTTTCCAAGCATTTCGGATATTTCCTTGTTGGTTTCCATATCGTTAGTCTGGAGATAGAGCCAATATCGGCAGTTGCCCTTTGCAATATCCGCTATCTCCTTGCCGTAAACAAGTGTGAGCTGAGAAAAGCTCTGCAAGAACAGATTCCACCGTATTCCGTATCCGCGTGCAACCGTCAGCTTAGTTTCAAACTCGTTTATTTTCGAGAAGTTGCCGAACTCGTCAAGCACATAGTTGACGCGGTATTTCAGCCTGTTTCCGGATTGCTTTGCCGCAACAACAAGCTGTTCGTACTGCTGTACAACAAGGATCGTTACTATCGGGTAGAACGTGCGGCGCTCGTCCGGCAGAATGAAGAAAAGAGCGTGTTTAGGCTCTGTGCCAAAACAGGTCATGTTGAAATCAGACGCGGAGGTTATGCGGTAGGTGTTGGGATTTGCAAACAGCCGCAGCGTAGTGAGCGCCTGGGTATAAAAAGAAGCACCCATTTTATCGGGCGCTACCTGTGCTATTGCCATGGTCTGCCGCGCGGGGTGATTATCTGGAAGAGTGCGCAGATACTTGGTGTAGCGTATCTCCTTTTCGCCTGGCGCGGGCTTTGACATATTGGATATGAACTCATACACATTGGTGAGATTCTGATATTGCGGATTATCGCGGTTATCATAGACAACAGCGAGTATCGAGGCGACAATGACCGCCATTTCGCCGTTTGACCAGATAGGTTCAGACTTTTCGTTCTTTTCAACGAGAATATTTACAATGTCCCACGCGTGTTCACTGGCGCTTGTGAGGTCATCGTTCAGGACGTCGTCAATAATGCGCTGAAGCGGATTGTACCTGTCGGAACGATACGGCTGATTGAAATCAACAACATGAACGGTATATCCGACAGACTCCAGAAATGCGTGAGTATAATGATACAGTTCGCCTTTCGGGTCGCTGACCACGATTCCCTCGCCGGCAAGCGCAAGCATACATATGGTCTGCAAAACCTCGCGGCGGGATTTACCGCCGCCGGTCGCGCCTATCGTGAGGGTATGCACATCATCTGTGAGGCAGGTGATATATTCTTTCCCGGCGGAGTCGCGCTTTCCGACTACGATTCCTGCCTCATCAAACAGATTTTCGATCTTGAGTTTGTTCGGGGTGTAAGTCTGTCCGCCGTCAACTGCGGCAGCCCGTCTTTCGCCTTCGTCCAGCAGCTTTTTAACTTCCGGTGATGAGGACGAAAGTACCAGTTCGTTGAACTTCCGGCGTTTCTGTTCCTCTGTCATAAAGCTAGCAGAACCGTGCTGTGCCTGACCGCTGGGTGCGGGTATCTTTATTTTCGGCGTGACGGTGATGAGGTCGGCTTCGTATGGTTTCTGCGAACAGAAGAAGTACATCACACAAAGCAGAAGTACCAAAATCATGAATATTCCGAACAGCTTTATTGACTGTCCATTTGCGAACACGCCACTTATCCACACAAATGGGTCAGGCGACAGATCAAGCGGAATATGCATGAACGCTGAATTCACAAGGTTTGTGAGGATTACCGACGCTGCCAGTCCTATGACCAGATAGAAAACGCACATCGCAATTTTGTATTTATTTTTCATAGCGTTCTCCGTTACAGCGACAGCTCGTCATCGGGGACATCGCCGTTGTTTTCCATTTCGTTGTGATGAACGATTTCGGCGGCGACCTCGGCTGATTTTTCGTGGAGCGTGGTTTCGTCTGCTGTGACAAGGTGTTCGTGGAGCAGCTTGCTTTCCGTTTCGGTAAGTCCGTGATTGCAGGGTTTTCCGGAAAGCTCATCGGCAAGCTGCCTGATAATGTTGATAGCATTGACGGAAATGAGCTTTTCAGCATTGAGCGCCTTATCCGTCATAAAATCGTTCGGGACGCGGTGTTCGCTGTTCACTCTCTGGAGCAGGTCGAAAGAGCCGAGATTAACGGCGCTTTCCATGTATTCGGGAGCAGTTATTCTGAAATTCACGCCGAGGACGATCAGAATTTTATCTGGAGAAAGAGGGTCTCTGCGCTTGTATTCTGCAACTGCTTCGTCGAGGGTAATGTGGTCGGTTGTAGGTTCATGTGTGGTGTAATGCTGGCTGGTGTCAAGCGACATTACATAGAAATCAAAATCGCAGAACTGTCCGTGATACCTGTATTCGCTGTTCATGGATACTCCTTTCAAAATAGAAATCGGCGCTATTACTTGTATAGCAGCAGTGCCAATCATCTGTATATTGTAGTTACGGGCGGGTAGGGGCAATATGCCAGTCGTCGTAGACATTTCCCCTGATTTTCATGTGGTCCGTAAGCCGTAGCGAAAGCTGACCGGCAGGACACCATATATCAAAAACTTCGGCATATACTGTGTAGTTTGCTCCGTCTGGATACCATATAGGCGTAAAATGCACTCGGTCGTTGTAGGTGCTGTATTTATTCGTTTTGAACACATACGCGCCGCCGATTTTTTCAAGAAGGCGGTTGTATTTTGCAGAGGACTGGCGGTTGAAATTGAATTCCGAAAACAGCGTATTGACTTTCTGCGTGTCTGTGCAGTATTCGGTATCGCCGGTAATGGTAGGCGTTACCTTTATCTGAATTCCGTATCCGGATTTCATGGTGTACAGTTCGTCTGAATCAGAGTATGTTGCGGTGTGGCACCTAGTTGACGGAGTTATCGCCATTTCTGCGTCAAGAGAAACGGAATATGTTATCTTGTGTGCTTCTCCCGACAGCAGGACTGCACCCTCATAAACGCTGCCGATCATTTTTTCTGCCTGCGCAGATGGGTAATATCTGTTGTCTATTCCCCATCGTTTCACAAAGATGAGCTGCCTGTCCTCATAGCTTGACCCGAAATAGGGACCACTTGGGTTGCTGTAATCGGGATAGTCAGTTATCAGATTATACCAGACGCTTGCCGTTTCCAGCGATTCCTGCGACCAATCGTAAGTCCAGACATACCATTCAAGACTCTGATTATTGTTTCGCGGTGCATAGTTGGAAATATTCGCTTCAACAGAGGACAGCGAATAGTTTCTGTGCCATGACGGTCGGGTGTCGGATACCTGCGGGTCGGGCGGTGTGATTTCCTCCACCTTTGAAATAGCGGCGTCGATAACGAGAGTCGTGCATTCTCTGCCGTTTTTATCGAGCAGATAAACTCCGGATTTATTGGATTTTATCTTGATCTCGATGTCCTGTGCAGAGGTCGGAGTACGCCACTTGAACCAGCCCATAGCCTCTTCATTAGCCGGACAGCTGAATGCGACGCTGCCTGTTGCAATGGTTCTGCCTGTGGATTTTGAGGTTATGGTATATGAAAAATCATTGCTGCCAGACTGTACAAAATCACCGTCCCTGTATGTTCCTAACAGCTTGTAGGGAGAGTGATATTCGCTTGTGGAGTCGTTCTCAATGAACACTTTGATTCTGGCGTTGCTGTCCTGATACTTTATCTCTGTTTCGTCAGAGGTGTAGCCGTAAACGGTGTACGGCGAAGCTCCGGTCACATTCCCGTCAGCGTCGTGAATGAGATTTGCACCGGCATTGATAACGTATCTGTTATCATCGCAGAGCTGCTCCCTGAGTTTTGGAGTATCTCCGTCAGAATTAAAAATTGAGAACTGCGCGGAAGAAACCATATTGTCCGATGAGTTGTTGACGAAATTAAAAGAGGTGTAGACATAAATGTTGGTGTGGTATTCCGCCACGTCATTGCCAACGACCTCTTCTTCGTCATTATCGGGCGGGTCATTTCCTAGAGTGCCTATTCCCATGCAGCGGATAATGCAGATATCGGAGTTGTATTTGTCATGGTCGTCAAGTCCGGTGGAGCTGTTTATGTGATATGAACTGTAATAGTCGCTTTCGGTCGGAGCATAAACGCTTACTCCGAGGTCAGGCTCAACCAGAAATGCAGAGCGCGGGAGATTTGAGTGCGTCAGCGGTCCCATAAGGCTGCGCATATTGCAGGTGGAATTCCACGCGGCGCTGTATGTAACCTTGTCGTAATGATTGAGAATTCCGCACTCGGTGGCGGAAAGCGCCCAGTTCATTCCGTCATATCGAAAATAAGCAACAGGCTCAAATGCTATCTTGTATTTACCGTCCACGAAATCGTCGTATTCAAGTTCGGGAATGAAGTGACAGATTACATTTTTGATGAACTGTTCATCCCCGATATACGCCTTTATCACTTCATAGTTTGAGGTGTTGTTTGCAGATACTATGTCTATATCCGACAGACCGGCGACATATTCAGCCGTGTATCCGCTGCCCTGAATCCTTGACGAATCAATGGAAGCCCGCTGAAATTTGCCTACTGATACCGCGTCAATCGCATTGTAGGTAGTACCGACATAGCTTGATGAAAGCCATGTTGTTTTGGGAATAAGCTCGGTGCCGTCCGCAAAGTGCATGATATTGCTTATTGATGAAATCGATGATTCTCCTGTTACGTCAAGGGTGCGGTAGACCTTTGTCTGGGTTTCCGCTTCATAGACAGTCAGGCGCAATGCCTCAAGGTCGGCATAAGGTCCATCATAGATATTGCTGCCGTTGTCCTTTTTAAGAAGCCAGCCGTTATCTTCCGTGCCGTGCTTAAAATCGGAGCCGTCGCCGTTTCCGAAATTCACTCCGGCAAAAGCGTCCGCCGAACAGAGCAGCATAGTTGAAGCAGCAAGTGCGGCTGCAATTATTTTTCGTTTCAGTTTCATTGTTCCTCCGGAAAACAAAAAGGCAACCGCTTTTACGCGATTGCCCGAAAGTTATTCAGTTGTATGTATCAGCTGAGTATTACATTGCCTGACGGGGTGAAATCGGGAGCAGTTTCCACATTGGTATGACCGCCTTCTATCCACCGTCTTGCGATACCATTATAGATCCACGTCTGTCCCTTGTCGTCAATGTACTCGTCGCCGCTGGAAGGATTGCTGGGGAAACCGTTATCGGCAGGCTTCTGCTCAGCAGGCGGCGTGGTATCGGAAGGTTTCTGTGTTGTAGTGGTGGCTGCACCTGTTGTCACAGCAGGCTTGACTCCGTTTGGCGTATCGTCAACGACCGGTTCATAAACGGTAGTTTCCTTTCGGGTAGTAGTGACGGTAGTGGTAGTGGAATCCGGCTTATCAGCATTATCATTTATGGGAACGGTTGTGGATTCATCACGGGTACTTGTGGTTTGCGCGGGGGTGATTGATTCTAAGGGCTCGTTTTCTGCGGTTGTATTGTCCTCGCTTGCGGTTCCTCTGTTGATTGAGATTTCGCCGTCATCGGCGTCTTTGGTGACAATGGGCAGATCCTCTATCGCGCCGATCTGGTCATTGAGTCTGTCTGCGTCTGTCGGAGTATTCAGTCTTATTATCAAAGATACTGCTCCTGCAAGAACCGCGATGCTCGCAAGTATAATAATTACGGTTTTAGTTTTAGATTTCATGAGTTTTTCCTCCATTAAACTGGTGGCATATATTTCCTTGTATTTATAATACCATATATTCTGCATTTTGTCAATTAGTTTGTATGCGAAATCATTTACAAGAAAGGGAAAACGATTTTGTGCATATTGACATCTACAAATTACAGCACTATAATAATACATGGAAAGCTATTTGTATTCTGGGTTGAAAACAATGGGACATGATGTCTCATTGTTAGGGGTTACACCTCGACCTCCATATCGAAATCCTCGTCATCGTCCTCATAAGGGACATCGCTTTTGTCGAGTGAGAGAACACGCTGCACAGCATTCTCAAAGGATTGGAGATAACGGTCGGGCTGTTCATAGCGCCGCATTGCTACAAGGTCGTCATGTTCGACAGCGTGACCAAGACCTGCCGAATATCCTATGACATTATCAATGCTGGTCTGGCTGCGCTGCCGGGGAGTGAGTTCATTGCGATGTTCACGCAGCCAAGCAAGGTTAGTATCCGCAGCAAACACCGCCTGAGCTTTTCGGGCATTTTCTCTTATCTCGTCCGACCGCGCCATGTATTCTTCCGGAACTACCGGCGGAACCTCGCGGGTGCATATTCCCATGCCGGCAAATAGCGGGCATTCTTCTTCAATTTGCTGTTTGCGTCTGATTATGTGAGCGCGGACAAGATTGAGATTTACGCCGTCTGCCCAGCAGGGATCCTGCCCGCCATGCTGATAAAGGTGATCCCATCGGGCAAAATCTTTTTCAAGTTCGGATAACAGGTCCATAGCATTCCTCCTTTAAGTCGCATAACGCAGACATATATCTTGTTTACGGATCATTGTCCGGTCCGTTGAATTCCTCATCATTAAAGTGTGGCTCGATATTGTTCTCTTTTGCATAGCGTTCAACCGCGTGTCTGATACCTGTCCAGTATGGAATGTTGCAGTCATTGTACTTATCTCTGAAAAGCAGCGCAATATCTTGTAATCCATTCTCGCCGAAATCAGAAATCGAAAATCCGCAATCTTCGCTTTCAAGGAAGTTCTCTACATCTTCGGTAAGATAATTCATTTCCTGTACCCGATATGCTGATTCGAGTTCATCAGCGGTAAGCTGAATGCTGAGAGAAACGCCTTCGTAGCTGCGGGAGATTGAATATGTCTGTTTGGCATTCTCCTCAACAATGGGACATGATGTCTCATTGTTTATATAGCACACTGCATTATCGAGCATCTCTTCAAGTTCCGGAATGCTGACAGAGGCGGCGAGTTTTTCTTTGCAGAAAGCTATCATCTCGTCACGCGTTCCGGTTTTCAGAACCCCGCCCGTGGCTGTTTCGGTCAGAATGAATTCGCCCTTGTGGTGCGGGTGGAGTGCTATTCCGTATTTTTCAGCGGTATTGTTAGTATGCATGTTTTGCTCCTTGTATCATATTTCCGGCTGTTCCTCATCATCAGGTTCTTCCGGCGAATCCTCCTGCTCATCTTCTTTAAGGAACTGATCCAGGTTGGACTGTTTTTCGATAAGCACGGGGCGCAGCGCTTCCATGTATTCGCTGTCCGCGCACTGGTCAACAAAGAAACCCATTGTATTCAGCACTGGGGTATCAAGCGGCGTTGTAATCAGTACATCACCGGTCAAACCCTCACGGACAATGTAATTAGCGACATCTTCGAGGGTATTGGGTATCTCAGTCTGTACGCCTGTTGCGCTGGAGTAGCCATAAAGCACATCGTAATCTTCGAACTTGTCCATTGTAAAATCTCCTTTCAAACAATGAGACATCATGTCCCATTGTTACACTCCGTCACCATCGTTACCTAAACCGTATGCAATGTTCAGCAGCTCTCTGGCTGAGGCGAGCTGTTCAGCTTCGCCGCGTGGTTTGTCTTTAAGGTACTGACCGGCGTATTTCATGGCAGTGGAGAGGATCTGCTCGTGTGTTCTGCCATCGGTGTAGTTTTCGGTCAGCATACCGATAACCACGGCAAAAGTAATTGCAGATGTTCTGCTTGCTTTCGCGCAGATAGGGATAATGCGCCTTTCGAGAATTCCATTTATCTGGCTCATATAGGGACCGAGGGAATTGTTGACTTCTTCGTGAATGTACTGCCGGATCATGCTTTCTCCATCAGCATAGGAAGTCAGCGTAAGACTTTTCTCTACAAGCTGTCGTACAGCCTGATTAAATGGAATATGCTTTGCAGCGGCGTATGTTTCTATCTGCTCTGACATTTCCGGCGTGAGGTAAATTGACCTTCTGATATTATCGCTCATCGAAAATCCTTTCAAAAACCTGTGGTGAACAAATTCACCATGAGATTATTATTTTAATCAAATGCACCGCCTTTGGCGGTGCGGTGTTAGGTAGCGTGGTTCACCACGCTATTCCTGCCAAATGAGATTTGGTATTGCCCGGGTCACAGAACGTTTGCGTAAAGGATTGCTGAAAAGAGAAATATGCACAAACAATGAGACATCATGTCCCATTGTTTATATCTCCGGCTGCTCCTCGCTACTTTCCTCGGCAATATCCTCGCGTGCTTCTCTTGCCCAATTGGGAATGTGTTCCTCACGCATGGCACCGAGGAAGTTGTCGCTGGTAATGGTGGTTTCTTCACGGTCGTATAGAAGTATTCCGTTTATTGCACCGCCGTACTCCGTAGGATTGCAGCCCTTTCCTGACTGTGCAAGGAAAAGCTGATTTTCTGGAGTGCAGTTACTTGGGGTGAAAAATTCAGAACGTATTATCATGATTCGCCCCGTATAATCTGAAACCTCCTTGTCAACGGACACATCTCCAAACATCTCGGAGGTGAGAATTTCTCTGAGGTCATCTTCACGCTCGTCGATGTATTCTTCATACTCGTCATCGTTGCCGAAACCGAAATCATCGCGGTATTTAGCTGCCATTTCAGATACTATCTTGTCAATAGCGGGTAATCGGACATCATATCCGTTGGCACTGAGCAAATCTCTGAAATGATCTTCGACATTCTGCTGATCGACCATATTCCAGATTGCGTTGCACTCCTCGTCAGTCAGATCAAAGCGCATATCTTCGCCGTTGACATTACGGATAATTGAACCTATCTTCGGAGCGAGTTCTTCAAATCGGGTATGCTGATTAACATCAGTCAGAGCGCGGGTGAACAAGTCCTGATATGCTAAAAGGAGATTCTTCTGCAGATTGTTGGACGTAAAATAATGTCCCCATACTGCGGATATTCCACCGTCGTGGCTGCCGTTGAGCCAGGTCACATAGCTGCTCGGCATATTTTTATTCTGTCCGAGAAGAAATTCGGCGGTAGGGGTCTTAACCGTCTGAATTATGCGGTATCCCTCGACTTCACGCTCTGTGCTTTTGTTCATCTCCAGAAATGTGAACCTTACTTCTTCTGCAACGCCGTCAAGGAGAACAGGGTGAGTAGTTCCGAGCGTCCGGTCGGCTGTCGGTCGAAGTTTATCTGCATTGGGATATGCTGAAAGGAACTTACTTGCCCATTCCTTGTTGGTAATATCCACGCGACCGTCAGATTTGAGGCTGTCAACGCGGAGCGCGAGCATGAGCATAGTTCTTTCAAAGCCAAATTCTTCGGTGAGTTCCGCAGTAATTTTCTTCACATCAAGGTGATTGTTGTTGAAATGCTCGGCGATGGAATGGTGTATTTTTGTTCCGCATTTTTCGCAAAGACTTAAATTTTCACGGTACTGTTCGATTTCACCGTTTTCTTTGGCATACTCAAAGCTGTTTTTGTAAATGTCCATTGTGTATTCCTTTCATTAAATTTCCGGCTGTTCTTCATTGTCCTCTTCCGATTCTTCCTCGCGGGGATCATATCCGATTATCTCTGCGGCAAATTTGTACGCTTCTTCTGAGCCTTCCTCCGGCGAAAAACTTTCAACGAATTTACCGTTCTTGTATGTGTTTCTGCCGAGGTTACAGCCAAAGCATTCGTCTGCCCAGCTATGTTCAAATTCAAGCGCAGGGAACATTTCGGCGAGCTTGTCAATGACGGGATTCGGGCTTGCCCATGCGGTGCAGAATGCAAGTGTGTTCTCGTCAGTGGGGGCAGGATAGTAGGCATTCCACTTCGTTCCCCAATTCTGAATTGACCATTCATACCATGTTGGCTGCCCGTATTTTTCGATGTTATGGGCAAGCTTTTCTCCGATCCGCGCTTCCTCTGCGTCCGGCGAGGGGAGATAGCAGTTTACAAGATGGGTGCGTTCCTGGTTGTAGTATTTGAATATCGCTTTGTACAGTTCCGCAAAATCCTTATCGCTGAGCTTTTCAAAGCTTGAGTCGTAGACAGGTGTGCAGGGATTGACCATTGTCAGATAATTGTTTATGTGACCGCGGATCGCTGATATTCCATCGTGGGTTACTCTGAGTTCTTCGGGCATGGGAATGACCTTATTGAAATCAAAGCACGGAATGCCCTCGTCTGTCATAACAGTCACGGCAGCCATCATTCGTTTTACTTCTTCCTCATCGCCCTTGACTCGGATAAAGTTATATACGTTATTTTTTGCCATTGTACCTCCTTGCGATAGCATATAATGCGAGCGTTATGTCTCATTATTTGTTTTCCTGATAAGCCTTTCTTCTATCGGCAGCATGATATTTTCATATCCGCTGAACGTGATTGCTTTCTCCAACGGAACCATTTCTTCATCGGTGATAATGATTCCACAATCCGCGTCAGCAATCGGTTTACACATAATGAAAGTTCCGGTACGCCCAACAGAAATAAAGTTGCGTATTTCGCAAATTTCTCTGCTTCCGTCAGGGTCGCGGAAATCGTAGGCGTAGAATCCTTCGGGAATAGAGCTTCTGTCTATGAGCGCTTCTGTCAGAATAGCGGTCTGTCCGATTATCTCATACAGCCTATATTCAGCAGAGAAAGCGTCAACCGTAGTCAGACAAACCACCTCCAGTATTACATTTCCATCTCTTCACTTTCACCCTCGTCATCATCGTTATCATCAACGAACTGGTCATCGTTGCTGTCGCTGCCGAATTCAAGCTGGGCATTAAGGTATGCCTGCTTTTCGATAAGCTCTTTCAGTTCGGCGGCGTATTCAAACGGACGGTCGTAAAGAGATCGTGCATTAGCAAGCTGCTTTTCTGCTTTTTCAATAGCTGCGGAGAATTCCTCCGGCTGCTTTGCAAGCCTTTCAAGCATATTGTCGATACGGGTGATAGCACCCGTACCGCTGTTGTTGTAGTCGGATTTATACAGATTTGCCCCCTTGACGAGAATGCTGCAGCTGTACTGATCCGAACGGCGCAGCCCTATTTCAAAGCCGTGATACTTGGCAAAGAAAACAGGCTCTCCTCCACGGAAAGCCTCGCCGATCATATAAGCGCGTGCCTTGCTTTCAAACTCGGCAGCGGCTTTTTCTTTTTCAGTAATCATACGCCCGTCAAACTCTATTCTGAAACATTCATCTATATATGGATTGCTGTTCAGCGTCTGAATATCTATGATAGCGTTTTCGCGCTGACGGGTGAAACTCTGAATGTTTTTCGGGTACACCTCCTGAATATCGTGGGCAAGCTGCCTGTGATGTGAGAGGTATTCGGTTTCAAGCAGCGAGAGCCTTGCGACTTCATTATCCACCGTGAGCTTTTCAGCTACCAGCGGATTATCGGTAGTTGCAGCCTTCATTTCTGAAAAGGTAAGAGCCACCTCGTCAATGTCCTTGCAGCTGCGGGAAACCGGCTTACCGGACAGCACCTTTGAAGCAGTTTCCTGCTTCTTCTCAAGAAGCTGCCAGCGGTAAGTGTCGAATGTTCCTTTAGTTGCGTAGTAAATTACGGTCACTTCGGGATTATTGTTGCCCTGACGTATTCCGCGACCGATTCGCTGTTCAATGTCGGACGGACGGTATGGTGCGTCAAGATGGTGCATGGCAATAAGGCTTCTCTGGATATTCACACCGGTGCCGAGCTTACCAGTCGAACCGATGATAAGCCGGATTTTTGCCTCGTTCACTTTTTCAAACATCTCTATGC
This sequence comes from Oscillospiraceae bacterium, assembly GCA_017829075.1. The sequence continues at coordinate 11,420 of JAGAJA010000008.1, read as the reverse complement.
GCTGCTTGTCATTCTTCGCGTCATGAACAAAGGCGATTTCCTCCGACTTGTACTGACCGCTTTCAATGAGTTTCTTCTTGATATCCTCATAAACGGTGAATTTACCGTCATATTTTGGGGTGTTGGTATCACAGAACACTACCTGTGCGGTTTTAGGGTGCTCGCGGTCGATTTCAAGGATTCGTTTGACACACTGGTTTATCTTTGAACCCTCATAATCCTCGGCTTCGGGGTCAAGGATACGACCGTCCAGCGCTACCTTCGTCATGAAAGTACAGATTGCAAGCATATTATCTTCCTCGGGTTTTACCACGCCCGATTCGATTTTCTTTGCTCGCTCCATGCCCTCATCACGTTGTTCTTCCTGCGATGGAGAGGGTTCGCAGATTATCATTTCCGGCTTGCCGCCGCTTATCTGAGGCAGCTTTAGATAGTCAAGATCGCCGGTTTTTACAAGGTCAGTGACCTCGCCGAACAGATTACAAAGTTCCGGCAGATTAACGAAATTCGCGAATCTGGTGCGCATACGAAAACCGCTGCCGGAGGGCTTGACTTCCATAGCCTGTGTTATCTCTCCGTAAACCGAAGCCCAGTTGTCGAAATATTCGATACCGAGATCGCGCAGCGTGGGAAATTGAAGAAGATACTGCCACACGAACATTTCAGATATTGCGTTAGAGATAGGTGTACCTGTCATCAGGCAGACACCACCGCCGTTGTTCAGCTCCTGTATGTAGCGTATCTTGATTTCAAGGTCGAACGCACGCTGTGAATTTGAGCTGACATTAACTCCCGCGACATTGTTCATCTTTGAAAAAATCGCTAGGTTCTTGTATGCGTGTGCTTCGTCAACCACAAGATAGTCGCAGCCGAGATCCTCAAAACAAATGAGGTTATCCTTTTTGAATGCCGCTCTGAGCTTTTCTACCTTTGTGGTTATGGATTTTCTCATGCTTTCAAGTTTCTTTACTGAAAGCCGTTGACCATGATCCTGCCTCATCTGCTCAATGGATACGGTCAGAGCGTCTATCTTTCGTCCATAATATTCCTCCTGTCTTTCAAGAGAAACTGGTATCTTCTCAAACTGCGACTGCGATATTATAACCGCGTCAAAGTTGCAGGATGAGATTTTCGCAAGGAACCGTCGGCGGTTGCTGGTCTGGAAATCCTTTTCGGTTGCCACAAGGATATTCGCCTGCGGGAAGAACCTCTGAAATTCCTCACCAAATTGACCAATAACCGCATTAGGCACAACATATAGTGGTTTGCTTATCGCGCCTATGGATTTGAGGTACATTCCAAGCGCTGCGGAAGCTGCCGTTTTACCTGCGCCGACTTCATGAGCCATAAGTCCGCCGCCGGTCGCCGCAAATCTGGCGATCACATCTTTCTGGTGCGGGCGGAGCGAAAGGCTCTTTGCCATGCCGGGAATCTCAATGTAGCTGCCATCGTATTTTCGCGGAGTTATAGCATTGAAACGGTTATTGTATATCTCCTCGATGGTTTTGATTCGCGTGGGGTCTGCGAGTATCCATTCATGGAATGCCTGCTCGATTTTTGCCTGCTTATCACGTGCGAGAATGGTTTCCTTGCGGTTGAGCACATACTTTTCACGCTCCACGCCGTCGGAATCACGGTAGGTAACTTTATCCTTGACTTCGGCTTTGCGCTGATTGAGAACAAGTTCGGTCAGCTCGTAAGCGTTCAGCCTTTTTGTACCGAATTCTTCGTTGACCTTTACACTGCGCTCCGAGGTTTTGTTCGGAATGCGCCATTCGTTTGTGGCGGGGATATATTCACAGCTGATCACCGCGCGTGGCAAAGCAGAATTACGTGCCCACATACTCGTTTCAAAAGTGTCGTACATGAACTGAGTGAACATCTCTGAGGGAATGAAGAACGATCCAAGACGGAAACTTATATCTGCAATGCTCAGCCGCGGAGGCTGGTGTTCCTTGAGTGCCTCGACGTTTCGGCTGAAACGCTCTGGATTTTCTTCAGCTTTGACTATCGCAAGTCCGAGCTTGTCGCGGGTCCTGCCAGAAAGATATTCCTCGGCAGTTACCCAGCCGCTGTATTTATCGCCGCCGTTTCGTGCGGGGTCACAGTAAATCTGGTCGCCGAGCTCATCAATTATCTCGTCCTCGGTCTTGCCGCATAACCCAGCCATATATGCCAAGTCTATCTTCTGCTTGAGATTGAGGGATAGGTGCATTGCTTCAACGGCGTTGTCGGCGTGAGTGGGGTTGCGATACTGATTAACGGTACGCTCGCGGAATACATCGGCTTTTTTGATAATAGGCTTGTTATCCGCGCCGTGTGATTCTATTTCAAGGGAGAATAGCTTGGGACTGCGGACATCATCTGCAAATCTGCGCTGATTTGCCGCCGATGACAGGGGGCCATATCTTTTTACGAAATCGTCATAGGCGCTGTTGAGTGCAAACCTTTCTGCTTCAAATACTTCGTTCGAACAGCCGCAGCGCTGACTCATAATAATATGGTCGTATTTCTGGACAATATCGACCATCATGCGTATCGCCCTTGTAGAATTAGAATCACCGGAGAATGGTTTCGCTGTATGATTATCCGCATAGTACAGCCGATTGTCCTCGATATAATATGTGAACGGCTTCACTCCGTTCGGAATTGAAAATACCTCTGTTTCGTCCTCGTCAATTTCTTCAATTGTAGGTTCTGCGGAAAATGTCGCGGACATTCGGGAAATCGCCGCGTCAAGCTGCTCCTGCAAATTACCGTTTGGAACTACCGTTATTTCCCGACCGAAACGACCGGTTATCTCTTTCAGTTCGCCGAGGATATTTTCGACGTGCTGTGCATAGTATTGGTTTCCCTGATACCACACATCGCCGACGCGCAGACTGCCGCCAATTGAGATCCACGGCGCTGTTTTGTTCAAGTCCATGCTGTCGATTTCTTCATCGGTGAGGACATTCTCTCTTTTCTGTAAAAATAGAATATCCGTGACGGTTTCTGTCCCAGCCGATTCAAACGCATTGTTCGGCAGACGGACAGCGCCGATAAGCTCTGCGCGTTTGAGCATTTCCAAGCGCGGCTGCGTCAGATATTTGTCGAGCGTACCTTTTGAGGTAATGAGCTCGGCTATTCCTCCCGCTTTGAGCAGGTCAAGCGACTTGATGAAAAAGTAATCGTGAATAAGGTACTCGCTGTCGTACTTCGGGTCGTAAGGCTTGAAATCCCCGAACGGCACATTCCCGACTACGATATCATAAGGATTTTCAAGCTTTGCACGCTCAAATCCCTTGTTCTGAATATTGGCGCGGGGATAGAGGTAATGCGCTATTCTTGCTGTCAGGGTGTCGATTTCCACGCCGTCAAGAGTGCTGTTATTCCGCATTTCTTCCGGCATATTGCCGTAGAAGTTACCCGTTCCCATTGACGGGTCAAGTATGCGACCGCTCTTAAAACCGAACTGCGCCAGACCTTTGTATATGGAACGGATTATTACTGGATCCGTATAGAACGCGGTATTTGTACTCGACCGTGCATTGCGGTATTCCATTTCTGACAGCAGATTTTTCAGTTCGGTGTATTCGCTGTTCCAACTGTCGTTATCTTTGTCGAATGCTTCCGGAATGCCGCCCCAGCCGCTGTATCTGGCAAGCATGGTCTGTTCCTCCGGAGTAGCGTAGCGCTTTTCCGTTTCAAGCTGATTCAGCAGCTTTATGGCGGCAATGTTGTCCTGAAACTTTGCTTTTTTGCCGTGTGAATATTCAAAATCAGCAGGGACCACAAAATCGGCAGGTTCGGGCTTCTTCTCGACAGGTGGATTTTCCTCCAACAATGAGACATCATGTCCCATTGTTTCAGAATCATTTTCTTTTTCAGCAATCTCTATTTCAAGACCTCTCTCAAAGAGATAATCTATCGCATTGTCGATTTCCGAAAAAGACTGAATGCAGCAGTCAGGTATTCTCTCCCCGCCGAAAGCTATACGGTCCGCAGTGAGAATAAGGCTCATGCCGTCGGGGACAAGTTTCCAGTTCTCAAACTGAATTGCACTGGCATTCTGAACGGGAACATCATCTGTGCTGCGCATTTGGCTGTCGATAAGCGGTATCTCGTCGCCATTGCGGACAGCCTCGTAAAGTTCGCTGAAATACAGTCTGCGCTTAGGATCAGATTTGCTTTCCTCCAACAATGAGACATCATGTCCCATTGTTTGGTGCAGGGCATCCTTTATCTGTTCAAGCAGCTTTTCATCGGAATCAAATCCCACATTGGGAAATCTGACGTCCTCATCTGTTTTCAGAAATGTAATGTTGTGTTCAGACAGGTATTCGTCGGACAGCGTACATTTCGGAGCGCAGATAACATATCTGTCAGCTGGCTTTGTCCGCAGGAGAGTGGAAACGCATACGGAATCGGGGAACAGGTAATAACCAGTGCCGTTTTCTTGCCCGACGGAAAAATCGTACCCTATGGAATCAAGATACGCAATAGCGTCGATTCCTGTCTGTGTGCTGTACGGATTTTCATATTGGATACTCTCCCTTGCGTGACGAACGCAGTTTCTGAGGTGATTATCATTGTCTTTCTGGGAAAAGTATTCTCCGCTGTCGAGCAGCCCGGCAGCCGTTTTTGCAGCGACATTCCATCTGAACAGGACATCTTCGCCGGAATTCATGGTTATCTTAATTCCCTTGGCATCGTACCATGAAAATTTGAACGTATCGGATACGCTGGACGAGCCGCCGATTCCGTATTCCTTTTTCAGAAAGTTCGCGAATTCATCGGTGCTTGGGTGCTCGCTATTATAATAAGTATATACCCGCCATTTTCCGTCCTCAAAACCCGTTCCTGTCATGAGCAGTTCTGTCAGTGCAGCATTGTTTTGATCCTTACTTGTTTCAGCGTCTGGCGGCGCAGTGTCAAAAAGCGAATACTGATCACCTGAAAGAAACGAGGCGGATTCTCCGTCCGAAAAATCCACCTCGTTATCATATTCTGCTGTTTCAGTTAAGCTGCCGTCATCATCGAAAGGGTTATCGTGCTCAGTTCCGCTATCGTGTTCCTCGACCGAACTTCCGCTATCAGCCAGTTCACGCAGTTCCTGATCGTATCCCATGCCGAGTTCTGCGCCGCTGTGAATATCTCCGTCAACTGCTGCTCCCTCATTTCGGTGTTCGGGCTGAACTGCGTTCTCTGTTTCAGCGCATCCAGGGTTTCGCTGCGGCTGCGCTCCGCTTTCTGGGCTATCTCCTCCCATATCGTGCGGTACAGTCCGCTCATGTTTATGCACTGAAGCGCTGTTCTGTCCAGTTCCGCCATCAGATCGAGGGCTTTCAGGGCGAGTATGCTCATGTCCTTCCTGCCGTAACTGTCTGCCTTCGGATAGTAAATCCCGTTCTTCTCCTCGCAGGGCATCTCGCAGATCTCGTCCGCGAACATTACTTTCATCATGGTTTCGCTCATTGATTTCACTCCTTACTGCCTTGTCAATTTCTCTTAAAACCTGTTTTGCAAGCTCGAAACCGGCGTTGCCTATCTCTATCCTCGATATTTCCTTTTTCAGTAATCCGATGTTTGAGAAATCCGCCTGAATTTCGGCAGGAGCAATACCGCAGCGCGTCATGCAAATCACCTTTGCAGAATCATAAATAAGCTGCCTCACTCTGGAATCTGTTGAAACAGTCGGTATGCTCTTGCAAATATAATTATAATTGCTAATCAATTTATTGTCAAGGCTTTTGGTTATGAGATGGTGCAAATTCGTTACATTTACACCAAAATATTCTTCTGATTTGGCGATAATGCCGTCAGCCAGACGAGCGTTTATTTCCCACTTGGGGGTTATCGCGTTTCCATAAGTCTGTGAGATGTCGAACAGATATTTTGTGGAGGTGTCAAATTCGCTTGCAAATACCATCACGGACTTTTCACGGAACTTGACATACCTGCCCATCTTCTTCCACTGTTCAAAGGAAGCGACCGCGGTTGCGTTGGGGAGCTGTTCAGTCAGGAGCATACCCTCGGTGAAGTTTGCAAGTTTCCAGAACGGAGCGATCTGCCGCAGCATTTTGTCCCAGTATTCCGGACGGGAGAGCCGTGGAACAAGCTGTCGGTAGAGCTGTTCGACTTTATCGTATTTTGATGACATTATGTTACCTCGTTTAGAAATAAAGCTGTATTCCCACAATAATGGCTGCGATTATCATTGCTGAACTGACTATTTCAAGCGTTTCTATGAAAGATGTTTTGTTCCCGCGCATTACTCCACCTCAATATCTGTATGTCTGACAAAGTATTCCTCAAGAGCCTCCGCAATTATCCGTTCAGCAAAAGCCGAGGTTTTTCCACGGAACCAGCGTTCACGGACAGAATCAGGGATCCTGATTTTCGGCGCTGGCTTCGGCTTTTCGGTCACGATGTCCTCCATTAGTTGAGCAGTTATCGCGTCTTTGCTGTCGAAAGGCTTATGCAGGGCAGCGTCCATTATTTCTGCGGCGACCTTTGCGGTAAGCCTGCGTTCAGTTCTTATGAGGGTCTGGGCAAGCATATCCTGATATTTACGGTCAAGGTCGCGGATAGTGACCGCCACATCAAGCGGGATCACGGGACCTATCAGATTGAGTATCGTAATGTTCATATCCGAAATTACAGTGAGCTTATTCAGCTCATCTTCGGACAATCCGGTGAAATAGCTTATCCTGTGGTCGATTTCCTCGCAGTTGTCAAGAACGGCTATCATCTTTGTGAGTTCAAGCGCTGTCATGTCCCTTACGCGAAACAGGTTGGTTATAGCCATGACCTGATGGCAGATTTCATCGGTGAGGGCGCTCTTGCTGCCGACTCTGCAATAAAGCTTTGTCCATGTGCCGAGCGTGACCGCCGCCTGCTTCCGGTTATGTCCTGAGATTATCTTGTATACGCCATCGTCAGCTGGCACAACAAGTAGTGACTCATTCATTCCGTTGTCGGTAACATCATCGCAAAGCTGTTTCATGGCTGTCTTGTCGAGGGGTGCGAACATCATATCATGGTACGGGATCAGCCGTGAGAATTCAAGGCGTAGCTCCTTTTCGGGGAAGTATTTGTCAACGAAATTATCGACAAATGCTTTCAGATCCTCGGCGGATATGTATTCTTCCTTTTCCGGTGCAGGTTCGGTTAAATCCTGCTGAAGATGAGCCGGTTCAACGGGCAGTGCAGGAACTGGTGCGGTTTCTGCTGCGTCTTTGCGTTCATTTTCCTCACGCTCTTTTGCCTCCCGTGCGTCAAGCTCGGACATATCCATGAGTATCTCGTCGGGGATTTCGGTATGAACTTCGCCGGTAATGATGGGTTCCTGCGAAATTAAAACAGGCTCAACTGGCTGCGGATTTTCTTTAATTATGCTTTCACGGCGCTTGATATCCGCATTTCTTGCGGCTTTCGCGTGCTTGCTTATGTTTGATAAATTCATAGTTTGTCCTTATTCGATTGTATTCATCAGAGCGTTCTCTACAAGAGCGTTTACGACGATTTCGCGAGTTTCCTTGCTCTCACCGTTCATAATTGCGGATATCTCATCGCCGGCTTTTTCAAGAATTGAGGTGATTTTTTCGATAACCTCGCGGCAGTGTTCGTCAGAAATGAGGATTGCAGACTTGTTTGTTCCCATTTTGGATTTCCTTTCCGCCGGTTAAGGCTCATGTTCGTCAACGTAGTTCGGACAGCAGTCTGTATAGAATATCACGTCAAAATCCTCGGAGCAGTCAATGTCGGCTACCATGTCCGGATAGTTTTCAATGATGTGATCCTGAATTTTTCCGAGCATATCCACGTTTTCAGGGAGGTTTGTTCCGAACAGCGAATTTACCTCGTCAAAGGTGATGTGCCAGTTTCCAGATTCGGTATTGCTGATTCCTGCGTCAACGATGTATTTTGCGATTTCTTTGATCATGGTTCTACCTCTACAACGCGCCTGTCATGGACATCATTATTCTGAACCCGAGAGCCACAAGGACAGTACCGCTTATCATCGCGATTCCGAAAATAAGCAGTGTGGGAGGTTTGCGCGGTTCTTTGGGTGGTTCGTTATTTATCTTGATTTCTTCATTGAACATCTGAAACTCCTCCGGGAATGAAAACAATGAGACATCATGTCCCATTGTTTATAAAGAACACTCCTGCTGTTCGTTGTCATCAGGAGTGTTATCTATATTTTCGGCGGTCATGGTGATGAACTGCTCGACAGGTATCGTACGGCTGCGGAATTTCAGCAGATCTTCATTCCAGTCCTTGAATATGGAGCAGGAAAATCCGACAGCGAAAAAACTGTCAGAAAAATTTGCTTTCAGCTTGTGCTGAAGCTCCTCCGCAGCTTTTTTACCTGCCGCGTCATTATCGAGAGCAATGCTGACCTTATGGATTTCCGGGTGTTCGGTAAGATACCGCTGAACCGCACTGAAATTCCCACAGCCGTTTAAGCTGATACGGTGGTCTTTTGTCCAGTCAATTCCGAGCAGCTTGGAAAATGTAGCGTGGGACATAGCGTCTATCGGCGACTCAAAAATGCGGAGCGTATCCGAATTTCCTTTCATCACGAAAGAGTAGGATTTATCGCCGCCTGCAACCTCTCCGCGAAATTTCACCGGAGTAGTACCGCGCAGGGCACAGCTTCTGATGTTTCCGTCAATGTCCCTGCCAAAGAACAGACAGTTGTGGTGGATCTCGTCCTCGGCTATCATTTTCCTCTGTATCATTGAAAGAACAATATCCTTATCAACGCCGCGCGTCTTTATGAGGTACGCGATCACTCTGGACGGCGATATTTTATGCGGAGGAACGGAGAAAATAGCTCGATTTATTTCTGGCTTTGGCTTGGGGACATAATAGCTTTCCTGCACATGAACTCCGTTTACTACCTTTTTCGCAATAAAATCAAGGGCTTGTTCGCGGCTGCAATTCAGCGCGTCCGCCACAAGGTCAACGGGAAATCCCTTTGCACTGTCCGAGTGCCGGTACCAATTGTTCTTGTCAGGGAAGATATACAGTCCTCCGCTGTCCTTTATATGCACGGATTTGTCGGTGGTTTTGCCACCTTCGTCAATCGTCATTCCGAGCGCGAGCGCAACGTCAAGGCAGCTCACGTTGGCGAGTTTCATGTAATCTTCTTTGCTATATTTGTACATACAAAGCCTCTTTCATGGATTGTTTGACTTTTGGTGCCAGATATGCTATAATTAATAGCAAATTGACCTATTAAAATATGTAAGGGGGAAATAATGATGGAAATTAGATTCAAAGAATACTATGAGAAACTTCTGGAGCAGTTGTCTATTGATTACAACTGTACTCCAGCAGATTTACAGGCGAATGAGAATATCATCACAATCTCAGCACTTAATGAGAGGAGAAGAAGCTATAGTCCTGGTAAGCCGCTTCTGCAAATGGTGACACTTGGAATGAACACTGTAATTATGGCGGATGAATGTTTGCATGATTTTTTGCAAAACTTTATCCAAACGGTGGATGGACACCATCTATTTGAATTTGATAATCTCACGAAACTAAACAGAGAGTTGAAGAAGTATGGCTATCAGATGAACCCAACACATCATATGTTTTTACCCTGTTGCAATATTGATGTAGAAAAACGCTGCCATGTAAAGTGGCTTTACGATAGTGAGATCAGCCCATTCTACGGTGATCCACGGTTTCCAAATGCAATTGCGTTTCCTACACCCTGTCCGGTACGCCCTGATAGAATTGTTGTAGTTGCCTACGATGGTGATACAATCATGGGGATGGCAGGCTGTTCGGAAGATGCACCACATTGGCAACAGGTTGGAATCGATATCTTGCCGGAATACCGTTCAAGGGGGATTGGTTCCTATCTTGTGACTCTGTTGAAGAACAAGATTATTGATATGGGTGACGTTCCGTTCTACGGCACTGCAACTGCGAATATTCAATCACAAAATATCGCAATTAACAGCGGTTTTAAGGCTTCTTGGGTGGAAACCGAAGCAGTTAAGATTGAAGAAAACAACAACTTCGCATTTAACACTTAGAACAGAAAATCACCGAGGACTACGCTCGGTGATTTTCCGTTGCTACGGCTCCTGCTGCTCACAGTAGTCAGCCCTGCTTTCGGGGAACAGCGCTTCCTCCATGCTTATAGCGTCCTCTGAAAACGGAGCGCACTCCTGCTCAGCAACAAGCTGCCCATTTTCGTACAAGCATGAACCGGCGATTCTTCCGCCCAGACTAGCCCAGCGGTGATATATTCTAACGGCGGGATTAAGCTCAGCGAGCTTTCCGATTACCTTTATTGACGTATTGGCGGTTGTGATAAACCTCCATTTATTGTATTCAATTTCGTAGATATGGGAGTTTGTCAATTGTCCCCAGTTCTGATCGCACCAGTCGCTCCAATTTGGCGCTCTGTACTTTTGCAGACAGTCTATCATTCTTTTTCCGTCAGCAAAATAGCCGACGTCGGGATAGGGATAGCTGCCGGTGATACAGTGGTTGAAGCCGTCATTGTTACTGTAATATTCCTTGACAAGCCTGAACAGTCTGTCGTATTCATCGGCAGGCAGCTTTTTAAGGTGATGGTCTGCCGTACCGGGATTTACCGCCGTCAGATAGCAGTCGATCTTTACCCGCGACATACCTGCGGGAAGAGAGGCTAATTCGTCCGGCACAGGGAGGATTTTTGAAAAATCCAACATCGGATAATTCGGCGTCACAACGCTGTTTATCAGCTTTTCAATGTCAGGCTGTGAACCGCCTAAATGCAGTTCATTTCGGATTTCGGGCATTTGGTTTTCCTTTCTATAACGCAAAAAGCCGACTGCATCTCTGCAATCGGCTTTTTAATGTTCAGTTGTAGGCTTGATTATGCGGAAGTCTTTTTGGAAAGTTCCTTTACTTCTTCTTCGTCAAGATCAAGTATTTCTGCTATCTCCTTAATGGAATAGACTTTCTTTGCAAGCATTCTGAGAGCAGTTTCGATCCTATCCTCTTTAACTAATTCTTCAACAATTCTGCACATAGTCTGTACGCCCTCCTTTGAATTCTTATAGTAGCCGGCTCTGTCCGCAAGGACCTTGTAGCTGATAGCATCGGGGTCAACACAGGTGAAGTCCCTCATCAGCTTTCCGAGCTTGGTGTCGTTTTGAATCTGGCTGTTTACATATATAATATGTGAGCCGTCGTTAAATTTATCCGCCGTTCCGTTTATCATGCGGTCGATGATGTACAAAGGCTGGTTTCCTTTGAGCACGTCGCTTTCCGTGATAAATATAACGAAACTTTCCGGCAGTTTGGAATAATCCTCGCCGATCAGCAGAGTATCAGAGTCGATCATGCTGCTGATATAACGTGCGCGCTGGGGATTTGCTCCGCTATCGCTGCGCTGTATCTCAATGTCGTACTTGGTGCCGTTT
>JAGAJA010000074.1 GCA_017829075.1 Oscillospiraceae bacterium | reverse complement strand
TGATCAATGTGACCAGAACAAAATAATTTCGGAACATTTTAGATAACAGTTCTTTCCCTTGCATTGCTATTTGCCCTCCTTTAACTTCTTTTTCAGCGCCGATACATATTTGCGGGAGATGATCACTTCCTCTCCATTTTGCAAAACGGCTATAAAGCGGCCGTTGAGAGCCGGTTTGATCGCTTTGATCTTCATGAGATTTACGATCACGGATTTGGAAACGCGCAAAAACTGCTTTTCTTCCAGCAGGTGCTCAATCTCATACAATTTCTGTTTCGTTTCATACACCTGTTTTGCACTGTACAGAAACACTTTATTGTCCACGGCTTCCACATAATAAAGATTTACGATAGGGATCTCATACTGCATACCATCGCAGGAGCCGGAGATCTGTCCTTGCCTGGACTGCACAAACGCCACGATCTCACTCACCTGCGCGTTGATCCGGTGGCACCGGATCTCCACCACCTCCGGCAGTTCTTCCCCGACTTTCAAAACCTTTACTTCCATGTCTCATGTTCTCCTTATTGATCGAATGCCTGCGTTTTCAAATAGCAATTCATATATTCCAGCACCATCGCGTTCATTGTCTCTATGCACTCTGTCGCATCTACCGTACCTGTTCCAAGCATTGATGCAAGAGGCGGAGCAAAAAGCGGCAGATCTGTAAAGTTCATATGTGCCGCTCCCGCGATAAATTCATGTTTTGCATCCACTGCATGTTCCAAAACATAATGATTCACATACAGATTCCCGTATTTCTGTCCTTCATAATAATAATGGCTCTCACTGTCAAGTGCAAAAAGCGGCACCGGATAGGGTTCTTCCTCATACTGATATTTACCGTCTGCATAACCAATCTGCTCTCCGAGCATCGTTCCGTCAAGATCGATGACTGCATCCACGTCATCTCTGTAACGCCCGACAGATACACTTGCAGCGCCTCCGAGTGAATGTCCCATCAGGCCTATTTTATCCACATCCGCCATGGCAAGCACGCTTTCAATCGCACTCTTTTCCTCTTCATTCTCGATGAACCATGCATCATTTACCGTACCGCTCTGCTTTGCCTCTTCTACGCTGTCCAATACACAGCTGATATCGGCAGTACGTATTTCCAGCCATTTATGCGACAAATCATGAATATCCGTTTCTGGCGTATTATTCTCATTCACATACATGACTTCCTGAAGGAAAGCCGGATCCACCGTTATGAGCTTTCCGTCGGTATCTTCTGTAAAAAAGGAATGATACGGATGATCCAGACTGATCACCACATAACCGTTACTTGCCAGCTCCATGTAGGTAGAAGTATTACTCTCGTAATATCCAAATGCTCCATGTGAAAATAATACCACCGGACAGCTGCTCTGCGCAATCACATCTGTCTTCGGATAGTAAAAATGCACCGGTATTTCCCTGTTTGAGCCATCCGTTTCAAATGTCTCCACTCTGTCTTTATCTATGAGGATCGCTGCTGCCTGCGCCACCTCATACTCCCCTGAAGTCTCAAGTCCTGCATATTCCGTAAAGATAAACGCAGGAACAAGACTCACTGTAAGGATCACTATGCTCCCGGCTGCACCAAACACTGCCCCTGCCTTTGAGCGCTTTCCGGTGGCTGTCGTTCTCCTGATCAGATACATCACGACTGCTCCCGCCAGACGGATGATCAGGAGCGCAAAGCACAGCTTATACTTAAAATCAAATGTAACATTCGGAAGGAGCATCACAAAAAGAAAAACTGCCAGCTCTCCTGCCCGAAAAACACATCGCGCCACCAGCCACTGCTTCTTCTCTGGAAATCTGAAAAACGAAGAAATCATCAGTGCCACTTCAAATACAATAAAACAGATCAATAAAATAATACCCATCACGATCACCTTTCCCTTCTTAAGTTAAGGCAATTATAGATGGGTATCTTTTTATTTACAATGGTCCGCACAGTAAGATGCATTTTTTGCGAGTGAGATGCACACCGTCTTTTGGAATCATCCCTTCCCACATGGCACCAGTTTCTCAAACACCTCCGGTGCGATCTGCTGTCTCGGTGCAAATTCCTCTGAATCCAGATAGCAATAGATCGCATGCAACAGTGCCCGACATTCCGGATATTGCTGCAGGTTTTGAAGCCCCATGGAAGAAAACAGCAGTTTCCCGTTCAGGCAGCGGCACTCCAGAAGCTGCGCCATCGGGCGCAGAAACGCATAGCTGTCCATCTCTGCAATGATCGTCTCATACCGCTGCGGCAAAATGACTGCCCGCTGCACCGCCATGGGCCACCACTGCCAGTTCGTATGAAATTCTGTCGGAAAATACTGAAACAGCGGATGTTTTTCATCGATCAGCTGTCCCATCGCTCCCTCCTGTCCCGGAAAAGTTCCCACGGACCAGAAATCCGTGGTAAATTGCGCCTGTATGGAATCAGGCAGCGCTTCTTTCGTGGAAGGCGGGGTCAGGTAGACCGTTCCGCCCTGTTGCAGCACTTCCCTTGTCTTTGCGTCAAAATGCTCTGTCTCATATACGTTTGACTCTTTCCGGCAAGGCTGCGTCTTCGGATATACCCAGACCGGATAGCTGTTCTTTAATTCTCCGATCCATACATACAGATCCAGCCGTGACGGTTTCTTTATCTCATCCAACGCAACCTTTATCACACCGGCATTCGTCAGCCAACCGGCGGGGCATACGATACACCTTTCTTTCTGTCCGTTCACAACCGCCTCACCGGCAGCGATCAAGGCATCCTTTTCCCGCAGTTCATAACGCAATACATCCCGGATCTCCTCTTTTCCAAAGTTTGCCACCTGCACGGCAGCCTCTATCGTTTCCGTATTTTCATAGGTGTATTTTTCCATAAGCACCAGTGGAAGCTGATCCCGGAAAAAGGCGGAAAAACGTTCCGGTTCGGCGAACGCAAACGGCTTGGGCTGCAGATGCGCGTTCATCATTCCCACCAACGCTGTGCCCTGCCCCGGAAAGTCCTGCAGTCCCAGCAGGGAAATGCCCGACAGTGCCTCTGTCCGCATGGCCGCTTCGATCTCCTCCCGATACCCGATGAGGGACAGTTCTCCCGTTGCTTCCACATAGCCCTTCCAGTCTCCGGTCATCCCCTGCTCCGCCACCTTCTTTTGGATCAGTCTCAGATTTGCCGGATCGGATATCCCTTTGAATTGCTCCAGTTCATCAAAATCCGGTAAGATCTCATACTGTCCCACTTCGAAGCTGAACACCGGCTTTTTGTATGTTTTTCTTATGGCGCGCATCGCATCATCATAGTTTGTCCTTGCATTGGGATATTGATGATTGATGTACCCTTCCATATTTGAAAAAGTGCCGCGCACTTCTTCATTGTAAAACTTCTGTGTGGTATAAAAATCACTGGCAGCATCACAGCCGATCTCTCCGTAATGCACATTGGAACCATTTGCGATCATTCTCGTAGGATCGATCTCATGGGAAAGCCGCAGCAGCGCATCCATTCTTTCATGTCCAAGAGCGGAAGCATGCAGCTCATTGCCCAGCGTCAGCATCACAAAAGAAGGATGGTTTGCCAGCATATGTAACATCTGCGTCAATTCCGTCTGATAATAGCGGTAGCTCTCCTCTGTTTCAAAGGCGTCTTTCGGATTCCAGTGTGACAGTTCCGGCTGCATCAGCATCCCCAGCCTGTCTGCTGCCGTAAACGCCGCTTCCGGCGGACAGTGAGAGTGAAAGCGCATGCAGTTGACTCCGTAAGACTGATAGCGAAGTAAAATATCGTTCCATTCCTCTTCCGTCATCGGCGGATGCCCCGTCTCCGGGAAAACAGCGCAGTTTGCCTCACTCCGCAGAAAGATCCGCCTGCCATTTAATGCCAGTCTGCCGCTTCCGTCATCTCCGAAATCCCGGATGCCAAAGGTGACCGTTTTTGCTGTGTCCTCATTGTCTGCCAGTTTTGCCGTCAGCTCATAAAGATTACCCTCGCCCTCATCCCAATGTTTTGCAGCAGGGGATAAGGGCAAGTCTTCAAAAATGATCTCTGACATTCCTGTCGGAAGTTCTATTTCCCGCTCAACCGCTGCCGGTCTGCCTTTCACACAATCGGCGCCCGAAGCACACTGTAATGCCTCGCTAACCACGACCAGTCTGCCCTGATAGGGTTCTGCTGCCGACAATTCTACATGAACCGTCACCTTCACTCCCATCGGATACACACGAATGCCGGAAATGAACACCGGCTCCTCCTGACGGATGCGAAAATTTCCCAAAATTCCGTTCCAGTTGGTCTGTGTCTCGTCCGTCGCCGCGGAAGAATATACAATGGCATCATGCGGCAGTCCGGGATAGCTGTTATCTGACAGAAATGTCAGTTTGAGTTCAGATACCGGCAGCCCACGCACAGCCTGATCTGTTTTCTCCTGCATTGACGCATCGAACAGTGCCTGTGTGATTTCAAACACATGCGGCGTACTGATGGTAGGCGCCACAGCATGCGGGACTTCCTTTCCATCAGCCATCAACCGCAGACAACGCGCACGCTCTGCTTCCAGAAAATAACGTTTTCCCGGTATCCTCTGAAACGAGATCTTTTTTGTAAAAACGACCTCACCCTCAAAGGTATGCTTTCTGGTAAACCGGGTCCCTATGGGAGCATCTGCGTCAAAATCCTCCCCCGCATTTCCCAGCCCTGCATCCGGATGCCACTGATCAGAACCCGTGTCCGGATGTCCGATCCCGCTCTCATCCAGCGTGCCCGGAAGTTTGATCTCATATGTTTTGCCGTCACCGATATCCGCAGTCCATACACCGCTCAGATCATACGTCATCTGCTGCTCCTCCTCTTTCATGCATAAATAAATAGTGACCGCTGTACCCAACGGTCACTATTTGTTGCTTTATTATTTATGCATTATCCTTTTCTCTTCTTTCTGGAAGCTCCAAACAGCCCTGCAACTGATGCAGCCGCAGTTCCTAACCATGTGGCTGTCATTGCATCACCGGTCTCAGGATTCTCTGAAAGCGGTACATCTTCATCAGGAATATCCACCGGCTCATCCAGATCAAGCACCGCAAGCGGCACTTCTTCATCCTCAAGGTCTGTCAGATCCTTGTCCTGCTCGTCCGCATCCTGTTCATCATCCAGATCAGTGTCCTCATCGATAACATCAGCTACGTCTGAAAGCGGTACATCCTCGTCTGCAATCTCTGTTTCCTGAGTTTCGGACTGAGGTGCCTCAGGTGCGGAAGGTGCCTCCGGCTCAGCAGGTGTCTCCGGTACTGTAGGTGTCTCCGGTTCAGCAGGTGTCTCCGGTACTGCAGGTGTCTCCGGCTCAGCAGATGTCTCCGGCACAATAGGTGTCTCCGGCTCAGCAGGCGTCTCCGGCTCAGCAGGAATCTCCGGGTCAGTAGAGTCCCCTGTTCCTCCATTGTCGTCCTTCACCAGATCTTTTTTGTAGACCTCACCTTTGCCGCCGTTCTCACCTGAGAATCCTTTTAACACGGTATATATTTTAGATAAAGTAGTCTGTTCCGTACTTCCATCTGCATTCGTTACAGATTTTGTTCTCGTCACTGTATATCCGGAAGCATTATTTCCGGTAACGGTTGTCGATACAACAGCCCCCTCTTCATCTACGGATTCAGCAATAACCCTCTCACCGCTTTCGTTAACTATAACATCGATCTTCTCACCATTTACTATATATGCAATGATGTTTCTGAATTCATCGCGCTCAAAAGTAAATAAATCATTCTCGCCGTCGACAGCAAAGATCGGTGTCTTCTCTAAAACAACAATATGATCAATTTGGGTTGCGTCACTCTCGGATGAGGTACCGGTCAGAATATTACCATCCTTATCTGCATTCACATAATCGTAATATACGATATCCTGCATATCGCCGGACGTATATGTAGTCTCTAAGTAGTTTTGCTTAAAATTATTGTTATGGTCAATACCATTAGAAACCCATTTATTGTTACAATAACCATTCGTAAAATCGATGTCGCCGTCAAAACCTTCCACAGCAGCGTAATACTCGATCATAGCCTTTACCAGCTCGTCAGCCGCGCGGTAATAACTGGCGTCAATCTTTCCGTTCTTCGCGGCAGCCACATTGTCATCTACCTTTTTCTGTGCAGCATCAACCGCAGCTTTTAACTCCTCGATCTTCTTCTGGCTCTCTGCATCGGTCGCCTGATTTTCCGCGTTGCCCTCTGTCTGATTCTGATCGACGTTGTCCTCTGTCTGATTCTGATCAGTGTCGTCATCTTTGAGGGTCTGAGTGGTGTTCTCCCCCTCTGAAACACTTTCACCTTCAGAACCTTCCTCATCGGTAGGCGTGTCCTCTTGTGCAGTTTCCTGAGCAGCTTTCTCAATAGCTTCTGCTGCATTCTTCATAGCACCGGCTGCCGTACTCATGGTACAAGTGTCCTCGGGCTGACCGGCTATAAACGCTTCGCGTTCAGCTTTAAATGCAGATTCCTCTGTCTCGCCGGAATCGCTCTGATCACTTTCGGTAGATGGGGTCTCGTCCACAACGCTCGACTCCTCTGGCTCTGTCACTTTCGAACTACTCTCTTCCTGCGTCGTCTCTTCCGGCTGCTCCACCTCGCTCGCATACACAAGGTTCGCATCTGACAGTACGCTCACCCCGCCAAATGCAAGGCTAACACCTGCAACCCCTTTTAAAATACTGTCCACTGTTTTTCTATTCATGTCGTCTACCTTCCCTTTCTCACAACAAGAACCTTCTAATATTATCAAACAGCAAATGTCAAATAAGTAATTCCATACACTGCATTTTAGGTACAATATGTCTTATTATCTTAATATAACATGGACCAGCTGAGAATGCAACGCGTTTTCGGCATTTTTCCTAATTGTTTTCACGAAAACGTTTGAGTCTTTGGTTCTTTTGCACAAATCCCATCAATTATCCGCGCCCCTTGATCTTGCGCGCCACCTGATCCGGATTCACCGCATACTCCACAGCTGTATCCGCCGTGATCTTCCCGTTCTGGAAAAGAGTGATCAGGGACTGATCCATGGAGATCATTCCCTCTGCCGCTGATGTCTGGATCGCATTATCGATCTGATAACTCTTATTGTCACGGATCATGTTTTTAATCGCACTGTTTACATGCATGATCTCAAAAACCGGTGTCATCTTTCCGTTTACATCCGGAACCAGCTGTTGGGATACAACTGTGATCAGCACCGCTGCCAGCTGCGTACGGATCTGTTCCTGCTGCTGTGAAGGGAACGTATCAATGATACGGTCGATCGTGTTGACAGCTCCTCTGGTATGCAGCGTCGCCATCAGTAAATGTCCGGTCTCGGCTGCCGTCATCGCCGTACGGATCGTCTCATAATCTCTCATCTCGCCAAGCTGGATCACATCCGGAGCCTGCCTGAGACATGCACGTAACGCAGACAGATAGTCATGCGTGTCAAGGGCGATCTCTCTCTGACTGATCAGAGACTTATTATTGCGGTGCAGATACTCGATCGGATCCTCCAGCGTGATGACATGTGCTGCGCGTTCCTGATTGATCTTGTCAATGATACACGCCTGTGTCGTGGATTTTCCGCTACCGGCCGTTCCGGAAATAATGACCATTCCATGCTGCTCTTTGGCGATCTTCATCACCTCTTCCGGAATCTGCAGATCCCTGTAATCCGGAATATCAAACTGTACGATACGAATAACTGCTGCCAAAGATCCTCTCTGACGAAACGCATTGACACGAAAACGTGCAAGCCCTGCCTTCGCGAAAGAAAAATCATCGTCTCCATCCGTCTGGTATTTACGCATGTCGCGACCTGCCATCGCATAAAGCGCCTGGATCAGTTCCTTGGTCTGATCCGGAAACACCTTCTCCTCAGAGAGATCCTGAATGGCACCGTCCACCTTATAGCTCACCTTTCCACCGGCGATGATGAACAGGTCTGATGCACCATCATCCACCGCTTTCTTTAAATACTGTTCCAGCAGCTGCTGGTAATAACTGGTTTCTACTTCCATCTTCTACTCCTCCGCAAGGTCCTCTACATCCAACAATTCGATGTACTCATCCGGCTTCCAGTCAACCGTCTCTTGCAATCTCCACTCATGGATCTCATATGCTTCATCGGTGATCTCCACCACCACATTGAGACTCTGTGTATCGTTCACCGGACATTGATAGGTATAAATCTGACCATTTTGAGTCACACCGTCTTCCACAACTCCGGCACGCAGTTCGCCCAGAATGCGTTCCGCCTCACAATCCGCCTCATAATAAGCCGTAACTGCCTCGAAACCTGCATCCGCCAGTCTCTCATCTGCCTTTACAGTAGCCAGCACCAGAATGGAAAAAACCGAAAAACACAGCACAGAAAAGATTACCAGCAAGGAACTTCCACCCACCGGAGCCGGAATATTTGTCTTTTTATTCATTCGCCTCTTCCCCCTGCCATGCCACTCTCATGGAAAAGATCTCCCGCTCTCCGTCGGTGTCGGAAACGGTGATCCTACCATACTTACAGAACCCATCACCCGCTTCCTTTTCAAAAACCATCCGAAAAGACGCATCCGCTGATGTCGAAACTACCTTCCAGTCAGAGTCATAATAAAAAAAGAGCTGTTCTCCGTCGATCCCGCCACCAATCTCTTTGCAGACCGCTTCCGGATCACCGACGCATGCTTTCACTGTCTCTGCCAGTGTCTGGCTGACGTTCATGGCATGATCCCGCTCAGTCATCCGAAGGGAAGTCGTTCTCGCCAGCGCAAACGCCTGTATGCAGACTGCCGACACCAGTGCAAACACCAACACCATGATGACCTGTTCCATTAACACAAGCGGAGCTTTACTTTCATTCCGTTCCATCGTTCATCCCTCCGCTTCGCACTGCTATCTTCATACTGCTTTCTGTCCCGTCCTCATTTGTAACGGAAAATGAGATCAGATTTCCAGCTTTCGAGATCTGAAGCCCCTCTGCCGCCAGGATCTCGTTGCCGTCCTCCGGCAGCAGACCTCCATCTTCTGCGCAGAGAACCTCTCTGATATAGCCATCATAATAATAAATTTTTGTATAAAAACCCGGAACAATCTCCCCATCCTCTCCGTCAAACTGGAGATACAGGGTGTTGATCTCATCCGCATCGACACTTGTCCGGTCGGAAAAACTTCCTACATATATATGATCCGCGCTGTCGCTGTGCCTGATCTTTGCGGCCAGATACTGCACGCCGGTCCGCTGGTCATAAGCTGCCCGATCTCTTTCTACCAGTTTTTCATAGGCAGATGTGCCAAACAGCAGCACGATCAGAATGCACCCTGCAAAAACCGCAAAGAGCAAAAGCACATAAACACCATCCATACGGTGTCCCGTTGTCTCTTTTTTCATATTCCGATTCCTTATTGTGAACTCTCTGTATCCTTTTCTAGCACTGTGATTTCCGGCATGATATTCTGTGCAAATACCTCGTAGAACACATCATATCGGTCATGATCGATCTGCAGTCCGTAATATTGTTCCACATAGTCGAGTGTTGCCGGATAACTTCCCTCTATCGCATAGCAATTCAGAACTGCTTTGTGAATGGTATCCTCCATCTGCTTCAGGTTCTCCGCCTGCTGCCGCTCATTCACATTTCCGGCACTGATCAGAAGAATATAGACTGCTGCCATCATCAGAACCGGCATGATCAGATACCTTGCCAGAGCCGACAGCTTCTTCAGAAAATAATGTTTCATCCCCATATCCATCACATCCTAACCGATTGATGCCATAATATTCATCAGAGGGATCATTACCGATAAAAGGATCACGCCAACCAGGATTGATGTGACGATCACGATCGTCGGCTCAATTTTTGCCACTGCCCCGTCGATGGACCGGCTCGCATCATCATCCAGCCTTCGCGCGATCTCAGCCATAATATCATCACCCGCGCCGCTTTTTACGCCAAGGGAGAGCATTCTGCAGTACAGGGCAGGAAAAACTTCTGCCTTTTTCAGCGACTCCGCCAGGGGTTCACCCTGTTCTAGACTCTGAATACACTGCTCATATCCGGCTTTTACCTTTTCCGATTCCTCATGGAAGCCCATTGCCGTACGCATCGCATCCTCAATGGCAAGACCACTCATCATTCCCATGGAAAGCGCCGATGCAAAACGCGCCATTCCAATCTTATGTAAAATTCCCCGATCACCATATCGTCTTTTGATCCAACCGGTCAGCTTTGCCCGAAGGCTGTCAGAAAAATAGAAAACCAGCACAGCTATAACAACAATTCCCACCACAATTCCGATCACAGGCAGCGCTGCACGAAGCACATTTCCAAGCTGCAGCAGTCCCGCCGCAATTCCGGTCATACTGCCGCCAAGCTGCTTATATACCGTATGAAAGATCGGAAGCACACGAACCAGCAGAACTCCAATGATCAAAAGCATTAAGATCAGAAGGATCACCGGATAGAGAATGGCGCTTCGGATACGCTCTGACAATTTCCGCTGATCTTCATAATAACCGGCAAGCGCTTTAAATGCCGACTCTGTCCGTCCGGTATCTTCTCCGGTTTTGGTCATGTAGACCACATAATCCGGAAAGCATCCGCTCTGTTCCATTGCCTCTGAGATCTGATATCCATCGTCTACCTGCTCACTCATAGCGCATAGAAGTTCCTTTACCTGCGCATCCTCTTCATCCTCTGACAACATATGTAATCCATCTCCGATGGATATGCCCGCGTGGAGCAGAAGTGATATCTGCAGGCAGAAAGCAGAAAGATAATCATTGGATAAGCTCATTTTTTTCATGTTCTTCCATCCTTTTTCAAAAAACTCTTTTAGTATGCATATTTTGCCGTATAATTTTTTCCGTTACCGATAAACTTCATGACAGAAGAACTGGAATTTGATGAAGATGCAAAGGTAGGATCCATCAGGTTCCACTTCTCGCCGTCAAAATAGATGACATTGTCGATCCATCCGTCTTTTTCAGAGTATACACTGATCCAGGCATGATAAGCAGAGCCGGCATAACCGATCACCAGCTTGGTCGCGATCCCCTGACTTCTGAGCATCGCCGTCATCGTCGCCGCATAATCAAAACAGATACCCTTTTTTGATTTATAAACGCTGTTCAGATTCGGGAGATAACCGCTCTGAACCGTCTGTGCTTTCTTCTTGTCATATGTAAAATACTTGATCGTCCAGTTGTATACCTTCTTTACCTTGTTCATTTCCCCGGAAGTATTCTTGCACAGGGATGTCGCTTTCTTCACGCACGAAGTGCTGGACGTATAATCCACGAACTGATTTGCAGTCAAAAACGGTGACAACGGATCCTTGATCTTAGCCGTAAAACTCTGGGACCCTGCCGTTGCATAACTGTTTCCCGAGATATTGGTAAATACTGTCACCTTGTAATTACCGTTTCCTTCAGACAACGGAAATGTCGCCCACCGCTTTGCCTTCAGATTGTATGTATAGGTCACACCGGTGGGGCAGGCCACCTGCGCTTTCAGCTTTACCTTGGTGTCCTGCTTGTATTTTACCATCACGTATCCCTTGTCAATATTGGAATAGTCGATCACCATCTGTGAATTCTCATTCACAGCTTTTCCGGATGCCTTCGGAAGTATCACCTTGGCATCCACCCCGATATTACCTGACAGGAGTACCAGACAAAAAACAATGAGCAACGCTGCTGCACTTCTGATTCTTTTTCTCATAAAATCACCCTCCATAAATCATATAGCGCTATCATGTCGAGTTACTTGTTTACATTTCATTATAACATGATTTTTTTCCTGTGGAAAGTGGCAATTAGGGCAGCAAGATCTGCAGTTTACCCGTTGTGTCAATCTGTACTCTGCTGAGCAGCACATTTCTGACGATATTTTTCATGATCGTTTCCTTCATATCCCCATATGAAATCAGCGCTTCCTTCTGGTATTCGTAGACCGGATTTCTCTGTGCCGTGCTTCTGCCCTTCACCGCTGCCTGCAACTGCTGCAGATAGTCCACCTGCTCTACCCATGCATCATCAATGGCTGTCAGCATGACATTGCGCATAAACTCATTCATCTTGTCGTCATTATTCAGCCGTTCCTCCTGCTCATGCAGCGCTTCACGCGTCCTGTCAAGCAGATACGCTTTCACCTCTTCGCGTTTCTTTGAGGCGATCTCTTTCCCACGGTCATCCAACCGATAGGAAATATTGTCCAAAATGTATCGGTTCAACTGTGCCTGGGACACACCTCGGTTGTCAGCCAGGAAACGATCAATATTATGTCCGGCGATCTCAATGATCTTCGATTGCTCTACCGTTTCTCCATCCAGCAGCTTATTGCGCATCCGGTACATGATCTCTCTTTGTTTTTTCAGGACCTGATCATAATCCACCGCATGTCTTCTGGACATGACTGCAAATTCCTCATTCATCTTCTGTGCGCCATTGATCACTCTTTTGCACTTCCGACGACTCATATGCTTTTTTCCCTCCAGATATTGATCCAAATTGGAAGGCCCGTTATTTTTTACTATTTCATCATGGATCGAAACATAAAAACGGCTGACTCCGGGGTCTCCCTGTCTTCCGGCTCGACCTCTCGCCTGGCGCTCCTGCCTGGTGTTTTCCATTCGCCCGATACCGATGACCGCCAATCCGCCCAGCTCCTTTACGCCTTCACCGAGCTTGATATCCGTACCTCTTCCTGCCATGGAAGTAGCAACCGTCACTGCACGCAGCTGTCCGGCTTCCTTGATGATCGACGCCTCCCAGAACACATTGTTGGCATTCAGCACATTGTGCGGGATTTTTTCCTCCATCAGGAGTGCAGATACGATCTCCGTCTCCGCGATCGTGGATACAACTACAAGAACCGGCTGACCGGTCTTATGAATACGTACGACCTCCTCTAACGCGTCCTGGTACATGTCCGTTCTGTCACTATAATAAATGTCCGGCAGATCCTTTCGCTGTACCGGTCGGTTCGGCGGGATCACAACCACTTTTTTCCCATATACATCCCGCAATTCATCCGCCGCATCGGAGATGGTTCCGCTCATACCTGCAATCTTTTCAAATGCCAAAAACAGATTCTGATAGGTGATACATGCCATGGAACGGGTCTCTGCGGTTATTTCGATGCCTTCCTTGACCTCGATCGCCTGATGCTGGCCACCCCTGAGCTTCACACCCGGCATCATGCGCCCGGACGCATTATCTAAAAGGATCAGCTCCCCCTTATTTGAGACCATATAGTCCCTCTCTTTTTCAAAAAGCACATGTGCCCGAAGTGCCAGGATCACATGGCGATTGATCTCAAAAAATTTCTTACCGTAAAAATTATCGATCTGGAAAAACTCTTCTGCCCGGCGCACACCCTCGTCCGTTAGCCATACTTTTTTCTCTTCTGTCTCATAGTCGGTGCCCTCTTCCAGCGTCGTCACAAAGAAATTCGCCAGCTCATAGTGATTCGACTGTACACGCGGTACACCCGAGATCACAAGCGACGTCTGTGCTGCGTCCAGCATAACGGAGTCCGCCTCATCGATAATGACATAGTACATATCACGCATATATCGATCCTGCGCAGATTTGACAAGATTATTTAACAGGTAGTCAAATCCCAGTACCGCATGTGTCGTATATACAATATCTGCGCTGTAGATCACCTTTTTTTCTGCATTTGAAAATCGTTTTTCCGGATTTTCACTGACTCCGGCAGATATGGTAAGCCCCATGAACCGGTAGACCTGTCCCATCTCCTCCGCATCTCTTAGTACAAGATATTCATTCGTCGTCAAAAGTATGGTACTTTTTCCCGTCAATGCATTCAGATACAGAGGCATCGTCGCCACAAGGGTCTTTCCCTCGCCGGTGTTCATTTCCGCCAGATATCCCTGATGCAGCGCGATCGCTCCGAGCACCTGAGCATCATAAGGGAATTTCCCCAAAATACGGTAATCCGCCTCGCAAACTGCCGCATAAGCCTCCGGAAGCAATGCATCCAGCGTTTCTCCCGCTGCCAGTCTTTCTTTATACACCTGCGTCAAATGCGACAACTCTTCATCTGAAAGCGCCCGCATCGTATCCTTGTAGCTTCTGACCTTGCGCAGAATCCTGTTCAATTGTCTGATCTTACCTGCCTGCTGTCCCAACGTTTTTCTCCTGAATCACAATAGAATGAAAATGAAGCTCTGTCAGTCCGCCATTGATCAGCTGCATCGTGTAGCTGTATGTTTTCAGCGGACACTTAAAATCTGTAACAGTATCCCGTATATTCAAATATCCTGCCTCGTTTCCATAACGGTCATAAAATACCAGACGGACCAGACAGTGCTGGTGCTTTGGCACATCGATGTTGACCGTGATGCTGTAACTGCTCTCGCCGTCAATGATCGGCAGTGACGGTTCAATGTGCTGTTCCTGAAAATTCGTCATGGAATACCACGTCTTAATCACGGTTCCGGGGGGCATGAGCATATTTCGAAACTCCACGTCTTCCCGGCTGTGAAAAATGAGCTGAGAGCCATACAGATATGTATCCGAGCTATATTCATTCCAAAAAATATTCCATTTTCCTGCTGCCATTATCTCATAACCTCTCTGCCAAAATCCTCAGACAACACCTTCTTGTACTGACTGATAAACCACTGTACGACCAGATTGGTATTGTCATTTTGCCTTCCGTGAATGCCTTTGCCATACACCTGCACACCACCGGACTGCAGATGCTCCAACAGCATCGCATAACCATCCGTATCATAGTCATCCTCCAACATGTAGGCAACAATAAATTTTGTTTTACTCCAATCTGCCGCGTCAAACTTGTCCCAAAACTTTTGATTCAAAGCCAAAACTGCCGCATCATCCGTATTCCCACTCAGATATTGTAACACATCCAACGCAGCCGGAAACACGCCGGGCCGCAGTCGTTTTTCATTTGCCGCCACATTCCCGATACTCACCAACGGTTTACCGATGATCACCGCATGCGGACGCAGCCCACTTCCGTAATACAGAGCTCCACAAGCTCCCATAGACAAACCGGAAAAGATCATCTGTTCCGACGTAAAATCCAACTCTTTCATATAAGATCTGATCACATCTGCCATTAGCGTTTCATATTCCTCAGATCCCATGTAAAAACATCCGCCCTCCAGACGTGCCTCTGAAAGCAGCAAAAACGGACCACCCATATTCCGCATCAGGTGGTAATTCTCAAAGCCCTCTCTCTCCTTATATCCGCAAAAATAAACATTGAGCGGCGGCTTCCGGTCGCCCGGATCAAAATAGGCAAAAATCTCCTCCCGCTCTGATGTCACGTAACGGACTCCTCCCGGAAGAAAATAGCCATGACTGCCTCTGGAATAGCGGTTATGAAGGGCAATGATACGAAGCTCCCCATTGCCTTTTGCACGGACAGACGCAAACACCGGTCCATCCCCTCTTTTCCCCTCGATGCGTACCACCTGCTCCAGCTGTTTCTCATCAAAGGTCCAATGCCCGATCACATCCGAACTGCTTCCCTCCGCAAACTGCGTAAGCTCCAGCATGATCTCAACCTGCGGATCCTTCTCATACTCCAACCAGAGATCCAGCACCTGATGTTGAAACAACGGAACATTATTGCGCCAAAAAGCAGCCTGCCTCATGCTACAGCCAAAATTGCCCTGCAGGATCAGATCACGATTCCCGTTCCATCTAACGGTACCGGAAAAATGTTCCGCAACCGTCAATTTTGTCATCTGGTATTTCTCTCCATACGATCTGGTAAAATAAAACCGGATCTCCCGAGATAAAAATTCCTGTACCTGCGACTTTTGCAACACCTGTCCGCATTTCTGTTCATAGAGATCCTTCATGTCACCTTCAATCGCAACATCTTCTGTCACATACAGCGTGTAGGCACGTGTTGAAGCATTCAGAGCATCATACTCCTCTTCGCGTGGCTGCCGATCCAAAAACACCATATCAAAAAGTTTTGCAGATGCTTTTGTAAAACCTGAAGCATAGACCCACTGCACATATCCCGGCAGGCGATACTGTTTCTTCCAATTTTCAGTTCCCAGTTGTAAGATACGAATTTCGTTCAATTAGCTCCATAACCTCTTTCTATGTATAATAGCAGATATCTTTTCTATATACAAAGGAATGACTACCTCATCAGAAGCAGTCATTCTCTTTCTCTACCTTTTATTTATTTCATGTCATCCTTTTTCTTTTTGTGCTTCCCTGCTCCAAAAAGACCTGTCAAAGAAGCAACTGCGGTACCAAACCAGGTAAGCGTCATCGTATCACCGGTTTCCGGATTGCTGTCAACCAACGGCACCGGATCGTCCGGAAGTTCCACCAGTTCTTCCGGCTCTGCAACAGCCAGCGGCACCGGGTCGTCCGGAAGTTCAGTTAACGGTACATCCTCATCCGGAATGTCTGCTAACGGCACCGGATCGTCCTCAATGTCTGTATCCGTATCAGTATCCGTATCTGTGTCGGTGTCCGTGTCAGTGTCGGTATCCGTGTCCGTATCGGTATCTGTGTCGGTATCGGTATCGGTATCCGTATCTGTGTCGGTATCCGTGTCTGTATCGGTATCCGTGTCTGTATCGGTATCGGTATCCGTATCAGTGTCTGTATCCGTATCAGTATCGGTGTCAGTGTCAGTATCTGTATCTGTGTCTGTGTCAGTGTCGGTATCAGTATCAGTATCAGTATCCGTGTCGGTATCCGTATCTGTGTCCGTATCCGTATCTGTATCCGTGTCAGTATCGGTATCCGTGTCTGTGTCCGTATCCGTGTCTGTGTCGGTATCCGTATCTGTGTCAGTATCCGTATCGGTATCTGTATCGGTGTCGGTATCCGTGTCTGTATCCGTATCTGTGTCGGTATCCGTATCTGTGTCGGTATCGGTATCCGTATCAGTGTCGGTATCCGTATCTGTGTCGGTATCGGTATCCGTATCAGTGTCGGTATCCGTATCAGTATCGGTGTCAGTGTCAGTATCTGTATCTGTGTCTGTGTCAGTGTCGGTATCCGTATCCGTATCCGTATCAGTATCAGTATCCGTGTCGGTATCCGTATCTGTGTCCGTATCAGTATCTGTATCAGTGTCAGTATCGGTCTCCGTGTCTGTGTCCGTATCTGTATCCGTATCCGTGTCCGTGTCGGTATCCGTATCTGTGTCGGTATCCGTATCTGTGTCGGTATCCGTATCCGTGTCTGTATCCGTGTCTGTATCGGTATCCGTATCTGTGTCGGTGTCAGTATCCGTGTCGGTGTCGGTATCCGTGTCGGTATCGGTATCGGTATCCGTGTCGGTGTCAGTGTCCGTATCAGTATCCGTATCCGTATCCGTGTCGGTATCTGTGTCAGTATCCGTGTCTGTATCGGTGTCAGTGTCCGTATCAGTATCCGTGTCCGTATCTGTATCAGTGTCCGTGTCGGTATCGGTGTCAGTGTCCGTGTCGGTATCCGTATCAGTATCGGTGTCCGTATCAGTATCCGTATCGGTGTCGGTATCGGTGTCAGTATCGGTGTCAGTATCGGTATCTGTATCTGTGTCCGTGTCGGTATCAGTATCAGTATCTGTGTCCGTGTCTGTATCGGTATCCGTGTCGGTGTCAGTGTCCGTATCGGTATCCGTGTCGGTATCAGTATCGGTATCAGTATCCGTGTCGGTATCGGTGTCAGTGTCCGTATCAGTATCCGTGTCGGTGTCTGTATCCGTATCAGTGTCTGTGTCCGTATCGGTATCCGTGTCTGTATCAGTATCGGTATCTGTATCAGTATCGGTGTCCGTATCCGTATCCGTATCGGTATCAGTGTCCGTATCCGTATCCGTATCGGTATCAGTGTCCGTATCCGTATCCGTATCTGTATCCGTGTCGGTATCAGTATCCGTGTCCGTATCTGAATCCGTGTCGGTGTCTGTATCGGTATCAGTGTCCGTGTCGGTATCCCCCTCATCGTCCGGATCATCAGGAGTTACCGGATCATCAGGTTCATCGTCCTCATCATCAGAAACTAATTCATATTCACCGCGTGTTACCTGGTGGATCTCATTATTCTGGTCAAAAGTGTCCGCGATAAGAGCGCCATTCACATGACCTCTGTCTGTGGTTACGCTGGCATACGGCGCAACAACAATACCACCTGCGGGCGCAGAAAGGGTACCGTTATATGTACCGAAGTTCCAAACCACATTTGCACAGGAAGTATTGAAAGCCGTTCCATTGATATTTCCAAATGAAAGATGGCTGCCGGTATAATCCGATGTATCGACATTGATGACAACGCTTACGCCATTATTATCAATAAGCAGCTTCTCATATTTCGACTCAATATTCGGCGAATTAACAAGATCGTTGGCGTTTACATTAATAACAAGCGTCTCGCCCTTTGCAACATCGCCGTTCTGGATCGCATTGAATGCGTCGTCAAGAGTATTCCCGACATTAACGCCAGTCGTTTTTTCAACCGAAGACAATAACTGGTCGCCTGCTGCGCCGATTTTGTCCAGAGTTTCACCGATGTTATACTTCTTCTCATCAGCAGTTGCTCTGCGGATCGTGAGATCCCCAGCGCCTATGCCGAGAATTTCATACTGAACGCCGCCAGCCTTGAATCCGACCCTGTTTCCGTTGTCAGTGTAAGAAATCTCATAATCAAATCCCAGAACCAGCTCAAACTTAGTGCCAGCCGGCAGATTAGAGAACTTAATAGTAGTACCCTGGGTTGGAGCAGTATCAAAATAGGTGGTGAAATTACCGCCCATATTGGTATTAAAGTTTATAATATTGTTATACCGCTGCTCAACATAGTTAATACTTCCTGTCGCGGAATTGCTCTCCAGATGGTTGGAGTTCACGCTCTTTGCATAAAGACCAAAATCCTTGACATCATTCAGCAGGTTATAGTAATCAATAACAGCCTGAGATTTGCTGGTAGCAGAATAAACGTTGTCGGTTATCTTATTATAAGCAGGAGTTTCACCGGTAAATTTCTCATCGGTAAGCTCCGGATTCTGTACATAGTCGCTGCCGGAGGTCTGCTCAGCTGCAGCCATGACAGAAACTGCATTGGACGCAAGAAGCGTTGCGGCAAAGGCAAGCAGTGCTGCGGATTTCTTTCCAGGTCTGCGATTATTTTCGCTCATGAATAATCAACCTCCTTCTTGGTTTGTATGGATCTCTGTCCAAAAAAGGGTATAGTAACCCCCTATTATTCACTGTTATTATACACAAAATCCTGTAAAATGTCAATAGCCCAGACTTGTCAAACACATAGGGATAACTATTCCTATTTTACATTGCATTATCAGGAAATTATATAATGCGTTTTGCCATAACCTCTGGATTATATGCGTAATCCACCGCTGTCTGAGCTGTGATCCTACCATCTCTGTAAAGCTTGGCAATGCAACTGTCCATAGTCTGCATCTTATCCGATGACTGGAGTATGGTGTCGATCTGATGAGTTTTTTCTTCACGGATCAGAGTACGGATAGCGCTGTTTGTTGTCATTATCTCAAACGCCGGGATTAGCCCTCCGTCCACTGACGGGAGCAATTGTTGACACACAACAGCATTCAGTACCATTGAAAGCTGAACCCTGATCTGGTGCTGCTGATTAATCGGAAATACGTCAATGATACGGTCGATCGTGTTCGCCGCGCCGAGGGTATGCAGCGTTGAAAGCACAAGCTGTCCGGTTTCCGCCGCCGTCATAGCAACGCTGATCGTTTCGTAATCTCTCATCTCTCCCAGCAGGATAACGTCCGGGGACTGACGCAGCGCCGCTCTCAGCGCGTCTATGTAGCTGTCCGTGTCAATATTGATCTCCCGCTGACTGACTATGCACTTGTTATGCTTATGAAGAAATTCTATCGGATCCTCGATCGTGATTATATGCCCGTTGCGGGTCTGATTTATGCGGTTGATTATGCAGGAAAGCGTGGTAGACTTTCCGCTGCTCGCAACTCCGGTAATCAGCACGATTCCGCTCTTGCTCTCAGAAAGCTCCATGACCTGCTCAGGAATGCCCAGCTTCTGCGAATCTGGCAATTCAAACGGCACATATCTCAGCACCGCAGAGTAAGAACTTCTCTGCTTGTAGATATTCGCGCGGAAACGTCCGATACCTGCCACCGATATCGAGAAATCTTTTTCTCTATCAGGCATTGAATTCTCGTCAAGGTCGAACTTTGCAAGACCGAATATCTGCTTTACTAGATTTTTCGTATCCTCCGGAGATAAAAGCGTATCGTCTATCCGGAACATTTTTCCGTTTGCTTTGTAGCTTAGCGACGCTCCGGATACAATGAAAATATCCGAAGCCTGATTTTCTGCCGCTGTCCTGAGTATGTCAAGAATATCCATATTACTCTCCCTTTGCTGTAATTAAACCAGATCTCCGCCGTCCCATACATTCTGATGATCGTCTGCGGAGATCTCCTCCGAAGTATTCTTCCAGCTGATTATTCTGTATCTTTCCTCTGCCGTATTTCTGAAAAACACCACACTCACCGAAAGCTTCTGCCGCTCGTTTATTTCCGCAGTATAGTCTGCCCGAACCCCCTCCGGCACAAGCGTTAGGCTTATTCCGTCAAGCTCCGATGCCGCTTCTGAAAAACTGTCCTCAAAGGAAAACTCATTCTGTGCCTCAGCCGCTATCCGGTCAAGCTCCGCAAGAGTTTTCTTTGCCGCCGCGTCCGCCGCATAGTATTGCTGAGTGAATTCCTCACTCCTGCCGCTGAGCTGGTTGTTTGAATACGCCGCCTGAAAGCTCAGCACCGCAAAAATCGTAAGGCAGATCACCGTGAATATCAGCATTATCGAGATGTAACCAACACCGATAACCCCGCCGAATTTTTTCTTTTCTGCTCCGCTTTTTCCGCCGAACATTGCATTATTGCTCAACCTCAGCACCTCCCGTCCGTGGAATATACGCGCCGCATTTCAGCGAGTAGATCTCCCCGCCGTTCCGGGTGAAGCATATTTCCAGCTCAGAGTAATCCCCTGCTCCAGAATTGTTTCGGCTTTCCTCCAGAACCAGAGTTATCTCCCCGCCGTCAGCCGGATTAAGATCCTCGTCAAGACTTATCTCAAGCCGCTCTCCGCGCTCCTCCGGAAAAACTCCCAGCGCAAGCTCCAGAGACTTTACTGCGTCGCCGCTTACTGAATATGCCTCCGCCAGCGACTGGGCGCATACAGCCGCCCTCTCCCGCCTGCGTTCTTCCCTTTCAAGGCTGTCTGCGCCTGCAAACACCCGGATAATTACCGCAAAGGAAAGTATAAAAAACAGAAGGGAAATGATCATTTCCGCAAACAGCAGATTATTTGGTCTTCTGTAACCCCTCAGTGAAATCACCCTCTCCGAACCAGCACCGAGGAGCTTTCACCCCCGCTGCCGACCGTTATTTCATACAGTCCGTCATGCTCCGAAATGCTCATAGAATCAATATCCGAGATAAGGTCGCCGCCGTCCGCCGTGACATCTTCTCCGGATACCATGGTTTTCTCATACAGCCCGCCGTCCCCGAAGTATATCACACTTACTATGCTTCCGTTTTCAATAGCAGCGGCAGTTCCGTCCTCAAAAACAGTCACATTATCCGCCGCTCTCAGCTTATTTGAAATGTATTTCATTGAGCTTACCGCGCCAAAGGACTGCTGAAAGCCGCTCTTTATCCGGCTGTAAGTGTCTGCGGCAACCGCCACCGCCATGAGCATACACACCGCGAACAGCACAAACAGCAGCATACTCCCCACTGCCGAAGCCGTATCAGCTAGTGTTCTCGCCTTGTAATCAGCCCTGTTCCCGGAGCTGACAGGAATTTTGTTGTCTTTCATATCAGCTCTCCCTCTGTATCACAGTGACCGTCGGACGGACGTTGGACGCAAAGCATTCATAATGCACCAGAAAACGCTCCTCGTCAATTACCACGCCGTAGCTCTCCGTAAGGTAATCAAGACTAGCCGGATACGCGCCCTCGGTCGCGTAGCAAAGCGTGATACCGTTCTCCACCGACTGCTTCACCTGCAAAAGCCGTTCCTCATCGGAAACCTGCGAAGCATTGCTCAGAGCCAGCACCAGCCACACGATCAGCGCCGCAAACAGCAGAATACCGAATGCCACAGGAGCAGCCGCCCTTATTCCGGCAAAACGTTTCATAAGCAAATCACTCCGTTTATCCAAGTACAGACATAATATTCATCAGCGGGATCATCAGCACAAGCAGTATCGCCCCGATAAGCAGTCCGAGAATAACGATTATCGCCGGCTCAACGAATGCGGTAATATTCATCAGACTGCGGGAAGCCTCCTCGCTGAACACGCTGCTTATTTTCTTCCACACCGCTTCAAAGCAGCCGGAATTGTATGACAGCTTGAGCGACCTCGCATATAACGGAGGCAGCAGCCTGCTTTCGATGATAGCGTCCGGGAAGCTCTCGCCATCCATTACGTGCTTTTCGCATTCGTCGAATTTCGCTCCCAGCCGCTTGTCCTGAATAAAGCTCCGGATATTCGAGTGCAGCAGCATCTCCGACGGTGAAACTCCCGCCGAAACAGTTATGCTGATCGCCTTTGTCATTTCGGACAGGGACAGCTTTTCAGAGATCCCCTTAGTAAGCGGGAAAGCCGCAGCCGCCCGGCGCAGCATTCCTCCGGTTCTTCCGAAAACCGACATCAGCGCGGTAATTCCCGATATCGCAATAATCGCCAGCAGCACTATCATTATCACGATTCCGGCATTATACGCAAGATTCACTGTCTGCTGAACAGACGCGCTTACCGAGCTGTCAAACTGCGAGAAAATATCCCCGAACATCGGGATAACAACAACTACAAGCACGATAATGACCGCCGTCATCATCAGAAGCAGCACCATCGGGTGAAGAACCGCCGAGCGCAGTGTCCTGCGTATATCGTCCCGCTCCCCGTAGTATTCCGAAAGTCCCTGAAGCACTTCCTCAAGCTTTCCGCTCATCTCACCCAGCTTCACCATATCCGCCGCATAATCCGGGAAGCTCCCTGTGCTGCGCATAGCCTCGGACAACGGCGCTCCCTTGTCTATTTCCGCGGAAACTGCCTCGCAGACGGTTTTCAGCGTCCTGTCGTCGGTATCGGTGCAGAGCAGCTCCAGCCCGTCAGAAATCCTCATTCCTGAGCCAAGTATCATGGCAAGCTGCTCGCAAAGAAACTCCACCTGAGCATAGGTTAGCTTTTTCGTTCTCATCAGATCTCCTCCAACTTACCGTATCAGTAATAATACAGCGCGGAATAGTTCCCGCTGTTAGAAATATATTGAGCGATCTTCTCCTTGTTGGAGGAGCCCGCATAGAATGTCGAATCCATGATATTATAGCCATTCTTTGACAGCAGCAGCTCCGGAGTGATCCAGCCGGTTTCCTCGGTGTATACCTCGTTCCATGCGTGATAAATATTATCAGCCGCGTATCCTACCACCAACCGGGTCGGAATATCCTGAGAGCGTGTCATTGCCGCTAGAAGTGAGGAGTAGTCATAGCATATCCCGCTCCTCTTTTTAAGAACCTGATCCGGGTCAGGAACATATCCGCTCTTCACCGTTGCCGCAAGCTGCTTGTCATAGGTCACGTTGTCGGTGATCCACTGGAATATAGCCGCCAGCTTATCAATCGTATCGGTTTTTCCGGCGCAGATCTCCGCAGCCTTTTCCACTGACGCCGACTTTGAGCTGAAATTCACATATTTATTCGGATACAGAAACGGCGTTGTTTCACCACTTATCTTGGCAGTAAACTCGGTTTCCAGCGACTTTGCATAGCTGTTGCCCTCGGTTTGCTCATAGAGCTGCGCCTTATAGACGCCGCTGCCGCAGGAGAGCGGGAAATATTCCGTAGCTCCGCCGCCGGCAACATCATGATCATACACCTTGTCACCATATGTAAGCCGCAGCTTTACCATTTTTCCGGTGCCATTCCAGCACACCGAGATATAACCCTCGGAAGCGTTGCTGTAATCCAGCACAGCCTTGTCATTGGAAGCAATATCAGTTCCCGGCGAAAGCGGCACGCGCACCTCCGGAATAACTATATTCACCGGCTCCGGCGGCGCAGTCGTTGCAACGGTTGTGGAAGTACTTGTTGTGGTCGTCTGAGCCGAAGATGTGACCTCCGGAAGCTCAGCGCCGTTGTCCTCGCTCTCTGAGGACACGTCGGTCTGAGCGGTATCGCTTTCCGACAAATCCGAGGTGTCCGATGCTTCCGAGCTTTCCTCCGGCTGACTGTCCTGACTTACTCCGCTGCTCTCGTCCGGATTTACAACTTCGCTGTCCTGTTCTCCGCTCTCTTCGACAGACAACGGATTATCCTCAGAGGCAGCAGAAGAGCTTTCCTCTGATGAAGTATGGACAGACTGAGAATCGCTCACCAGTGATCCCGACGGTTCCTCCTGAACGGCGCAGCCAGTGAGAAGCGCCAGAGATAATACTGCCGCCCAGTATCTGATGATCATGCGCTTATCCACACAGCCTGCCCCCTTTCACGGATTACCCCGTTATCATCTGCTGAGCCGCAGATTTCTCAGCAGCATATAGTTGTCATCGACCGTGCTGAAAACCCTCCTGCTGCTTCCGGAAAGGATTTCGTTAATATATTCCCCGGTCTGACGGTAAAATTCGTCCTCATAATGCACGATATGCGCGCCGCCGAGGGGGAAGCTGTCCGAGGAATAGAAATGCTTGGAGATGTCAATGACATAACACCCGGTGACGCTTGCAAAGCGCTCCTCGCACAGGGAAATGAACTTCTTCTTTATCTCAAACATACCGTCGTCCTCCAGCGGCTTCAGCCGGTAGTCAAGATCTATGTACATATTCTTCGGCTCGGTCTTGATGAGAATTATATGCTCGCCGTACTTTTCCGATATCATTTCCGCAAATCTTGTCATGGTTTCAAAGCAGTATTTCATATCCCGCTTTTCAAACAGATAGCATTCAGTGCATTCCTTCTGGATTGATTTGTAGAAATCCGTCCGGCAGATAAAATCGTCTATCTCGAACAATGCGCCGCGATACTCTGCCATGCGGCTGATAAGATCGTAAAAATCCAGCAGTATCCATCTTGAGTCGCTGCCCTTGATATCCGCGTCGCCGCTTCTCATGAACGAATCCCGCATCGTCCTGCGCCGCCACTTATTGCCGCAGAATGCCTCTGCACCCTCTGGGAATTCCGCCTCCACCGGCGGCTCGAAAGCCAGTATCGGCGACTGCTTGAAGATATATGTACCGATATAAGCGTCCTTGCTCCGGTTCGCGGATTCTCTTGAAACGCAGCTTCCCCAGATATCCAGTGTCATTCTGTTGAGCGCAGTGATATATCGCTTCATCTGTGGCTTTCCGCGAAGCAGGAAAGCAAGCTCCGCGCTGTCCTCGTTCACCGAAGCGCCGATCTCGATTGACAGCAGCCTAACCATTTTTCTGACAATGTTGTAATGTTCCCGGAACGCCGGAGCAAAGAAATCATACGACCTGTCAATATGTCCGTTAAGCAACGCATGAATTATGTCCGCCGCCTGAATTATCTCCTCTGCGCCGCTGTCCCCGGCGAAGAAATCCCTGACGGAGGTCAGCTCCGACTCCCCCGCGCGTTTAAGCCTCAGCAGACGCTCGCTGTTCCGAGCCGCAAATTCCGCCGAGGTATAGGCTATGATCTGATCGGCGGCGC
Source organism: Oscillospiraceae bacterium (assembly GCA_017829075.1). Next base: position 84,033 of record JAGAJA010000074.1, on the reverse strand, counting down.
AGTCCATATCCAGCAGCCAGCTCTGATAAGCCCTTGCGGTCATGTTGTCGTAATATTTCATCACCCGCTCGAACCAGATCCGCTCGTCAGGCAGAGAAACACAAGTCCTGCCGCTGCCGGAGGTCAGCTTCTCAGCCGCGCGATACGCGTCGATATAAAACGCGTCCTCAAAGCCTGCCGCAGAGGGTCGCCCGTCAGTGTCCTTTACAAAATAATTTCCGGACAGATCCACAACAAGCGGCTTAACCAGAGAAATGAAATATTCCTCCATAGCCTTTATAAGCCTGTTCACGCTGTTCAGCGGCTGGCAGTTCCTCAGTTCCCTGTCCTTTACGACCCGGCTGCCGAACTGATACCGGAACAGTATAATTCGTTCCGGCGGCATGACCGTCAGAAGCTGCTCTGCGTAGCTTCTGATCACCGGCTTCCACACCGTTTCTCCGAAGGGCGGGTTGATCTTTGTGAATTTATCCTTGTTGTTCTTGTAGAAATCAGATCTCTTGAATGTCTTTGATCCGGTGAAGAAACAGGGAGCTTCCCCGATCTCACCCTCAAGCTTATAACACGCAACAGAAGCCGCTGTAAAGAAATCCACCGCGCAGTAGTCCGGAGCAGACTTCATCACCGCCGCCGCAATGTCCTTTTCAACGTCCAGTTTAAGCCGTTCGTCCTCAATCCCCTCGGCAGAGATCTTTTTTGAGCAGCCGAGTGAGATCTGCGACAGCAGCAGCGCAGTGCGGTCTGTCCTGAACCCTCTGCCGGAGTTGAATATTCTGTTCAGCAGCGCTGATCCGCTGAGAAATACCTTAGGGCGATAGCGGAAATGACTTATCCCCTCGCCGAGAACGGACTTCGTGCGCTCAAAGGAAGCGCGGCTTGCCTCGCTGTACGGCGGATATACCCTGACGATCTCGCCGCCCCATTCCCTATCCTCGGTCATGCAGGGGATATAGGACACCCTCGTTTCGATATCGCTGCCGGTTCTCCGCAGCTCCGCTCTAAGAATTACTCCGTCGCGGTTGCCGTCCATTTCCGACATTGTGGTAAGGAAATTTCCGAGGGAATAGGCGCAGGGAACTCTCCTGCCGTCAGCGGCTCTGATATAGCTGAACCGCTGAACCATGTGCGGGTGCGAGCCGATGATGATATCAGCTCCCGCGTCCGCCATAAACTGAGCCTCCTGAACCTGAGACTTTCTCACCCGTGGGGAATTCATGCAGCCCCAGTGCTGGAACGCAGCGATATATTCAGCACCCATGCTTTTTGCGTTGTTTACAAGCTCTGTAAAATACTCCCGGCTATACGTTCCGGCAGGATTTACGCACACAATTTCATTGTCCCCGGAAAGGCTGTCCTCGGTTTTGTTGGATATCATAGTGCAGGCGATTACCGCGATTTTGATGCCCTTTACGTCCATGATCACCGGATTATCGCCCAGAGTTCCGACATTTTTCATGCCGCAGCGCCCTATTTCAGAAACAGTTGCCTTCAGCCCCTCCGCGCCGCCGTCGCAGTTATGGTTGTCCGCAGTAATCAGTGCGTCAAATCCCGCATAAGCCGCCGCGGAAACAAAGCTTGACGGTGAATTGCAGTTTGGGGAGCCTCCGGAAAGCCGAAGCTGCTCATGCTCATAAGGCGCGCCGTCAAAGCAGGTTGCCTCCAGCACTCCCGCAGCGAAATCTGCCCCGGACAGAATATCCCTTACCTGCCTGAATGCGTCATGGAAATCGTAGAAACGCCGCGCCGCCGCCCGCTGATGATTTACCGCGCACATCAGGTCGCCTGTGAACATCAGCACCGCCTTTTCCTCGCGGCAGGGCAGGCTTCTCTCCACCTCAACACGGGTTACAAAACGCTGATCTCCGGAGGATATGGTTATCGCCGCAGAGCCTTTCGACCGGGCAGTTACCATTCCCTTGTCGTCTACCGTTGCAACAGAGGTATTGTCTGATGAAAAATCTGCCTTCGGGACTTCGTTAGCAAGCTCCCAGACAAGCTGCGCGGTTTCCCCGCATTTTAGACACAGCGTATTCTGCGCCTTTAACTTCATGGAGATAGGCACAAACGGCAGCTTCTCCGTCCGGGCTCCGAGGACTTCCTTTCCGTCCTTAATGCGGTAGGCGCATACCTGAGCCAGATACTCCTCGCCGTTCCTGAAACCGAGAATGCCCTTTGAGCATTTCTGGGCATACCTCGTTTTTATTACATTATCCGGGTCGTCCGCCCGGTAAAAGAAGATACGATAGCCCTCAGCGCCGCTGACGGCATTCCATTTCAGAGAAGCACAGCCGTCCTTTCCCGTCACTGTAAACTCCTGCGGAGCTTTAAGTACCTCTGCCATCTGCCAAAACCTCTCAGTCTGCCTTTATGAACGATTTTCTCAGCTCCTCCAGCCTGCCGTAATTCCTGTAAAAGGAATAATACGCGCCGCAGAAATGCTGGATATCGTCAATCCTTATCCTGTAACCGTCATGCCGCACAAAGAAAGCCCCCAAAGCGACATTCGGATATTTGAAGTACATCACATATTCCGGATAACCGTAGCCGTTGAGCATATACTCCGCCCTGTGGAAAATAGTTTCAACGAACCTCTCCGTCCGGAACTTCTCCATATACGAGCAGGAAAGCCCCTGTTCGCCTATCCGTGAGAACAGCTCAAACGTCACGCACAGGAGTTCAAGATAAGTGTGATATGTAGTGTCCTGCTTATAGATCCTGTCCAGATTAACATTTGCGTTTTTCAGTCCGAAGCTGAGATATTTGTCCTCCGGAAGATACATCGTAAGCTCGTTCATCGCGTATGCAATCCAGTGGTCGCGGTATTTCTCATACCCCTCCCGGATAAATCTGTCCGCCGCCATAGCCGCCGCATCAAGCCACTTTCTGTCTTTGGTAAGTCCATACAGCCTGCACAGAGCGAATGTCGCTTCTCCGTCATAATAAACCGTGCGGAACTTATCCTTAGGCGACAGATTAGGGTAATTCAGAACGTGGAAATAGCTTCCGTCCCGCTTGTCAAACAGCTCCATTATGCCGTTTCCAAGCTCCCGGCATAGCTTAACGTATCTGTCAGAGCCGGTGGCATTCATGTATTCCGTCAGCATAATCACCGCCAGCGCGTTTCCGCCAAGCTTTACCTCGTTCAGCACCTTATCCGCGAGGTAAACAGTGTTGTCCTGCCCCGCTCTATCCGGGTATTTCTTGAAGGTATCCGCCACCATGAAGCCGACAGCCTTGTTTATCTGGTTTAGGGTGAATTTATCCCCGGTAATGCGGTAAGCGCAGATCAGGCTCCATATTGAGGAAGCGTGACGCTGAATGTTGTATCCGGGAATCTCCTTGTGGAATATCGGGTAATAGCCATAGTCGAACTTTCCGTTCAGCGCGACCTGCATTGAAAGGTACTCGGAAGATGAGGATATTACCTCCAGAGCAAGCTTGTCGTCCATTCCGGAAATCACCCTGCGCCCGAAATTGTTCCTGTCCTCTTCTCCGCTTCCGTATAGCGTGAAAACCGCGTTGTTGTCATCGCAGAAACGGCTCTCGCAGTCGAACAGCACGACATTCTCCGGGAACTCGGTCAGAGAATTCAGTCCGCACCGGGCAAGGTATTTGTTCACCCTGTTCAATTCTATCAGATGCTGCTTGTATGTAATGATCCGGTTTCCGTTGATCTCCGCCTCGATAAGCGCGGAATGAAGCTTCTCGTCAAAAGATAGCCCCCGCCGGAAAAACTCATTGCGGCTGTTCGTAATCATTTCCATTAGCCGCGAAAATGACACCCGTTCAAAGTTTGCAGTGATATCCGCCTTGACCCAGACCGGAAGCAGCTCATTACGCTGAACAAACCTCATAGCAACAGCGCAGGCGTTCTCCCAAGCCGCTTCGGGATTATCTCCTGTGCCCCGCAGAACTGAAGCGCGTTCAGTGGTATTGCACACCGAAATAAACGCCGCATAGCCATATTCAGACTTCTCACCTGCCGCCGCGAAAAAATCCCGGTAGCTTTCCCGCAGTAAATTCAGCTTTTCGTTCAATCTGTTTGAAAAATCAGCCATAATACCCTCCCACGGCGGCAAGCAAAGCACATTTTCTATGCTACCATTATAACATATTTTGCCGGGTTTGTAAAGGCAGGACTTACTCAGATATCAATAATATCCTCGTCCCTGCTTTCGCCCTTTATCTGCTTTATCAGCCTTTCTGCGGACATCACGCCGATTATTACCGCCGCCAGTATCGCCGCGCTGGAAATAAGCCGAAGTATTTCCTTTGCCATGTTTTAGCCCCCGTTCTATTCAACTGTAAAATCCGTCCATTCAATACGGTTATAAACCATTACATCATCAGCATTTTTCATTCCGATTTTTTCGTAAAATGGAATGGCGTTTTCATTTACACAGGTGTACATAATTATATTTTCTGTTCCACCGGCTAATTCGTGAAGTTTTTTTACAAGCGCTTTTCCAATGCCCATACCGGTGCATTCGCGTATCACTCCCAAATCGGTCATAAAAAGCCAGTATGCGTAATCCGTTATACCGAAACAAACACCAATAATTTTTCCTTTCTCATTTCTTGCAACCAAGCTGATAGATACCTTATTTACCAGTGTGTTGATGCGTTCTTCAAACCTTTCTTTAGGATATTGCGAACCCAAATCTGTTTCCTTCAAGAAGTTCATATATTCCTCAGCCGTCAATCTTTCTTCGCCGATAGTATATTTCATGTCTTAACCTCCAACCTGTCAATTATCTCATATCACAGCCCGTCCCACAAAAACCTATCCAGATCCACCTTTCCGTCCTCGGAAACCTCTATTCCCTCAGCCCTCAGCAGCTCCGCCTGACGCTCCTGTCCTCCGAAAGCGAACGCCGGAGCGACACCGCCAAATCGGTTGACTACCCGATAGCAGGGTATCCCCTCCGGATCGGGGTTTGCGTGAAGCGCATATCCTACCGCCCTTGCCCACCGTGGATTTCCTGCAATCATAGCCACCTGCCCATAGGTCGCGACCTTTCCGTAGGGAATTCTTCTCACCACGTCATAGATACGTTCAAATACAGTTTTCTCCATAATTCCTCCGGATACAGAAAACGGCAGACATTCGCTGCCTGCCGTTATAATTAGTTCTTCGCTGTTTTCTTAGCAGCCTTTTTAGCGGACTTGCCCTTGTCGTGCTCAATAACCGGCTCGCCTGTGCCGTTCACGCAGTCAGCGGTGATCGTGATCTTGCTGATCGTTTCATCACTGGGCGCAGTGAACATGATGTCCCGCAGCGTCTGCTCAACGATGGAACGCAGACCTCTTGCGCCGGTGTTACGCTCGATCGACTTCTTTGCGATAGCCTGAAGCGCCTCCGGCTGGAATTCAAGATCTATCCCGTCCGCATTGAACAGGTACTTATACTGCTTGATAAGCGCGTTCTTCGGCTCGTCCAGAATTCTCACCAGCGCGTCCTCGTCCAGCGCGTCAAGTACGGTAACTACCGGAAGTCTGCCGATAAGCTCCGGAATGATACCGAACTTCACCAGATCCTCCTGACTTACCTTGTGGAGAATCTGGTAGCTTTCCTTTTCTTTCTTGGAAGCAACCTCAGCGCCGAAGCCCATTGCAGAGCTTGAAACTCTTGAAGCGATCATCTTCTCAAGACCCTCGAAAGCTCCGCCGCAGATAAACAGTATGTTCTTGGTGTTGATCTGTATGAATTCCTGATGCGGGTGCTTTCTGCCGCCCTGCGGAGGTACGTTGGAAACGGTACCCTCCACGATCTTCAGCAGCGCCTGCTGAACGCCCTCGCCGCTTACGTCACGGGTGATAGATGTATTCTCACTGCGGCGGGAAATCTTGTCGATCTCGTCGATGTAGATTATTCCGCGCTCCGCAGCCTCAATGTCATAATCCGCCGCCTGAATGAGCCTCAGAAGCACATTCTCAACGTCCTCGCCGACATAGCCTGCCTGAGTGAGCGTGGTCGCGTCCGCAATTGCAAACGGCACGTTAAGCAGCTTCGCCAGAGTCTGGGCAAGCATTGTTTTTCCGACGCCGGTAGGACCTAGCAGAAGCACATTGCTCTTCTGAAGCTCCACCTCGTCGTCAGCCTCCTCATCATTGAGGAAGGTTCTCTTGTAGTGATTATATACGGACACGCTGAGGATCTTTTTAGCCTCCTCCTGCCCGATAATATACTGGTCAAGATAGGATTTTATTTCCTCCGGCTTCATCAGCTCGCTGCCGCTGGAAATAAATCCGCCGGACTGCTTCCCGACAGGAGGAGTCATATAACCCGCGCCGGGCTTTATGTCCCCGCTTTCCACCAGCAGATTGTACGAAGCCAGCACACACTCGTTGCAAATAACGGAGTTCTCGCCCTTTCCTCCATACAGGATACGGCGAACCTTGTCCTCGCTCTTTCCGCAAAAGGAGCAAACCATCATAATTTCGTGTTCCTCTCATAAAGAAGCGCGCGGAAAGCCTTACGCTCTCCGGCGCCCGCATATTACTTAATGTCGTTTCTGCTGCTGTAAACCTTGTCGATCAGACCGTATTCCAGAGCCTCCTGCGCGGACATGAAGTTGTCGCGCTCGGTATCCCGGCAGATCGTTTCGTAATCCTTGCCGGTATTGTCGCTCAGAATGCGGTTCAGACGTTCCTTTGTTCTCTGGAGGTAGTTGGAGTGTATCATGATATCCGTAACCTGACCGGAAAGACCGTTGCCGGAAATGAGCGGCTGGTGGATCATGATTTCGCTGTTCGGAAGAGCAATTCTCTTGCCCTTTGCTCCGGAAGAAAGCAGAAACGCGCCCATAGAAGCAGCCATGCCAGTGCAGATAGTGGAAACATCGCACTTGATATACTGCATGGTGTCATAAATCGCCATACCGTCAGATACAGAGCCTCCGGGGCTGTTGATATAAAGGTAAATATCTTTATCCGGATCCTGACCCTCCAGATAAAGCAGCTCAGCAACTACAACGCTTGCGGTTGCAGAGTTCACCTGATCATGAAGGAGAATTATTCTGTCATTGAGCAGTCTGGAGAAAATATCATAGGAACGCTCTCCGTGGTTGCTCTGCTCTACTACATAAGGAATATACGCCATATTGCTCCTTTCCCCGCCGATGCGGCTGCCATGAATATGGTACTTCTGTGGAATTAGGGATACATTTGCTGCCCCCGAATTACTCAGGGACAGCAGACTGCGGTCTTATTCAGTGACTTCTTCGATCTTCGCAGCTTCGCGAACAAGGTCAAGAGCCTTCTCGATTCTGAGGTCGTTCTTGATAGCGTCAGCAGGAACAGCGGACTTTACCTTCTCAATATCCATCTTGTACTGCTCAGCCATATCGGAATATTCCTTCTCAGCGTCCTCGTCTGTTACCTGAATATCCTCGATCTCTGCGATCTTCTCAAGAGCCAGACGGAGATCAACCTGACGCTTAGCTACCTCTGTGAAGTTAGCTCTGAACTGATCCATTGTAACGCCGGTATACTTGAGGTAATCTTCAATGCTGATTCTATTTCTAGCGCTCCACTCGCGTGCGATGTCGTCAACACGGCGCTGGTACATAACCTGCGGAACCTCTGCGGTCATCTTTGTGAGCAGCGCGTCAACCAGAGCGTTGTCAAGGTTGGTGTCAGCCTCGTCAGCCGCGTTCTTCTCAAGGCGTGCCTTGATGTCAGCCTTGTACTCGTCAAGAGTATCGAACTCGCTTACGTCCTTAACGAAATCGTCGTCAACCTCCGGAAGCTCCTTAGCCTTGATCTCGTGCAGCTTGCACTTGAATACAGCGGGCTTGCCCTTGAGGTTTTCAGCCTGATAATTCTCCGGGAATGTAACGTTTACGTCGAACTCCTCGCCGATGTTCTTGCCGACTACCTGCTCCTCAAAGCCGGGGATAAAGGAACCGCTGCCAAGCTCCAGCGGGAACTTCTCGCCCTTGCCGCCCTCAAAAGCAACTCCGTCAAGGAAGCCCTCGAAGTCGATAACAGCGGTGTCGCCCATAACGGTAGCTCTGTCCTCAACAGAGATGCTTCTTGCGTTTCTGTTGCGAACCTTCTCGATCTCAGCGTCAACTGCCGCGTCATCAATAGTCTTGGTGGTTTTCTTAACTTCTAATCCCTTGTAATCAGAAATTTCTACGACAGGCTTCGTGATAATATCCGCCTTGAACTTAACGCCTGTGTCCTTGTTTACTTCAACGACCTCGGTGTTGTCAACGTCAACTACCTCAAGACCGGTCTTTTCAACAACGGCTGCAATGTTCTGGTTGTACAGGCTGTTTACAGCGTCCTCATAGAATACTCCAGCGCCATAATGAGTTTCGATCACCTTGCGGGGTGCCTTGCCCTTGCGGAAGCCGGGAACAGTGATGTTCTTCTTTCTCTTGTTGTAAGCGGCAGAAATTGCGTTCTCAAACTCCTCTGCGCTGAAAGTGAACTCGATAGCATAGGTATTAGTCGCTGTGTTGTTCTGGGAAATGATCTCCATGATAATGTTTTCCTTCCTTGTCCGTTAGGACTTATTTTCATACCCCGCAATTAAACGGGATTAATTAGTACAGGGTCAAAGCCCACACCGTCAGCAGAAACCAGACGGTAGTCTATTCCGTTTCTGACTCCGTTCAGCGCGCCCTTAATGCTCGCGCCGTGGAGATGCGCGTAATAGCACCTCTTCACGCCGTAACGCTGTAACACGTCGGTCAGATAAACGTTTTCCTCCGCGCGGTATATCGGCGGATAATGTATAAATGCAACAAGCTCTCCTCCGAGCTTTACGCCCTCTTTAAGAGAAGCCTCCAGCCGCCCCGCTTCCCGCAGCAGCACCTTCATATCCGGTGCTTCGCCGTTCTCCCTTATCCAGCCACGGGTGCCGCAAACCGAGATACCCTCGCATAGATAGGCGTTATTGAACAGAAAGCGTATTGAGCTGAATCCGTTGGACTCCACAAAAGCATTGATTTTGTTCATCGTTGACCACCACAGATCGTGATTGCCCTTAACGAAAATTTTCCTGCCCCGCAGCTCCGAGTGAATGAACTCCAGATCCTTGTAGCTTTCCTCAAGCTTCAGCGCCCATGAATGGTCGCCCAGCAGCACCACCGTATCATCATCGGTGATCTTGCTGTTCCAGTTTGATTGCAGCCGTTCAAGGTAGTTGCTCCACCCCGAAAAAATATCCATCGGCTTGTCGCAGCCCAGTGAAAGATGAAGGTCGCCTATTGTGTAAAGCAATGTCAGCCTCCCTGCGTTTATCAGGAATTAAGGAACTTGCACACTACCTCCGGCATCTCCTGCTTTTCAACAGAGCCGGTAAAGCGGATTGCCTTATCCTTTGTCGCAGCCAGGGGAGCAGGCATCTTTGTTCCGGTCTTGGCTTCGAGCTCGGCAATGTTCTGCCACTCGTCGCCGGAAATCGTCCCGCCTATCGCCTCGTAAACCGCTCCGCTGAACTTGTAGGGGTTAGCGGTGGAAGCGATGACCGTCTTGGTCTGGTCGCCGGTAGCCTTCTTGTAGTCCTCGTATACCTTAGCCGCAACAGCGGTGTGTGTATCCAGAAGATAATTGTAGCTCTCAAAGGTGGACTTGATCTCCGCCTTTGTTTCGTCGTCATTGCAGCAGCCAGCCCAGAACAGCTCGGAGATCTTCGCCTTTACATCAGCGGAAACCTCGTATCTGCCCTCGGTCTTGAGCTTGCCGAACCATTCGTTGATAACAGCGTCGTTCTCGCCGGACAGGTGATACAGCAGACGCTCCAGATTAGAGGAGATCAGAATATCCATAGACGGAGAAACCGTTGTATAGAACTTTCTGTTTCTGTCGTAAACGCCGGTGTTGATGAAATCAGTCAGCACGTTGTTGCTGTTGGAAGCGCAGATAAGCTTGTTTACCGGAATTCCCATCAGCTTTGCATAGTAAGCCGCAAGAATGTTTCCGAAGTTGCCGGTAGGAACAACAATGTTGATCTTCTCGCCGAACTCGATTTCCTTGTTCTTGAGAAGCTCCGCATAAGTAGATACATAGTAAACGATCTGCGGCGCAAGTCTGCCCCAGTTGATGGAGTTTGCGCTGGACAGCAGGATGTTGTTCTTTGCAAGTCTGTCTGCAATAGCCTTGTCGGTGAAGATAGCCTTTACACCGTTCTGACAGTCGTCAAAGTTGCCCTTTACTGCGCAGACATTGACATTCTTGCCCTCCTGAGTGGTCATCTGACGCTTCTGCATCTGGCTTACTCCGTCCTCAGGATAGAAAACGGAAATGCTAGTGCCGTCAACGTCCTTGAAACCCTCCAGAGCAGCCTTTCCGGTATCGCCGGAGGTCGCAACAAGAATAGCGATCTGCTTGCCGTCAACCGTCTTCTTTGCAGAAGTTGTCAGCAGGTACGGCAGGATCTGAAGCGCCATATCCTTGAACGCGCAGGTCGGGCCGTGCCACAGCTCCAGAACGTATGTTCCGGGAATGAGCTTAGCCAGCTCCGCGATATTGTCTGAATCGAAGTTCTTGTCGTTGTAAGCGGAATTCACGCAATGACGAATCTCGTCAGGGGTGAAGTCTGTCAGCAGACGGCTGAAAACCTCAAAAGCCCTGTCAGCATAGCTCATATCGCACATCGCAAGGATCTCGTCCTTGGATAGCTGAGGAATGCTCTCAGGAACGTACAGACCGCCCTCGTCGGAAAGTCCCTTAGTGATAGCGTGTGCGCTCGTCACCTTCAGAGCGGAATTTCTCGTGCTTCTGTAATTCATTTATGTTTCGTCCTTTCGTAAGACTGATTTATGGAATTCAGTTTACTGTATAAATGCCGTCGGCGGTGAATGCGTCCTCATAGATTACTATGCTGACCACTCTAGGAATACTCCCCGCCAGCGTTACCTCGGCGATATCGTACCTCGGCTGAAGTCCGGTATCGTGCTCGGAAAGCCAAAGATCAGCAGTGCGGACTATCTTAGCCTGCTTGCGGTGATCAACCGCCTCCAGTCCGGACACCATGCTGTTACGCTTTCTCGATTTAACCTCGGTAAAAACCACAAAACCGCCGCATTTTGAGATAATGTCTATCTCCCCGCAGCGTCTGCGGTAATTTCTCTCTAGTATCTCATGACCTCTCTGCTGAAGCCGCAGGCACACGGCGTCCTCGCCAAGCCTGCCCTTTTCCTGCTTGTCACAGCTATTCATGAGCCGCCTTCTTTTCAAAGTACTTCTTAAAGAAGGACTTCCTGTGTATCTCGCACAGTCCGTACTGCTCCACCGCCGCGTAATGCGCTTTGGTGCCGTACCCCTTGTGCTTTTCGAAGCCGTACTGCGGATAGATCTCCGCCATCTGCTTCATGTATCTGTCCCTTGCTACCTTTGCAAGTATCGAAGCGGCGGCAATACTCGCGGATCTCGCGTCGCCCTTGATGACATACCGCATTTCAGCGTCTATCTCAGGAAGCTGATTTCCGTCCACAAGCACTATCCCTGCTGGAATTCCAAGCCCGTTATAGGCTCTCTCCATTGCCCGGAAATCCGCCTGCAAGATGTTCAGCGTTTCAATCTCCTCAACGCTCGCCCTTGCGATGCAGTAAGCCCGCGCCTTTAAACAGATCTCGTCAAACAGCAGCTCACGCTTCTTTTCGGTGAGCTTCTTGCTGTCGTTTATCCCCTCAATGACCGTACCCTCGTCAAGAATAACCGCCGCCGCGAACACATCTCCCGCGAGAGGGCCTCTCCCTGCCTCGTCAATGCCGCATACAACGCCGTATTCCTTTCGGATATCGCTGTCAAAGCCGTAAAGATCCGGCTCCGGTTCGTCCATGAGCGTGAGCTGTTCACACTCCGGGTCTTTCGAGGGTGATCTTGCCAATTCTGCCACCTCTGTATTCGTCAAGCAGTGCGGCAGCCGCACGCTCGGTGTCCGGCTCTCCACCGGAAATAAGCATTCCGCGGGATCTCGCGATATCCCTCAGGATATCCTCCTCCCCGGTCAGCTTGTACCGCGCGTTCAGCAGCTCCGGATATTGCTCCCGGAGTACCGCGCCCAAAGCCCTTGCAAGCGCTTCAGTGTCCATTACATCGTCTTTTATAGCCCCGGTGAAAGCCAACCTCTGCGCCGCAAGCTGGTCGTCGAATTTCGGCCAGAGTATTCCCGGCATATCCAGAAGCTCCACGTCCTTGTCAATGGAAACCCACTGCTTTCCGCGGGTAACTCCCGGTCGGTCGCCCACCTTGGTTTTCTTGGTTTTCGCCATTCTGTTTATGAACGAGCTTTTGCCGACGTTCGGTATTCCCACCACCATTAGCCGCAGCGCCTTACCGATCATTCCGCGCTTTTTTCTGCGCTCGATCAGCTCCGTCAGCAGCATCTTGACCTCCGGCAGGAAACGGTTCAGTCCCTTTCCGCTCCGGCAGTCGCAGGTGAGAACGCGAATGCCCTTTTTCTCGTAGAACTGCTTCCACGCTCTTGTGGCATTGTCGTCCGCATAATCACACTTGTTCATAAGAATAATGCGGGGCTTATCCCTCACCAGCTCGTCCAGAATGGGATTTCTGCTGCTTTCGGGAATTCTTGCGTCCGTGATCTCCACCACCGCGTCAACCATTTTGAGGTCAGCCTCGATCAGCCGGCGGGTCTTGGTCATGTGACCGGGAAACCACTGGATATTTCCTACATCATTCATAGCAAAGTAAACTTATCAATCGGGAACAGGCGCACAAACGCCCTTCCCATAATCAAATCTGTGTCAACGTCGCCGATATAAAGGCTGCGGCTGTCGAGGGATCTGTTTCTGTTGTCGCCCATTACGAAAACGCAGTTTTCCGGAACGATATGCTCCTCACCGGAATGTCTGTCCTCCGAAGCGAGCGTCGGGGCAGCGATGTAGTCCTCCTCAAGCAGCTCGAACTCCTGCTCGCCTGCCTTTTTGAGATAAACCTCGCCGTTCTCGAAATCAAACTTGATCGTATCGCCAGCAAGTGCGATAACGCGCTTGATTATCGGCTCTCCGTACTTTCTGGTGTTCTGATTCTGAACCTTATCCGCCTGAAGGACTACGATATCGCCCCTCTGCGGCGTATAGAAGAAGTTTGTGGAAAGCACCCTGTCCTGATCCTGAAGCGTATTCATCATCGACTCGCCGTCAACAGTGATCGACCGGAACACGAACAGATTTAACAGCAGCATTGCAAGAACCGCGTACACAAGACTTCCCGCCCATTCCAGCGCGCCGGAAAAAGGCTTCTGCGGATCTTCCTCTTTCTTGCCATTTTTCTTGGGCTTTTCGGGTTCGGAAACAGCGCTCTCCTGTGTGTTCAGCTCTTCCAGATTCTCGTTTTCAGACATTGCACATACTCTTTCTCAATATCCACACTAAGCCCCGCCGAAGCGGAGCGTTGCGTGAATGGGGGATCGGTCTGATCTCAGATCAAACCTTGGACTTAACCTTAGCAGCCTTGCCGACTCTGTCACGGAGATAGTAGAGCTTAGCTCTGCGAACCTTACCGTTTCTGACAAGCTCAACCTTTTCAACTGTCGGTGAGTGCAGCGGGAATACTCTCTCGATGCCTACGCCGTGTGCAACACGTCTTACAGTAAAGGTTTCGTTGATGCCGCCGTGCTTCTTAGCGATAACAGTTCCCTCAAATACCTGAATACGGAACTTCTCGCCTTCCTTGATTCTTACGTGAACCTTAACGAGATCGCCGACCTCGATCACGGGAGCCTCAGCCTTCATGCTGCTCTGCTCAATGAGTTTTAATGCGTCCATGTTTTTCCTCCTGATTTTTCGGATATTCTTGATACCGACCTATTCGAGCGCAAAAGCGCCAGAGCGTATTGGGATTTCACCCAGCCCTGATAACAGCGGACTATCCGTTTTTAATGTTTGGCTTAACGCCGCGCATTAACACACATTATCCTGCGCAAGACAGAATAACGGATACTAAATGCTTTAATATTATACCATCTTTAAAGCAAAAAATCAAGTGCTTTTTTGAGATAATTTCATACAAATTCGCCTAAAATCCCAGATTTTTTATGTACAATTCGTTGAAATCCCGGCTTATCCGCTCTGAAACGTCCTCCGCGCCTCCGCAAAGCGTTTCAAGCCTGTCAAGCAGCTTGGGATCTGTAAGACAGGCGATAAGTCCCTGTTCACCGGGACATCTGTTCCAGCCGTACTTCTCAGCAAGACCCTCCGGAACTGCGCCAAGCTCCGCCATAAGCCCCGCGCCACGCTCAGAGCCGAATGCTTCTCCTGAAATAATCGCCCGGCTGGTTCTGCCGCATTCCCGCCCGAACAGCTCCAGAGCCGCACGGCAGGCTGCCTTGTCCGACTGCACTGCCCTCACGTCCTGCTGTGAAATGTAGTAGTCCTCGCCGATGTAGAACAGATCCCGGTCAGTCATGATTCCGTCCCGGTCGATAACGCCGCAGTCCAGCATGATCTTAACCGCATTCACCGCCGCCGGCGCGGAAATGCCCATGCTGTCGCCGTCGCCGATAACGCTGTAACAAAGAGTGCCGTCCGGATCCCGGCTAAGCTCGTCTATCGCGCCGGTCTCCAGCGGCATTCCGCTTTCCAGTCCGCAGCCGTCCAGTCCGCCCTTCAACGGCAGGAACATATATTTCATTCCGTCCGCAGAACAAGCCGCCGCCCTAAATCCCCCGGTAATGTCCGCCGCCAGCACACTGCCCTCCTGTTGCATTGCCGCCGCAAGAACCGCGGTGAAATCGCCGCCCAGAGCAGCGGTTATCATCGGCAGAATAACAAGCTCCACGTCCGGCGGCAGAAACAAATCCGTCGGAGAAATCATCTCCTCGATCAGCATCGTGATATCCGCCGGAGCTGCAAAACCCAGCTTCTTTACCACGTTTCCGGCAGTTCCGCTCTCCCTCATCAGCCGCAGTATCACGCCTCCGACAGAAGCCACAGCGTTGTCCGGGCTTACAGTCATTCCGAACTGAACGCACCGGGCATACCGTCTGTCCAAAGCCATATCGTACAGAACCGCGCTCACTGAATGTCTGGTTATGCAGCAGGCGATCGCAAGCTCTCCGCTACGCTCACTGCGGTATTTTTCAAAAACAGTACGTTCCTTTACCATAGTTTCTTCGCCTCCTGCGCGGTCAGCGCTTACAGTTCATTGAAATTTATAATGTCTGCCTGCCCGCTGCGGTGTTCTCCGATGATTTTCTCTGCCCACACCATATTATACCAACGGTCAAACTTGTATCCGCAGTTATGAAATTCACCAACCTGCTTAAATCCGAGATGCTCGTGAAACTCAATGCTGTTTCTTGTCAGGTATTCGTCCTCAACTTCGGGAACTCCAATGCAGGCGTAGAGATTTGTTATTCCCATTTGCTTTAGGATCTTCTCTATCTGTTCATACAGCTTTTTGCCGATACCGCCTTTCCGGCAGTCCTTATCTACATAAACGGTCATCTCAACAGCCCAGTCGTAGGCTTTCCTGTCCTTGAATGTACCTGCGTAGGCATAGCCGACTATCCTGCCGTCCTGTTCTGCAACAAGATATGGATATCTCCCGGAGATCTTCCTGATCCTCTCCTGAAACTCCTCCTTGTCCGGAACGTCATATTCAAATGTTATCGCAGTATTCCTGACGTAATAAGAGTAGATCTCCAAAATCTGCTCAGTATCACTTAATTCAGCTTTTCTTATTTTTATATGCTCCATATGATCACCCCATGTAATGATTTATACTATTTCCTGATCAACATATAGGCTTTGTCTATAGGTTGAACCAACCGCCATGGCGGTTGGAGCGGCGAAGCCGCAGGAAAGCCGTTCAATACTGATTCTGTCAAAACCAAAGGTTTTGACTAGCCGCCTTGCAGGAGGCTCCAGCTTGTCGAAAAACTCAGTTTTGCCCGCGAAGCGGGCTTTTGAAATCCGTTTTTTGCCCCAGCTCTGCCGGGGCAAAATACACTTCTATCCGCACAAGTGTGCGGTTTGGCGGCCATGCCGCCCAACCGTGCGCGCCGGGCGGGGGGTCGGCGGAAAAGTCCCAACGGGACTTTTTCGCCGGTCTGAATCCGCCTTGCAGGCGGCTCACATTATAGACTTTGTCTATAATGTGATTAAGAATTAGTATTACAGATTTAATACTACCACAAACCGCATAAAAAGTCAATGCCGCCCCTGAAAATTCAGGAGCGGCGCGAATTATTACTTCAAAAGCACTCTCTCATCGCAATACTCGCAGATCATCATATCACCGTACTTCCTGAAGCTGTGCGGCAGATATTCCTCCGTCTGAGTAATGCACTTGGGATTTGTACAGCGGCAGTCGCGGTGTGTAACTCCCACCAGCAGCGGATTTGCTGTAAGCTGGTTATTCAGCGTTGTAAGTATCAGCGCCATTCTGACATACATTCCGCACTTTGCTTGACGGAAGTAAGCCGCACGGGGATCCTCGTCAACGTCAACCTCGATCTCGTTCACCCTCGGAAGCGGGTGCATGACTATCATATCCTTTTTCGCGAGCCGCATTTTTTCCTTTGTCAGTACATAAATTCCTTTCTGACGCTGGTATTCCTCATCGCTGTCGAACCGCTCCCGCTGAATTCTCGTCATGTACAACATATCAAGCTCCGGCAGAGCCTCTTCTATCGTAGCAACCTCCCGAAACTCGCAGCCCCGCGCCTGAAGCACGTCCTTGATGTACCCCGGCAGAGCAAGCGACGGAGTAGAGATCAGCACGAATTTATTGTTTTTGTAACAGGAAAGCGCCTTGAGGATAGAATGCACCGTTCTTCCGTACTTAAGGTCGCCGCAGAGTCCGACAGTCAGCCCGTCCAGCCGTCCCAGCTCAGTTTTCAGCGTAAGCAGGTCGGTGAGGGTCTGGGTTGGGTGGAGATGACCTCCGTCCCCGGCATTTATCACCGGACATTCCGCTGAAAGCGCTGCGGCTCTTGCAGAACCCTCCTGACTATGGCGCATTACCAGAATGTCTGAGTAGCTGCTGACGATCTTTATTGTGTCTTTCAGATTTTCGCCCTTTGCCACTGAGGAATTTCCCGGATTATCAAAGCCGATAATGCTGCCGCCGAGCCTTATCATCGCTGCCTGAAAACTCATCTGGGTGCGGGTTGACGGCTCATAGAACAGCGTTGCCATTATCTTCCCCCGGCATTTGTCCGCGTAGCTTTCCGGACGCTCCATAATATCCTGAGCGAGCCGTATCATTGCGTTCCACTGGGAAACGCTGTAATCGTCCATGTCTATGAGATGATTGAATTTCTGGTTCAAGTTTATCACCTTTCCTGTTTTTTTATATTATACTATTTTCATTTCACCCTATTGACAAGTCTATAGGGTGAACCAACCGCATAGCGGTTGGAGCGGCGTAGCCGCTGAAAAGCCGTTCAATGAATAAGGAGCGAAAGCGACGTTTCGCTGCTAATCTTGTCAAAACCATTGGTTTTGACAGCCGCCGATTCGTCGGCATCTTCTTATAAACAAAGTCTATAAGAAGATTTGATATTAGTATTATATCAAAATCCGAGCTTTTTTTCAATATATTTCGCAATGTAACTCAAAAAAACTGTAAAAAAAGGCGGTCAAATGCTGACCGCCTTTAGTGTTCGATTTATCCAAGAACGCTCAGGAGAACGCCCGCCGCAACTGCGGAGCCGATAACGCCTGCAACGTTCGGACCCATTGCGTGCATGAGCAGGAAGTTGGAGGGGTTGGATTCCTGACCGACCTTCTGTGAAACACGCGCCGCCATAGGAACTGCGGATACGCCGGCAGAACCGATAAGCGGGTTGATCTTGCCGCCGGAAAGCAGGTACATGAGCTTGCCGAGCAGTACGCCACAGGCTGTACCTACGCAGAAAGCGATAAGGCCGAGCGCAATGATCATGAGGGTTTCAACCTTGAGGAAGTTCTGAGCAACTGCGGTAGCTCCGACGGTCACACCGAGGAATATCGTAATAATATTCATCAGCTCACCGGACGCAGTCTTGACAAGTCTTTCGCATACTCCGGATTCTTTCATCAGGTTGCCGAGCATCAGCATACCAACCAGTGAAGCCGCGTCCGGAACGATGAGAGATACGATAACCGTAACCGCAATCGGGAACACGATCTTCTCCAGCTTGGATACCTGACGGAGCTGACCCATCTTGACGGAACGCTCCTTTTCGGTGGTGAGAAGCTTCATGATAGGCGGCTGAATTACCGGCACGAGAGCCATGTAGGAATAAGCCGCAACTGCGATAGAACCAAGCAGCTCAGGAGCAAGCTTTGATGTGAGGAATATAGCCGTAGGACCGTCCGCACCGCCAATGATCGCGATAGACGCTGCCTGCTTCAGGCTGAAGCCATCGCCAAGACCTGTCATATTGATAAGGCATGCGCCGAGGAATGTGAAGAAGATACCGCCCTGTGCGGCAGCTCCGAGCAGGAAGCTCTTCGGGTTAGCGATCAGCGGACCAAAGTCGGTCATAGCGCCGATTCCGAGGAAGATGATCGGAGGATAGATACCAAGCTTAACGCCGAGATACAGCATATCCAGAAGACCGCCCTCGTGAAGAACCTTTCCATAGTCAAGGCTGACTTCCTTTGTGTAGGTGACAAGGACATTCATGCCCTCCTCGACATATTCCGGTGCGAAGTAGGGGTTAGTTGCCGGATTCCACAGTTCAGCGTGATATAGTCCGCTGAACGGGAGGTTAGTCAACAGCATACCGAATGCAATAGGAAGCATCAGCAGCGGCTCGTACTGCTTTTTTATAGCAAGATAGAACAGTACGAAAGAAATGAGGATCATTATGATGTTCAGGTATCCGTCGCCAGCGCCGAATCCAGCAAAGCCGGATTTTACAGCCAGCGACTGTAAGGTATCAACAAATATTTCCATGCGTTATTTTTCCTTTCTGTCTGTTCTCAGAATGGGCGGGTGTTCTCGCCGATTCCGGCAAGGCTCCATGCCGAGCGGGTTCTGCTGTCGCGACGCTTAACGTTCCTGATGGTATAGGAGGTGCCTTCCTCCTCCGCATAAGCGGCGATTGCAGCGCTGATAACAGCCATTATCTCCTCGTCGCTGTCAGCGTCGTCCTCGGCTGCTTCTTCAACAGGAGCAGGTGCAGGTGCGGCAGCGGGAGCGGCAGCCTTAGCAGCCTCAGCCTTTGCTTTCTTTTTCTTATCCACACCCTTGAAGATAGTACCCATCAGCCAGAAGAAAAAGATCAGTATCGCCAGAATACAGAACACTATCAGAATACCAGTGATCGTGATTATGCCCACGGAACCCCAGTAATCCGGATCCTTGATCTGCTCGGAAGCGGTACCCAGCGCCTGAATGCGGTCGATAATACCGCCGGACGCCTCTGATTCTGCTGCGCCAACTGCTGACTCAACGGCTGAGGCAGCCGACAGAATGGAATAAGCGATGTTCATATTAAGTCTCCTTTTTCGCCGAAATCGCTGTTCGGATTATCAATCAAATTTATTATACTATATTTTAGGCAAAAATTCAACCGTAAACTTTGTGTTTTTTTTGACAAAACATTTAAATATTCAGCCCCGGTTTTTGGGCAAAATGTAAACCCAGAAAAACGTCATGAGATCATCGAAACATCAGATCAGCAAAATCCTCCGTCAACCCCAAGCACCTGCCCGGTGATAAAGCGGTTTTCCGCCAGCGCGCGCACTGCCTGAGCGACCTCCGAAGGTGTACCGAGCCTGCACACAGGAGTCTGCTCCGCAAGCTCCGAAAGCTCCTCCGAACTAAGGTGCGAGCTGTTCATAGGGCTGTCAATGACCCCCGGCGCAACACAATTCACGGTTATTCCGGACGCGCCAAGCTCCCTTGCCAGCGCCTTTGTAAGTCCTATTACCCCTGCCTTTGCCGCTGAATAAGCCGACTCGCAGGCACCGCCGTACACTCCCCACACGGAGGAAATATTCACCACCGCGCCGCTTTTTCGGTATATCATGGACTTCACCGCCGCCTGTGTCATATTGAAGCACCCGGTAAGGTTCACTGCAAGCATTCTGCTCCAGTCCTCCGGGGTTATGTCGGTGAACAGCTTAATCTGAGCTATCCCGGCATTGTTCACCAGCACGTCAATTTTCCCGTATCTGCACAAGACCTGCTGAACTGCATTCTGTGCTGACTCGTGATCCGAGATATCCGCCTGCACTGCCTCGCAGTGAAGCTCTCTGCAAAGCCGCTCAGCCTCTTCCCGCCGCGCGTTATAGGTTATCACCACGTCATCGATTCTGGCAAATTCAGCGGCAATCGCGCTGCCGATAGCACCGGTGCCGCCGGTTATCAGTACTGTGCTCACTTTCCGGTCACCGTAATTTCTTCGCCGTCTGTTCCCAGCGCGATCTCCGTCAGCGGGCTGTCCGCATGGTCAATGATAAGCTCTGCGATCTTATCCTCAATATCACTGCGGATAACTCTGCGGATATCTCGTCCGCCGTACTTTCCACCGTGGGACTTCTTTGCCACCGCAGTATATACATCGTCGGATATCGCAAGCGCGATTCCCTTTTCCTTGAGGGGCGCGTCAAGTTCCCTGAGCATAAGCTTGGAAATCTCAGCGTAGTTTTCAACGGTGAGCGGCTTGAATACGATCACCTCGTCGATCCTCGCGATAAATTCAGGTCTGAGGAAGTCCCGCAGACCCTTCATTGCCCGCTCCTTGCTGACATCTCCCTCGGTCTTTGTGAAGCCTACGCTGTTCGTTCCGGTGGAGGAACCCGCATTGGAGGTCATGCAGATTATCGTATTCTCAAAGCTTACCGAACGTCCGTGAGAGTCGTTTATCTTTCCCTCATCAAGGATCTGGAGCAGTATATTCATAACGTCCGGGTGCGCCTTCTCGATCTCGTCAAACAGGATCACCGAATAGGGCTTTCTGCGCACTCTTTCGGTAAGCTGCCCTGCCTCGTCATAGCCAACATATCCTGGAGGCGAGCCGATGATCTTCGACACGCTGTGCTTTTCCATATATTCCGACATATCAAGCCGGATAAGCGGCTCAACCGTGTCGAACATTTCCTTTGCCAGAACTTTAACAAGCTCTGTTTTTCCCACTCCGGTAGGACCTACAAATATGAACGAAGCGGGTCTGCGCCGCTCAGAAAGCTGCACTCTGGTGCGCTTTATCGCCTTAGCCACAAGCTGGCACGCCTCGTCCTGACCGATAACGTGCGCCTTTAAATTCTGCTCAAGGCTGCCGATGCGCTTGTATTCCGTTTCTTTTATCTTGTTTGCCGGAATACCCGTCCAAAGCTCGATGACCTTTGAAAGATCGTCCATAGTTACCTCGACATTCTCCGCCTTGTCCTTTAGCTTATCAATGCCGTTGTTGGTCTGGGCGATCTGCATTTTCACGTCCGCCAGCTTTTCGTAATCTATCTCGCTTGCTGCCGCGATATTGCTTTCCTCCACACGAAGCCCTGCCATTTTTGACTTCAGCTTCTCATATTCGGTGATGTCAGGACTTCCAAGGCTTGCACAGGCGCAGCCCTCGTCCAGCAGGTCGATAGCCTTATCCGGCAGGAAACGATCGTTGATGTACCGCTCGGACAGAACCGCGCAGGCTCTTGTGATCTCCGGGGAAACCTTTACCTTGTGATGCTCCTCGTAATATTCCTTTATGCCGTCAAGCAGCGTGATCGTTTCCTCGATAGTCGGCTCGTTTACCGTCACCGGCTGGAATCGGCGCTCCAACGCGCTGTCCTTTTCAATGTATTTCCGGTACTCGTTGAATGTGGTCGCGCCGATCACCTGCAATTCGCCTCTTGATAGCGCAGGCTTGAACATATTCGCAGCGTTCATCGTACCCTCTGAGTCGCCAGTACCTACAAGATTATGCACCTCGTCAATAAACAGCATGACATTTCCGGCGTTCTTTATCTCGTCGATCAGCGCCTTTACTCGGCTCTCGAACTGTCCTCTGAACTGAGTTCCGGCAACCAGCGCTGTCAGATCCAGCAGGTACAGTTCCTTACCCTGAAGCCTGAACGGAACATCACCGCTCGCCAGCTTCAGCGCAATACCCTCGGCAATAGCGGTCTTTCCTACGCCGGGCTCGCCGATAAGGCAGGGATTGTTCTTAGTTCTTCGGGACAGGATCTGGATTACACGGTTTATTTCCTTGTAACGTCCGATTATCCGGTCGATTTTTCCGTCCTTTGCACGGCGGGTAAGATTTGTGCAGAAGGTTTCCAGCGTCTTGCGCTTTTTGTCTATCTTTTCCTGCTTTTTCTTCTGCTTTTTCTCGTCCGAGGTCTTTTCAGCGTCCTTTCCGTCCGCGCCTCCGAACATCTTGTTGAAGAACTCCGGCATGATCCCCGCGCCGCCTATCTGGAACAGGCTGTCCTTGTCATCTTCGCCGTCATCGTCGTCATTGTCGGAATCTTCATCGTCGCTGGACTTCAAATTCGTTATATCCGCAAAGCCCATATTTTTCAGCATCTCCGGATCGGGATTGCCGTTTTCATCGAACAACGCGTCATAGGCGTTCTCAAAGTCCTCATCGGATATACCCATCTGCTTCAGATAATCATTCACCTGCGGCAGACCAAGCTCCTTTGCGCACTTGAGGCACAGCCCCTCGCTGCGGTGCTCGCTGCCGTTGGAGGTAGAAATGAACACCACCGCAGGACGTTTCTTGCATCTGGAACACATCATCATTATTTAAACCACCTTTATCTGAAATGATCCGGCAGCAGCCGGAAAACCGAATTACGAAAGGAAATTCAGGAAATCAAATCCATAGAAGAATTTGAAGAGATATGTTGAATCAATCACGGAATCATTGATCAGCATAGCGTTTCCGCCGCTCATAGTAATTATGAACCGCACCACGATGCAGATTATGAATACCGTCAATATTCCTCTCACAAATCCCGCGCAGCCGCCGAGAAATCCGTTAAGGCTGCCGATGACCGGTATCTTATTCACCAGCTTCAGAGCCACCGCGATAATTCCAAGCACCGCGGTGACAATAATAAAGATCCCGGCAAAAATAAGCGTTTCCGCCATCATAGTGAACGTTGGGCGAATAATATTATCCACCACCGCAGTTTTCACAGAAGAGGAGGTATTCATCATCGTCAGTACAAGTGAACGTATCGCTGACATCTCTCCGCTGTTTATACTTTCCGCCGTGCTTCCGAAGGTCGCCGGTATCGCATTGCCAATCGTGTCGGTATACTCGGTTATGCTTACAAACGAGGGGCTTTGCTGGAGCTTTACCGCGATCACCTGCGCAGTTACCAGCTTTCCAAGACCGTTTGCGTTAATATCCGCCATTGTGAACTCGGCAGTTTTTCCGTTCATTGACGAGAAATCCTCCGTGCCGTCAAAGCCGAACATACTGAGATCCGCGTCAGAAAGCCCCGTCCCGGTGAAATCCACGTCCGACAGCTCGAAGATAACCTTTCCGGTGCCGGCGTAATCCGGAGTGATCTCTCCCACCGGGGTACCGGAAATCTTAACCTTGCTGTAATCCATATCCGAAAGCCCGCTCAGCGTAAGCTTTCCCATACTTTCGTCCATTGTGTCGCTCACCGCAGCGGTTATCGGCTCCTCCACCACAGAGGAATATACCCACTCCGCTGCCGGCTTGCTGAATGTCAGCGCACAGAAAAACGCAACGAACACCGCCGCCATTCCTACCACCGTACTGACAAATCCCTTGCGGCAGCCGCTGAAAACCGCAAAGATCAGCACCGCCGCAATTATAATGTCATATACAATTGCAAACTGTGAACCCATAATTATCTCCTTATTTCCACTACGTCAGTTCTACACGCTGAACCATGTTATAGCCCAGCAGATAAGCGTTTCCGCCAATTATTATCATGTCTGAATAATCATCGTCCAGCTCATACGCCGCTTTTTCTTCAAGCGAGCCGTCATATTTTGTGAGCTTTCTGCCGGACAGCACATACAGACTGTTCCCATAAACGCGTACTCTTTCCGTATTCTCAAGGGAAAGCGCTGCGGAAACCTCCAGCGTATCACTGTAAACCGTCAGCACCTCTCCGCCGCCGCTGTCCTCCAGCAGCACCGCCCGGATATTACCGGCGGGTATCTGCGACACCCCTTTCAGGAACGAGGTTTCGGCGGTAATCTCCCCGCTGTCCTTATCCAGAAGCTTCGCGCCGCCCGCAGTCACAGCGAACAGCCCGTTCTGTGAATACTCCATTGAAAACACCATATGCGATCCTACATAGGTCTGCCAGATGCTTCCCTCGGCGTTGTCAAGGTCAAAACGCATGATGTAATACTCCAGCTCGCCGTTTTCCGCACCGCATACTGAAGCGAAAATGCTGCCGTCATCGTCCGAAAATTCCACCCGATCAATGAGGAACAGCGGAGAAGCCCACCGGAATATCTGCTTTCCCTCGCCGTTGAATACATAAAGACAGTTGGAATACTTCGCGGATTTGGTGATTACCGCGCAGCGTTCGCCATTTCCTATCTCTGCGAAATCAATGGTGTCCTCCGTGGAGTTGCTGTAAACCTCGCCGGAGCGGGAATAGAACTTCATATCCCTGCCGTTCCGGTCATAGATAAGCGCGCGCTTGCTGTTGCTCGACATCGCCGGGTTCTGAAGTCCGTGCTGTATGTTGGCGATCATCGCGCCGTCGGAATTATAGGTGTAGAAGTATGTATCCGTCAGCAGGCAGAAATTATCTCCAAGCTCGTCCAGAACATAATCCGTGCTTCCCGGAAGATCCACAGGAAAGCCGCCCTTTCCCACGTCCAGCGCAGCGTCCTTGAGCGGCGCGATAATGCTGCCCCAGTTTGCCGCGATTATGACCACCGCAACGATTATCACCGCAAAAACAATGAGATTTATCCCGAATTTTCTTGCGGCGCGTTTTCTTCTGAATCTGTTGATGTCGTTTCTTTTATCCATTCATGCACCAGCTTTCCGCTGTATTCCCCCCAAGCTGTGATTCGTCAGTATCTTACCTCGTTGAGATAAAGTCCCTCCGGCGGGAGGGTTATCCCCGCAAGCTCCCTGCTGCCGGTCTCCAGCGCTCTCTGAACGTCCTCAAGGCTGCGCCTGCCCTCGCTGACGTATATCAGCGTTCCGGCGCATATCCTCACCATATTATACAGGAAACCGCTTCCACTTATGCGTATTTCACATATTGAGCCTTGTTTCTCTGCCCGGAAATCATATATCGTCCTTACCGTGGATTTCATTCGCGCCTTTCCCTCTGCGCGGCAGAATGCCCCGAAATCATGCTCCCCGATAAGGAGCTGAGCCGCCCGGTTCATCATGTCCAGATCCAGCTCATACGGGTAGTGATACGCTAGCTTCTGCAAAAACACGTCCCTCTGCGGAGTGTTCGAGATTAGGTATACATACTCCTTGCCCTTTGTGCAGTACCGCGCGTGGAAATCCTCCGGCGCGTCCTCGCAGGAAAGCACCGCGATATCCGGCGGCAGAAGCGTGTTCATGCCCTTTATGAAGCCCTCGCAGGGTATCCTGCTGTCAATATGGACATTGAAGCAGAACCGGCGCGCGTGTACCCCGGTGTCCGTCCTTGAACAGCCGTAGATCACCGGCGCGGGTATCTTCAGCAGCTTTCCTATGCAGTTCTCCACGATCTCCTGAACAGTGACCGCGTTCTCCTGCCGCTGAAAGCCGTGATATTCCGCTCCGTTATAGGCTATGAAAACCTTTAAATTCCGCAAAAGATCACCTCGCGTCCTTATGGCAGCACCGGGAAGCAGTTAATAACTATAACAGCCGCCAGCAGAGCCAGCATTACGCCTATTGCGACATAATCCCTCGGCGCGGTGTGCATCACCTTGAGTCTTGTTCTGCCCTCTCCGCCGTGGTAGCAGCGGCACTCCATAGCAGTGGCAAGCTCGTTCGCCCGCTTGAATGCCGAAACAAAAAGCGGGATAAGCACCGGGATAAGCGACTTCGCCTTTTTGATAAGTCCACCGGTGTCAAGCTCCGCGCCCCTTGCCTTCTGCGCGGACATGATCTTGTCCGTTTCCTCCACAAGCGTAGGAATGAACCGCAGTGCAATGGTCATCATCATGGACAGCTCATGCACCGGAACGTGTATCTTCTTCAGCGGCGACAAAAGCCGCTCGATCGCGTCGGTAAGCATTATCGGCGAAGTGGTATAGGTCAGCAGCGACATACCAACGATCAGCGTGATAACTCTTATCAGCATGAAAAGCGCAGTGTCAATACCCTCCGGATAAATCGCGATGAACTGCCACTGAAACAGCGGAGTTTCACCCTTTACGAAAAACAAATTAAGTATTCCGGTGAAGATCATCAGCGGAAGAATAGGCTTTATGCTCTTTAAGATCATGACAAGCTTTATCTCTGCCAGAATATAGCACAGCACCATGAACAGCATACCGAGCATTAATCCGGTGTAGCTCTGCGCCGTGAAAAGAATAACAAGATACAGTAAGTCCAGCACGAGCTTTACGCGGCTGTCAAGCCTGTGTATGACCGATTTGCCGGGGAAATACTGACCTATCGTAATGTCCTTTATCATCTTTTGTTCTACCCTTTGCTATCAATGACTGATCAGCGGAAGCAGCCTTTCTGCCGCCCTTTCGGTTGTGTAGATATCGCTTCCGATGTCAGTTCCGAGAGTTTTCAGTATATGGCTCATTCGGGTTATCTGCGGGACGTCCAGACCTATCTTTGCAAGCTCCTCCGTCCTGCCGAACACCCTGTCCACCGTGTCGTAGCAGAACAGCCGGCTCTTGTTCATCACAAGCACCTTTCCCGCGTACTTCACGATGTCCTCCATCGAGTGTGACACCAGCAGTATCGTCTTGCCGTACTGCTCATGATACCGCTTTATCTGAGCGAGTATCTTGTCGCGGCCTTTCGGGTCAAGACCCGCCGCAGGCTCGTCCAGAATAAGCACCTCCGGATCCATTGCCAGAACTCCGGCAAGGGCTACTCTGCGCTGCTGTCCTCCGGAAAGCTCAAACGGCGACCTGTCCAGCAGATGAGTGATATCCATGCTCTCCGCCGCCTGCTTCACCCGCTTGTCTATCTCCTCGTCAGAAAGTCCCATATTCTTTGGGCCATATGCTATATCCTTAGCCACGGTTTCCTCAAAAAGCTGGTGCTCCGAATACTGGAACACTATCCCGACCTTGAACCGGATATCCCGGATATTCACATCTTTGCTCCAGATGTCCGTTCCGTCAACAAGGACAGTGCCGGAGGTGGGCTTCACAAGTCCGTCAAAATGCTGTATCAGCGTGGATTTTCCGCTGCCGGTGTGTCCGATTATTCCCACGAACTCTCCCTGTTTTATCGAAATATCCACATTGTCAACAGCGGTCTTTTCAAACGGCGTCCCTATGCTGTATTTGTATGTCAGCTTCTCACCCTGAAGTACCACCGGACGGTCGTCCTCATGAGTTATCTCCTGCTTTGGAGGAATAACTGCGCTTCTGCCCTGAGTGAGCCTGTACAGCGCCTCGGCGCATTCC
The DNA here is from genome assembly GCA_017829075.1 of Oscillospiraceae bacterium. Next base: position 56,562 of record JAGAJA010000074.1, on the reverse strand, counting down.
TGCTCGTGGATTATTTCCGTGGAAATATCCACGCCCTTATCGCGTAATTCCCCGCAAAGCTCTGTCACCTGCGGTACGTCCAATCCAACGGCTTTCAGCCGCTTCACCTGCGAAAAAATCTTCTTTGGGACATCGTCCATGATTATCTTTCCACCGTCCATTACTACCACACGGTCAGCCTGCGCCGCTTCGTCCATGTAGTGGGTTATCAGCACCACGGTGATGCCCTTTTCCCGGTTCAGCGCGTGGATAGTTTTCATTACCTCACGCCTGCCCTTTGGGTCAAGCATCGCGGTCGGCTCGTCCATAACTATACAGCGGGGCTGCATTGCGATAACTCCCGCAATTGCCACCCTCTGCTTCTGACCGCCGGAAAGCTGGTGCGGAGCGTGTTCCCGGAATTCGTACATATCCACCTGCTTCAGAGCGTCGTCCACCCTCTGCCGTATCTCCGGCTGGGGAACTCCCATGTTCTCCGGCGCAAAAGCTACGTCCTCCTCGACAATGGTCGCAACAAGCTGATTGTCCGGATTCTGGAACACCATTCCCACTGTCTGCCGGATATCGTATATCTTATCCTCGTCAGTGGTGTCCATTCCTGCAACAGTCACCTTTCCCTCGGTGGGGAAAAGGATCGCGTTCAGGTGCTTCGCCAGCGTGGATTTTCCGCAGCCGTTATGCCCCAGCACCGCAAGGAACTGCCCCTCCGGGACGGTCAGGCTGACGTTCTTCAGCACATGATTTCGCCCGGTTTCCTTTCCGTCCTCGTCCATGCTGATATAGTCAAAGCTGACGTTTTCTACCTCAATAATATTTTTGTCTGACAACTATCTTACCTCTGATCAAAACTTACTATCGCCGTACTTCCCGCCGGAAGAGCCATTCCTGTCTGCTTCACCGGAAGTCCTATCTCCTGCGAGTCCACTGAAATATCGAACCGCTGACCTACCGTCATTTGCAGCAGATAACTCATGACGCTTGCCGAAAGTCCGGTGGTGTAGCTGTTGAGAAGCACAAACAGCGGCTTGTCCGATAATAGCTGCGTACAGGAGGTCATGAGATCGTATATGCAGTCCTCAAGCTTCCACATCTCGCCGTTTGTTCCCCTGCCGTAGCTTGGCGGGTCGAGGATTATGCCGTCATAGCGCGTTCCCCGGCGTATCTCCCGGTTGATGAACTTCTGCGCGTCGTCCACTATCCAGCGTATCGGCTTGTCCGACAGCCCGGAAAGCTTCGCGTTGGTGCGCGCCCAGTCAACCATTCCCTTTACCGCGTCCACATGGCAGACAGAAGCCCCCGCCGCCGCACACGCAAGGGTAGCGCCTCCGGTATAGGCGAATAAATTCAGCACGTTTATCGGGCGGTCTGCGCTGCGTATCGCATTCATGCAGTAGTCCCAGTTCACCGCCTGCTCCGGAAACAGCCCGGTGTGCTTGAAGCCGGTGGGCTTTACCATAAAGGTAAGCTCCCCGTATTTTATCTGCCAGCTTTCCGGAAGTTTCCTGCGATAATCCCACGAACCGCCGCCGGAGGAGGAACGGTTGTATTTTGCATGAGCCGTCCTCCACTCCGGAGCGGTATTGCCGCTTTTCCAGATTATCTGCGGGTCGGGTCGGATAAGGGTAACGTCCCCCCAGCGCTCCAGCCGCTCCCCGTCAGAGGTGTCGATAAGGCAGTAATCCTGCCACTTGTCTGATATTCTCATTTCTTCTGTCCTTTATTGTTGTCGGTCAAAGCTTTTCCCAATCAATGCACTCCGGGAGCTTCATTTCTCTCATGAACTCCTCGGCGCACTCCAGTATTTTGCTCTCCGGAACGATCTGCCCGCGTTCGATAGTGTATACCTCGCCGTCGATGTTCACATCAATTGTCCCGTGCTTCTTTCTGTCGCCGACTGAAACGTAAGCCGTTCCTCCCTCGGCGGTGAAGTAGTTTATTGAAGCGCCGTCCTCGCAGCAGAGTATCGCAATGCAGGGGTAGGTGTCCGTCCCCTCGCCCAGCCATATCTCTCCGCAAGCGGCGTTCAGCGCGTCCTTTAGCTGCTCTTTATCATTCACCGGGAAATTCCCGTTGTTTGCACAAACTAACATTCTTTTCTCCTGTCAGGTGAGATTTTCCTTTACCACGTCAGCAATTGAGTTGGCAAGCCGTGTTACCTGCTCCATGTCCTTGCCCTCGACCATTACCCGGACTAACGGCTCAGTGCCGCTCTCCCGCACGAGGATCCTTCCCGCACCGGAAAGCTCCTTTTCCGCCGCCGCAATGCTGTCCGCAATAGCCGGAACGCTGCTCCATTTTCCCTTGCCATCTGCCGAGATACGCACGTTCACCAGAAGCTGCGGGTAGTCCTCAATATCTCTGCACAGCTCCGCCAGGGACTTCCCTGTTTCCCGCATTACCTTGATGAGCATTGCCGCCGTGAGCTGTCCGTCGCCGGTGGTGGCATGGTCGAGCAGAATAATATGCCCGGACTGCTCGCCGCCTATATTATAACCGTTTTTGCGCATTTCTTCCAGAACATACCTATCGCCTACCTTAGCGCATACGGTTCTCATGCCGTTGTTCTTCATGAAGTCGTGAAAACCGAGGTTGCTCATGACTGTTACAACCGCCGCATCGCCCTTTAAGACACGCTTTTCCTTCATGTACTTTGCCAGCACAGCGATTATTCTGTCGCCGTCAATGACCCTGCCGTTTTCGTCCACCGCAAGGCATCTGTCCGCGTCGCCGTCAAAGGCAAAGCCCGCGTCAAAACCGCCGTTCTTCACACATTCGCAAAGCTGGTCGATATGAGTAGAACCGCATTCCTCGTTGATGTTGGTGCCGTCCGGTTCGTCTGCGATAAACTCCGAGCCATCGCCGAGATAGGCGAACAGCTTTCCCGCAGTAGCCGCGGAGCTTCCGTTTGCGCAATCAAAGCAGAACCTCTTGTTCACTCCCGCGAAATCCCCCGCGCCAACGCAGTCCCGGATATGCTGTATGTAGTCCTTGCAGGCGCTGCTGAGGCGGGTAATCCTGCCCACATTCGTACCCTCGCACAGCGAAATTTCCTCGTTTTTATCGAGAATAAGCGCTTCGATCTCCTCCTCAACGCTGTCCGGAAGCTTGAAGCCGTCTGAGGAAAACAGCTTTATTCCATTATATTCCACCGTGTTGTGAGAAGCGGAGATCATTACCCCCGCGTCCGCGCCGTAAGCCTTTACCAGATAAGCCACCGCCGGTGTAGGAACTACCCCCAGAAGAAGCGCGTTCGCGCCCACCGAGGCAAGCCCCGCAGACAGCGCCGCTTCAAGTATTTTCGAAGAAATCCTCGTGTCCATTCCGACTATGATGTTCGGGTGCGCCTTACCGCTTTCCCTTGTCAGGACGTAAGCCGCCGCTCTGCCTATCTCCATAGCTCTCTCGCAGGTAAGCTCCGTTACCGCAACTCCCCTTGCACCGTCGGTGCCGAATATTCTTCCCATATTAATTCCCCCAAAATATATGTATTATCTCAGAAGTCCAGCGTCTGCTGTCCGTCCTGCAATATGCCCAGATGCTTGTATGCAAGGGCTGTCGCCGTGCGCCCACGCGGGGTTCTGGCAATAAATCCAAGCTGCATGAGGAACGGCTCGCAGACCTCCTCCAAGGTCACGGACTCCTCACCAAGCGCGGAAGCAAGCGTTTCCAATCCCACCGGGCCGCCGTTATAGCCCTTTATTATCATTTCAAGGAACCTCCGGTCAAGCCGGTCAAGCCCCAGCCGGTCTATGTCCTCACGACCAAGGGCGATATCCGCGATCTCCCTCGTGATCTTTCCGTCGCCGAGCACCTCCGCATAGTCACGGACGCGCTTCAGCAGGCGGTTTGCAATTCTCGGCGTACCTCTCGAACGCTTCGCGATCTCCATTGCGCCGTCCTTTGTGCAGGGTATCGCAAGGATTATCGCCGAACGCTGCACAATGCTGCACAGCTCCTCCGGAGTGTAAAGCTCCAGCCGCTGTATAACTCCGAAACGGTCGCGGAGCGGCGCTGAAAGCTGTCCGGAGCGTGTTGTCGCGCCGATCAGTGTAAACTTCGGCAGATCTATGCGGATAGACCGCGCCGAAGGGCCGTTGCCCATGATTATATCCAGCACGAAATCCTCCATTGCGGGATATAATACCTCCTCCACCTGCCGCGAGAGCCGGTGTATCTCGTCGATGAACAGCACGTCGTTCGGCTGCAAATTCGTAAGCAGTGCAGCCAGATCCCCGGCTTTCTCTATCGCAGGGCCGGAGGTTACCCGGATATTCACGCCCATTTCATTAGCGATTATACAGGAGAGCGTGGTCTTTCCAAGTCCCGGAGGGCCGTAAAGCAGCACATGGTCAAGGCACTCGCCGCGCTTCCGCGCCGCTTCAATGTACACCTGCATATTCTCCTTGACCTTTTCCTGACCTATGTATTCCGAAAGCACCTTAGGGCGCAGCGAATACTCGATATCGGTATCTGCCTCATTATATTCCGGCTCGACTATTCTGTTACTTTTTTCCGGTATCCCGTTTATATCAGACATTTCCAGCATCTGTTTCTTCCTCATCTAATGTACAACGTTTGTAGTATTCGCGGGGCAAATCTTCTCCCGTCGCGTCCGGTGCATGGTTAAAGGTGTGTATCGCGGTCATGCGCTTTGAAAGCTCCTCCGGGTCTTTATAGCCGCAGAATATCGCCTTTTCGTAGTTCTCCTTGCACTTTTCCTCATCATCGTGCATTGCGTACCATACAGCAAGCTCTGCATAGACAAGCGGGTGATTTTCCTGTATCGTGATCAGCTTCTGGAGAGTTTCCAGAGCCTTGTCGTCCTCGCCGCGCGCCATGTATATCTTCGCAAGGCTGTAATAGGAATAGCCATGATTAGGGTCGTACTCCAGCGCCTGTTTGAAGCAGTATTCCGCGTTGGACAGCTTTCCGTCCGCGTAATACGCGTGTCCCAGCCTTGACTGCACCTCCGGGTCGTCCGGGGCGAACTCCGCAGCTTTCCGGAAGCACCACAGCAGCCGAGGATCGTTCTCGGTAGCCTCGTACAGCTTGATGAGCCACTCAATGCAGAACATCTGGTTCTGCCGTATATTTGACAGGCTAAGCGCCCTTTGAAGCAGGTCGTCCGCGTCCGGGTACTTCCCCTGAAACAGCTTCACGATGCCCTTGTATGCGTACTTTGCCGCATCGTCATTGCGCATCTTGCGCAGTCCCTGCTTTCCAAGGGCTTTCAGAGCTGCACGGCGCAGCGAGATACGCTGATTGAGCATACTAAACAAATTAGCCACAGCCACTCCCACTGCTACCGCTAGAGAAAGCCCCAGTGCCGTTATGCAGCAAAATCTGTCGCTTGCATCTCCCTTTGACATAAGCAGACAAAGGAAGAATACTCCCTCAACAATTGCAATGACAGCAAATATCTGAGTAAACCTGTTTTTTTCTCCGCCGTTATTTTGTTTTACTGCCAAGATCTATAACCTCCCATTCAGAGAGCATATCATAAATTAACCCAGCCGCTTCAATGCGTACTTAATAAGTTCCTCCACTGTGCTGTCCGGAGAAGCCCCGACCAGAGCCGACTGAGCCTGCGGGAGTGCAAATCCCAGAACGCACAGCGCCGTTATCGCCTCCGCAGCCGCATTGCCGCTTTCCGCAGCCGCCGGCGCGCTGGCGTAATCCACAGCGGAAATGTGCTGCTCCTTCGCCACCTTGTCTTTAAGCTCCATAACAATTCTCTGGGCGATCTTCGCTCCTATTCCCGGAGAGCGGGTCAGGGTCTTGCTGTCGCCGGTGGTAATGCACAGCGCCAGTTTTGACGGAGTTAAGTCCGACAGAATGGACAGCGCCGCCTTAGGGCCTACCCCGGAAATGGAGGTAAGCTGTTTGAACGCCGCCAGCTCCGCCGTATCTGCAAAACCAAAGAGATCCACCGCGTCCTCCCGCACATTAAGCTGAGTGAACAGGCGGACTTCTCCGCTGCTGCCGATCTTTTTCAGCGTATTCATCGTGGTTCGGCAGGCATAGCCCACCCCTCCGCATTCTACCACCGCCAGATTTGGCTCGGTATGTATTAGCTCGCCGTGTAAGCTGTAAATCATCTGTAATATCCCTCAAATCAACTGTTATGTATTATCCTGCCCCGCGCCTTGTCGTCCTTTGACTCCGCCTGCGCTATGAGCTTTGAAAGCTGTGAGCCGCTGGAATGCCCGTGGCATATTGCAAGAGCCACTGCGTCTGCGGTGTCGTCCGGCTTTGGTATCTCTTTCAGGTCAAGAATATTCTTCACCATCTCCTGAACCTGCCGCTTTTCCGCTCTGCCATAGCCCACCACCGCCTGCTTTACCTGAAGCGGTGTGTACTCGTATATCTCAATGTTTCGCTGAACCGCCGCAAGCAGGATAACTCCCCGCGCCTGCGCCACGTCAATTCCCGTGGTCTTGTTGTTGGTGAAATAAAGCTTCTCTATCGACATACAGTCCGGCTTGAACATATCCAGCACTGTACACATATCGTCGTATATCTCCATGATCCGCCTGTCAAAGCTTGTCCCGGCGGCGGTGGTGACTGCGCCGTAATTCACCACGGAAAACCTCGCCTTGTCGTAGTCCAGCACCCCGTAACCGACTATCGCGTATCCGGGGTCAATTCCGATGATCCTCATGTGTAGCTTTCGTTATCTGTAATATAAGCCCGCACTCTCAGCGGAATTCCCATGCTGTCCGCAAGCTTCTGACAGCGCTCAATTTCCTCCGGAGTGATCACATCAACCACAGTGAAGCCTGTTTTGATCCCCATTTTCTTCATATCCGCCGCAAAATCCAGCATTGCGTTGAATGCCGGCTCGCCGAAATGAGGTCTAGTTACCTCGTTGTAGCGCTTCGCGTCCGGAGCATTTAAGCTTATCGAGGCGCTGTCGATCAGCCCCTTGAAGCTGTTTATGTCGAAATCCGGGTGGATAAGCCTTACAAGCCCGTTGGAATTTAGCCGTATCTTCATATCAGAGTGTTTCTTGATATATTCCGCGGTTTTCACCAGCATGTCCGCTCTGACGGTAGGCTCGCCATAGCCGCAGAACACCGCGTCGGTTATTCCGGTCTTGTCAAAGCTGTCGAATGCCGCCGTGATCTCCTCAAAGGACGGCTCATGCTCCAGCCACAGGCTGTCGTTGTCCTTAATGGAATCCGCATTGTTCCTGAGGCAGAATACGCAGTTGCAGGGACAGCCGTTGGTTATATTTATATACATCTTTCCTTCAAATTTGTAAAATATCGTCATTTATACCACTCCTGTATATACAAATATTCATTTTATTATACCACTATATCGCGGTTTTGTCAAATCGTATTTCACAAAATACCATCTCTTTTTTGAGATCTCATGTGTATTTTTCGATATATCACGCCAGATAATATATTCGCTGTTCCCGTTTCTGTGTTCAGTACTTTCAGCAATTTATCCAACATCTCAACAGTTATTCCGGTATCATTCTAACACAAATTGCACAATTTACACTTTTTTCATTTTTCCGCTTGACAGCCTGTTTAATATGTGTTACAATTATCATTGTAAATTCTGTCGAACGATTGGATAAGCTGATCCCAGTCAGATATATCAGCAGATGTCCGCGTTTCCTTCAGACAGCATACATAAGGAGGAGAAATAAAATGGACGACATTCATGCAGGAGATAAGGTTGTAGTCAAATTAAAGGAATATTTCAGCGGCGAGGGCAATGCAAAGCCCCGTGTTCAGGGCGAGGTGAAGTTCGTCAACACAAGAGCGAATTTCGCGGTAGTTGACGTAGGAAAGTACAATGTTACCTACTGGAACAACGAGATAATGCCGTTTGATCCGGATAAATACAAATTCACCGTTGGAAACCGCGTAGAGCCGATTTCCGGCGCGGCTTCGTCCGACGCAGAAAGCGACAGCGACGAGCAGTAATACACTGTTGAAACAGAGTAAACTATTCTCTTAAGCCGCAAATAAAAAAGTGCCGTATAGCTGCGGCACTTTTTATTTTCTGTAAATTCAGCATTTTCGCTGAAATATACTACTTTTTCGGGTCGATGAATTCTCTGTAATCGTACAGGTATTTTATTCCGGAAGCCAAAGTAAGCCCTGCCGAAACGTACATCAATATATCGCTGATGATCTGTATCGGGAAATCCAGCGCCTTCGGAACATATTCATAAATCCCCATCCACTGATCTGCGTCATAGATCACGCCGAAGCCCTCAAGTATATGCAGGAACAGTATCACGCATATCGCCACCATAGTGACCGCGGTCTTTATCTTGCCGAGCCACCCGGCAGGGATCACGACCTTCTTGTCGCTGCCCGCCGCCACAAGCCGCACTCCGGACACCACGAATTCTCTTGTGAGAATGATAAATACCACCCACGCGGAAGTCCAGTCCAGCTCCACAAAGCACACCAGCGCCGCCGCAACCAGAATCTTGTCCGCCAGCGGGTCAAGGAACTTTCCGAAGCTGGTTATCATGTTGTATTTCCGGGCGATCTTTCCGTCCAGCATATCCGTAATGCTGGCGACAATGAACAATATCAGCGCATACAGATAACGGTGCTCTATTCCGGTGAAGCACATGAAAAAAACGAAAAACGGGACGATGATTACCCGGAACAATGTCAGCTTATTTGCTAAATTCATACCATTTCTCCCAGAAGATTATTGTCGATCACATCGTCAAAGCGTACATTCACAAAATCCCCGATAACAGGCTTTTTCATGCCTTTGGGCACGCTGAAATAGATCATTCCGTCTATCTCCGGAGCAAACATTGCGCTTCTGCCGAAGAATAATCCGCCCTCGGCAAGGTACTTATCAAAGCCCTCAACGACTACCTCATCAGTCTGACCGATCATCGAGTCGTACATCTCCGCAACTCTGGTGTCCTGCTGCTCCTCAAGTATCTCCTTGCGGTGCTCGCGTACCTCCTCGTCAACCTGATCCGGGAAGGTCGCCGCCGGAGTTCCCTCCTCCTCGGAGTAGGCAAAGCAGCCCATGCGCTCGAACCTCATCTCCTCGGCAAACTCGCCCAGCTTGTTGAACTGCTCCTCGGTTTCGCCGGGAAAACCAGTGATAAACGTTGTTCTGAGTGTAATTTCCGGAATCTCCCTGCGCAGCTTCGCAACCAGCTCCCGCAGGCTGTCCCCAGTGCATTTTCTGTTCATGCGCTTCAGGATCGCGTCGTCACAGTGCTGCATCGGAATGTCAAGATATTTCACGATCTTCGGCTGGCGCTTCATGCAGTCGATAAGTTCATCTGTTATCCTCTCCGGATAGCAGTACAGCATTCTTATCCACTTCAGACCCTCGATCTCACAAAGCTTGTCCAAAAGCTCCGGCAGGGCAAGCCTGTTGTACAGGTCAAGTCCGTATCGGGACACGTCCTGCGCGATGATGACAAGCTCCTTAACGCCGTCATTGGCAAGCAGCCTTGCCTCCTCAACGATGTCCTCCATTTTGCGGCTTCTGAAACGACCTCTTATCGCCGGGATAGCGCAGTAGGTGCAGAAATTATCACAGCCGTCCGCGATCCTGAGATAAGCGTAATGCGGCAGCGTGGATATTATGCGCTTGCCCTCCATGCTGTGGCTTTCCTTTTTGCCAAAGTAGCAGGCGGCGGGAGAGCCTTCAGCGCGCTCCGGCGCAGTTCCCTCGGCAAGTCCTTCTATGATGTCCGCGATCTTTCCATACTCCGCAATTCCCACTACCGCGTCCACCTCCGGGAATTCCTCGGCGAACTGGTCGCGGTAACGCTCGCTGAGGCAGCCTGTCACCACAATGCGCTTTATCCTGCCCTCGTTCTTAAGCTCGATCAGCTCCATTATCCAGCCGATCGCTTCCTCCTTTGCGGACTGGATAAAGCCGCAGGTGTTCACCAGCACGATATCCGCCATTCCCGGCTCTGCGACAAAGGCATAGCCTCTGTCCGCGATCTTCGCCATCATTTGCTCCGCGTCTACCTGATTTTTCGCGCAGCCAAGCGACACGATCGCAACCTTAGTATTCTTTGCCATAAAGTATTTATCCCCCAAATTGATCCTCAAATTCCTCCGAGTCGAAGTCCTCCTGCTCCCGAAGCAGCTTTTCAATGCAGCGCTTCACCGAATGATAGCCGTAGCCCCGCCTTGCCAGCGCAGCAATAGTCCGGCGTCGGTCGTCCGGGTCGCTTATCTTTTCGCTGTATTTTGTTTCCAGCAGGTGCATTATCTCCTCGTCGATCTCATCCTCGGTATACTGCGCCAGAACATCGTCGATAAGGTTTCTGTCAAGTCCCCGGAGCTGCATTTCCCAGCGGGTCTTCTGCATTCCATAATGCTTGACGTGAATGAGCTTCTCCGCCAGCTTTTCGGCGTAATCCTCATCGTCAATGTAGCCGTACTCCCGCATTGCGTCAGCCGCCGCCCGGGAAGCCTCCTCGCCGTAGGTCGGCAACAGCTTCTTGTACAGCTCGTTATAGCAGTACATACGGCTACCCAGAAGATAAAGCGCGCGCTTTTTTGCCTTTCGCATCTTGTCTGCGTGCTGGAGTTTATCAAGCAGCTCTCCGTCCATCTCCCCGCCCTCGTGCAGGTCATAATCCGCAACGATCGCGCAGTTCAGAAAGAAAGTCTTTCCGTCCTCCAGTTCCAGCTTGTAGGTATCGCCCTTGTACACCGACAGCTCCGTTATTCTGCCACCCCGGAAGTCCTCGCTGCGGTAATCCGCCAGTCGCTTCATGGATTATTCGATATCCTCCGGTGAAAACTCCGCGTAATCATCATCGTCAGAGTCCTGCTCCGGCTTCTTTGCAGCTTTCTTGCCGCTGCTCTCCTCTGCGGAGATATCCTCGCCGCCCTCTTCCTCATCATCGCTGGAAAGGCTGTCCAGCAGGGCAGAATTCTTCGCGAATTCCTCGCGGATCTTCTTTTCGATCTCATTGCAGATATCCGGATTTGCTTTGAGATACTCAAGAACCTTGTCACGGCCCTGACCGATCTTCATGTCATTATAGCTGAACCAGCTTCCGCTCTTCTTTACTATGTTGAATTCAACCGCAGTGTCCACGATCTCGCCCATCTTGGAAACGCCCTCACCGTACAGGATATCAAATTCCGCGGTCTTGAAGGGAGGCGCTACCTTGTTCTTTACAACCTTGCACTTGGTGCGGTTTCCGATTATCTCGCCGCCGTCCTTGATCGGCTCGCCACGTCTTACCTCAATTCTGACGGAGGAATAGAACTTCAGCGCACGTCCGCCGGGAGTGGTTTCCGGGTTGCCGTACATTACGCCGATCTTCTCTCTTATCTGGTTGATGAAGATTGCAACGGTGTTGGTGGTGCTGATAACTGCGGTGAGCTTTCTCATCGCCTGCGACATAAGTCTTGCCTGAACTCCGACATGAGCGTCGCCCATGTCGCCGTCGATCTCAGCCTTTGTTGTCATTGCCGCAACCGAGTCAAGCACGATTATATCTATCGCGCCGGATCTGATCAGCGTTTCAATAATTTCAAGAGCCTGCTCACCGGTGTCCGGCTGCGAAACCAGCAGATTGTCGATATCCACTCCGAGTTTTCTTGCGTAAACCGGATCAAGGGCGTGCTCAACGTCGATAAACGCTGCCATGCCGCCTGCTTTCTGCGCCTCCGCTACCGCCTGAAGCGAAATGGTTGTCTTACCGGAGGACTCTGTGCCGTATATCTCAATGATACGACCTCTGGGGAGTCCGCCGATACCAAGCGCCAGATCAAGCATCAGCGAGCCGGTAGAAATGCTCTCGATATCCATACGGCGGTTTTCGCCCATGAACATTACCGTGCCCTCACCGAACTTCTTTTCAAGCTGCGCCATTGCGCTTTTCAGCACCTTTTCACGCTCCGCCGGGTCAACAACTCTCGTAACCGGCTTTACCACCGCGTTTTTCTTCTTGTCAGCCATTGTATTATCCTCCGTTTTTTATTCCGTATATTACTCTTATGATACCGCACAGATCCTTTTCAGACTGCGCCATGATACCGCTTTGCTCAAATAATTTCATGACCTCCCGCTCCTGCCCCATGCCGATCTCTGCGGCAAGCATTCCGCCGGGTCTGAGCTTTCCGCTCCACAGCGGGATGATTCTGCGGTAGTAGTCCAGACCGTCTTCGCCGCCGTACAGCGCCGTTTCCGGCTCAAAGCCCACCTCAGTCTGAAGCTCCCGCATATCCTTCGCGGTCAGATAGGGGGGATTTGTAACTATCAGGTCAAGCTGCGGCAGATCTTCTGCGGTTTTCTCCGAAAGCACGTCCGCATGGACTGATTCGCACAGACAGTCAACTCCGTTCAGCACGATATTTCTCCGCAGATAGACCAACGCCTGATCCGACAGCTCCAGAAGCTTTACCCGAACTCCGGCAAGCTTCGCCAGCGTAATGCCGATACAGCCGCTCCCGGCGCATAAGTCCGCCGCGAGGAAGTCCGGTTTTTCGTGTTTTTTCGCATAGTCAAGCGCGACCTCCGCAATGATCTCCGTGTCCTGCCGCGGGATAAGTACGCCCTCTCCCACACAAAACGGCAGCCCATAGAACTCCCACTCGCCAAGAATGTATTGCAGCGGCTCGCCGGACAGCCTGCGGGAAACAAAGCCCTCAAGCTCAGCAAGCTGCGCCGCATTCACCGCTCGCTCTGGGTCAGTCAGAAGATCTTTCCTGTCAGCGCCGCAAACCGCCATAACAAGCTGCTCCGCCTCGAACCGGGGATTATTGTTGCCGCCATCAGTCAGCAGCTTCACGCATTCCCTAATCAGTCCGCCCAACGTCCGCGCCGTCACCAGTTATCGTCCTCTCCGTCCTTCGGCAGGCAGGGAGTTACCGCCGCGATAGCCACCTCGATCATGGAATCGTCCGGCTCTTTGGTGGTTATTCTCTGCATCCACAGTCCCGGAGCTGAAAAGATCTTCGTGATGATATTGTCATGCCGTCCCGCAAACCGGATAAGTTCATAGGCAAAGCCCACAACCAGCGGCAGAAGAAGCAGCTTGCAAACTGTTCTGAGCAGGATAGCAATTGTATCGCTGCTTGTGTGGAGCAGCTCCTTGAAAAGCTCCGGAGTTATCGGCACAATGCTGTAAACCAGAATGCTGACCAGCAGCGTAATGATGATGAAGCTTGTACCGCAGCGGGGGTGGAAGCGGCACATCGGGCGGATATTCTCCACCGTCAGCGGCTTCCCTGCTTCATAGCAGGCAATGGTCTTGTGCTCCGCGCCGTGATAGCGGTACATTCTACGCATATCCTTTGTGCAGGAGGTTATTGCCATATATGCCACGAAGATAATGATCTTCATGATTCCCTCAAAAGTGGTTCTCCATGCGGAAATATCCACGGATTTCACCATGACATAACTTCCCTCCGGCAGTCCCGGAAGCACTCCCGCAAGGTCGCTCAGCGGCTCTGTCGGAAGCAGGCTCTCAATACCCGTGAAAAGATAGCTGGGCAGAAGCAGGAACAGGAATACCGCCAGCGCGATTCCCAGCACCATAGCGATTCCCATGATCAGTCCGGTCAGCTTATCGCCGAGCTTTTCGTCCAGCCACTTCTCGAACTTTGACTCCTCTTCTTCGCCGTCGTCCTCCATCATTCCGCTTTTTTCCGCAGACTTCATCAGGCATTTATAGCCCTCGCCAAGCTGCTGCACGAAATTGATTCCACCGCGGATAATGGGGCATTTGTTGTACCACTTCTTCGGTTTCAGCTCCCATTCCTCGACGTCAATGCCGCCCTCCTTGAGCCTTACCGCCATAGCGCCCTTGGAAACGCCTTTCATCATTATGCCCTCGATCAATGCCTGACCGCCGACAGTGGTTTTCTTTCCCGTATTTTTACTGCCCATCAGGGTCGCTCCTTTCATTCATCTGCTTCAGCGGAAGTGTGATCGTGACGGTGGTTCCCTTGCCCAGCTCGCTTGCAATATCCAGCGTTCCGCCGTGCATTGAGATTATCTCGTCCGCGACCGCCAGCCCGATACCGCTGCCCCGGCGGGTGCTGTTTGCCTTGTAGAACTTTGCCTTCACCTTCGGGAGATCCGCCGCTGAAATTCCTATTCCCGTGTCAGAAACGATGATCGAAAGGCTGTCGCTGCCCTTTTCGACAGAAATATCCACGCTTCCGCCGGGATCTGTGTATTTTATTGCATTATCTATGACGTTTATAAACACCTGCCGCAGCCTGTTCTTGTCGCCGTAAACCACGCACAGCGACTCCGGCTCGGTGTAGTGTATCGTCTTGTTTTCCTTCTTCGCCTTGTCGGTGTAGATAAGCAGAGCATCGTCCAGCTCCGCGATAATATCAGTGTTCGCCATTTGAAGCGTGAATCTGCCGTTCTGTATCCGTGAGAAGTCCAACAGCTCCTCCACCATACCCTCAAGACGCCCGGTTTCATGAGTGATGACCGTCATTCCCTTGCGGTAGGTTTCCTCATCGTAGCCCGCCGCCAGCGTTTCGCTCCAGCCCTTGATAGCGGTGAGCGGCGTTCTCAGCTCGTGCGACACCGAAGAAATAAAGTCGTTCTTTATCGACTCGGAATTTTCCAGTTCGTCCGCCATGTCGTTGAACACCTGCGACAGTTCGCCGATCTCGTCCTTGTTGCGAATTGCGATACGCTCCGAGAAATCTCCCTTTGCAAGCTTCTTGGCTGTCACGCTTATCTGCATGAGCGGCGCGCAGATGGATTTTACGAAGTACATTCCGCTGCACACCACCAACAGGATAACTCCTGCGCTGATAAGCATAGCCGCAAGCATGATCGCCGAAAGCTGATTGTCTATCAGCGTCATCGAAGCGACATAACGCAGCGCGTTGTAGCTGCTGCTGGGCTGAGCGATGATAACGGTAACGGCAATGATGTTCTCTCCGGTTTCATAGCCGTGGAATACTCCCACGCCGTCCTCGGCTTTAAGCGCCGCCTCATAATCCGGCATATTATAACTCTCATCAGGAGAAAATCCGCTGCTGCTGAGAGTCACCTCGCCGTTCTTGTTAATGGACATCATTTCCATCTGCTCTTTTTTGTCGAAGCCCTCGATAAGCTCCCGAACCTCGGAAGAGTAATTCACCGCCATATCCTCGTAAAGCCGCGAAAGAACGGTAGCCGTAGCGTTCGCCTCCGACACGAGGTAGTTTTCCGCCGAGCCGTAATAATACTGACGGGTGAAATAATATATGCAGACATTCGCGATTACCAGAAGTATTCCGACCACGCTCAGCGTGTTGAACATCCACCTTCCGGCAATGGAGCTGCGAAGTCCCATGCGCGCTGCCTTTTTGTCCATCAGCCGTTCCACTTATAGCCGAAGCCCCAGATCGTCTGAATGTACTGCGGATTTGAGGGATCCTCCTCTATCTTCATGCGAAGCCGCCGGATATTTACGTCTACAACCTTATCATCGCCGTAGTAAGCCTCGCCCCAGATATGGTGCAGGATCGTCTTTCTGTCCAGCGCCGTGCCGCGGTTCTTCAGCAGGTATTCCATAATGTGATATTCCACCTGAGTAAGCTCAATCGGCTCACCGTTTTTCAGCACCGTCCGGCTCTGATAGTCCAGAGTGAACGGCCCGGAAACGATGTTTTTCACCGTTTCCTGCCGGGACTGACTGACATTCACGCGGCGGTAAATCGCGTCCACCCTTGCCACCAGCTCAGACGGAGAAAAGGGCTTTGTGACGTAATCGTCCGCGCCTATCATAAGACAGTTCACCTTGTCCATTTCCTGACTTTTCGCCGAAAGCATTATTATGCCGATTTCACTGCTCTGCTCCCTTATCCAGCGGCAGAGTGCGAAACCGTCCATTCCGGGCATCATTATATCCAGAAGAGCCACGTCAAAGTTGCCCTTCTGCTCGGTGTAGACTTTCACCGCGTCCTCGCCGCAGGAAACGTCCACAACATCGTAGCCCGATCTTACAAGATTTATCACAACGAAGTCGCGGATAGCGTCCTCGTCCTCGCAAACCAAGATCCTTTTCATACTTCCCCTTTCCGCTGTCAAAGAACAATAAAGCAGTTCTGAAGCTCGCTTTCCGTCAGCGCAAGCTTTCCGGTTAGATAACCTGCGGTTTCCTTCAGGCAGATTATGCTGTCCTCGCTCTCGCCGATCATGCGATAATCCTTTGAGTTCACCAGTGTTTCGGTGTCGTCCTTGTCAATTGTGCGTATCCTCATCAGTTCGGTGTGATCGTTAACTGTAAGCCCCAGTTCTGAGTTGTACGAGATGAAAATTATCTCGTTGTCCTGATAGCTGACCACAGCCGAAACTACTCCCTGCCAGCGGCTGGGGAAGATCAGCACAAAATTGTACTTGCTGCTGTAATAGCTGTAATATTCCTGCTTGTAGCAGTTATTTTCCACCATGTACCATTCCACTGCGCAAAGCTGTTCTGAACGCTGTAAGGTTTCATAACCCGGCAGCGGGGTCATGGAGGGAATTTCAACAAATCCGTCACGGTCAATATCCATGCTGCGGATCTCAGTCATGTAGTCATTGGTATAGCGATTGATAACATTCGAGGGCGTACCGTCAGCGCCTATCGAAAGATTTACCGGACTAGCCAGCCGTCCGCCTCTGCAATATACGACATCAGTTCCATACTGCCCTCCGCCGCGGCTGTAATCCAGAAACAGGGCGGTAGTATACTCGTCAAGCTGTCCCTTTGTCACACTGATATATTCTGCGGAGATGCCGCTAAGCGGCGCCTCGCTCAGCTTCTGAAAGCCATTTTCACCTTTGGTGAACATTACCGCCGATGCAGTCTGGTTGGTCTTATCCGGGATTACCGTGACAAGCTCCTGCTCGCCGTCCGCATTGAGATCCAAGACCTCCATGCAGGCGTAGCTTCCGCTGTACAGCTCGGAGATCACTCCGTTTCCGTAATTTAATACGCTCACTGTCTTTTCCGTCTGGTTCAGCATGGAATAGCACACGATTATTTCAGTAGTCTTTCCATCTCCCAGACTTGCAAAGCTGATGCTGTCAACCTCGCTTCCAACACAGGCAAGGTCGTATACAGCCTCCCACTGCCCGTCGTTCTGATCCAGCGCTTTAAGTCGGAGTGCGCTCTCGCCGGACTGCACCGACTGGGACTCATAGAATACCAGAGCTTCGTTTCCCGGCTCGCTGTCTATGTTCTGGAGGACGAACGCTGAACGGAACTCGCCGCCCCTTGGATATTTCAGCTTTATTGAACTGCCTGAGCTGTTTATGAGCGCCTGATAGATCTCGCTCTGCTCCTGCGTCAGCTTCGGCGCGGTGAGAAGATTTTCCACCGAAGCGCCGGAGCAGCCACTCATCATTCCAACCGCCGCAATAAGCGCAGCCGCGCGGCAGAGCCTTTTCACAGCCTTACTCCTCATCGGTGTTATCCGGTAAAGCTTCCGGCTCTCCGGACTCCTCAGCAACTTTTTCTGCCGCAGGCTTAGGCTGCATATAAAGCGCGATCAGCGTCACAACTATGAATATTCCCGCTGCGGTCACAGAGATCGGCATATAGCTCATAAAATACGCCTCTCTGCCATGTGCAAGCTGATACAGTATCTCCGCTTCGTTTTCGGAGGCAACAATGCGCCCGGAGATCTCCGCAGAGCCGGCAATAGAAGCGGCTATCACCGCGATGGAATTGCCGAGGATAGTCACCGCAGCAGCAGCGCCGGATACCGTAAGCGCTTCCCTTGTGCGCTTGCCCTCGTTGCCGGAAAGCAGCTTTGTGAGCTGCATAAAGAATACCGCCGCAAGTATCACAGAAATACAATTGATGAGGTACTCAGGAACAGTGGTGATCGCCATTTTATCAAGGAAAACACCGATGCCGCGCAGAGTATAATATCCCGCGCCGGAAACCACTGAAAATCCCAGACCCGGCTTGAACTCCTTGAAATACAGTATCATAAATGCCGATACCAGCATCACTGCGCCGAACAGGAAATTCACTATCATCATGAACGGTGAAGGCGAAATGTTGCTGTTCTCAGGGATCACAGCTTCGCAGTATCCCTCGTACAGCGCCGCCATTGCCGGCAGAAGTAGCGCAAAGCCTATTGCCGCCGCTCTGCCGTCGGTTATGCGTTCTACCGGAGTATTGTAGAAAGCGCTGTTCTTTTTTCTGTCCAGAACCGCCGCAGCGACTGCCGCCGCAATGGTCAGAACCACCGCACCCCAGAAACAGAAGTCCATAAAGAACCCATTGTCGTCCTTAAGAAATCCCGAAGTCATGTCGGTACCTGCGCAAATCTGCGCCATTCTTGCCGCAAATACCAGCACCCACGCCGGAATAAGCAGCCACAGCCCTATTCTGCTGTTATTCTTCATAATTAAGTAAGCTCCTTATCATAATACAAAAAATGTAAATATGTCATTGAGCGTTGATTTATCACGTTTCAAGCATATCTTATTTTATTTTACCACATATTTATATAGAATTCAAGACCTTTTTGTGGTTTTCACAAGAATTACACCCACGGCTGTTGACAAACCGTCCGAATTGTTGTAGAATAACTTAGTTGATGATTTTACGGAGGGATATATGAAGCTGCAAAACCCATTTGCACGACTTTCACGCTTTGAGCTGGGGCTGTGGATATGTTCAATATTTATTGTCGCCGGAGCGTTTCTTATGTCCGGTGAGTTCAACCCACTGGCGCTTGCCGCGCCGCTGACAGGAGTTACCGCGCTTATCTTTGTCGCCCGCGGAGAGCCAACGGGTCAGGTGCTGACGATAGCGTTCAGCCTGCTGTATGCGCTTATTTCATTGCAGTCCCGGTATTACGGCGAAATGATAACCTACCTCGGCATGACCGCCCCCAGCGCTGCCGCCGCGCTAATCGTGTGGATAAAGCACCCCTTTAAGCAGGGCAAGCCACAGGTCACAGTATCGCATCTCACCGGGAAAAGCCTGACGGTCACGCTGCTGCTCACCGCCGCCGTTACCTTCGGATTTTATTTCCTGCTGAAGCTGTTCAACACCGCTCAGCTTGAAATAAGCACCGTATCTGTCGCCACAAGCTTCATTGCGTCCGCGCTGATGATACTGCGAAGCCCGCTGTATGCCCTCGCCTACGCAGCTAATGATATTGTGCTGATAGTACTGTGGATCTTTGCGTCAATTAACGATATTTCAAATCTCCCGATGATATTCTGCTTTGCAGCATTTCTGGCAAACGATATTTACGGTTTTATCAACTGGCGCAGGATCAGAAAACAGCAGAATTCCGAAAAGAACTGATCAATTCAAAGGAGCATATATGAGCGAAAAAATCACCCTCTGCGGCGACAACTGCCTGGAATGTCCACGATACAACGCCCGCACGGAAGAAGAACTGCGCAAAACCGCCGAGCTTTGGTACAGGATAGGCTGGCGTGGCAGCGTGGTTTCCAACGAGGAAATACGCTGCACTGGCTGTTCCTCGCATAAAACCTGTACTTACGATCTGGTGGAATGCACTCGTTCGCATGATGTGGAAAAGTGCCGCCAATGCACAGAATTTCCCTGCGAAAAGATTCAGAATATGCTGACACGTTCCGCTGAATACCAGAGCAGATGCAGGCAAATCTGCACAGACGACGAGTACTCCGCACTGGAAAAAGCATTCTTCCACAAGCAGGAAAACCTGATGAAATAATGAATACAAGAAACGCCCCGGAAGGAACCTCCCTCCGGGGCGAAAATCATGCCTTTGCAACTGCCTTGTGATATACTTTCTTGCCCTTGCGGATAATTACCTCAGGGTTGATCTCGATCTGAGCGTTTACGTCCTCGATGATAACATCGTCGATCGCCAGACCCTTTCCGGTGATGAGCGTCCTTGCTTCGCGCTTAGAGTTTACAAGTTTTGTAGCCACAAGCAGATCCAGCACGCCGATCTTTCCGTCCACAAGCTCAACCTCGGTGGTGGGCATATTCTCGGAATTTCCGCCCTTTCCTCCGAACAGAGCCTTTGCAGCTTCAAGAGCCTTGTTCGCTTCCTCCTCGCCGTGAACAAGCTTTGTAAGCTCATACGCAAGGATCTCCTTTGCCTTGTTAAGCTGGCTGCCCTCCCAGTGGGACATCTCGTCTATCTGCTCCATAGGCAGGAATGTAAGCATCTTGAT
Organism: Oscillospiraceae bacterium; assembly: GCA_017829075.1. The sequence continues at coordinate 36,441 of JAGAJA010000074.1, read as the reverse complement.
GCACTTCATTACGTCAGCGTCCGCAACGTTTCTCCAATACTGGAAGAACTCAAACGGCGAGGTCTTTTCCGGGTCGAGCCATACAGCGCCCTTTTCGGTCTTGCCCATCTTCTTGCCCTCGGAATTGAGCAGCAGAGTGATAGTCATTGCATGAGCGTCCTTGCCGAGTTTCTTGCGGATAAGCTCTGTGCCGCCCAGCATATTCGCCCACTGATCGTCGCCGCCGAACTGCATATTGCAGCCGTATTTCTGGTACAGCATGTAGAAGTCGTAGCTCTGCATGATCATGTAGTTGAATTCAAGGAAGGTAAGTCCCCGCTCCATGCGCTGCTTGTAGCACTCAAAGGTCAACATCTTGTTGACCGAGAAGCACGCGCCGACCTCTCTCAGCACGTCAATGTAGTTGAGGTTCAGCAGCCAGTCTGCGTTGTTCACCATGATAGCCTTGCCGTCGGAGAAGTCGATAAATCGGCTCATCTGCTTCTTGAAGCACTCAATATTGTGGTCGATCTGCTCCTTTGTGAGCATCTTTCTCATGTCGGATTTGCCGGAGGGGTCGCCGATCATTCCAGTGCCGCCGCCCAGCAGGGCAATCGGCTTGTTGCCAGCCATCTGGAGGCGCTTCATAAGGCAGAGCGCCATGAAATGTCCAACGTGCAGAGAGTCCGCTGTCGGGTCAAAGCCGATGTAGAAAGTAGCCTTGCCCTCGTTGATAAGCTTTTTGATCTCTTCCTCGTCAGTTACCTGCGCGATAAGTCCGCGCGCAACCAGTTCGTCATAAAGTTCCATTGTAAAATTCTCCTTCATTTATTGTGATTTATGTGAATTTTCAACATTCAACCGTTAATTCGCCGAGAATTCTCCATAAGCGATGGAATTTCTTTCAAATTCCACTGATACCACGTCCTTTCAATGCAACAATCATATTTCAAGGTAATCTCTCAGCAGATCCTTGCCGACAGTACCATGACTTAGCAGCTCCCGCGCTTCCTCAAGCCCGAACCACCCTGCTCTCTCCACCTCGCCGGACAGCTTGAATTCCCCCGGTTTCACGGTGCAGACATACCCCAGCATGAGGTTGTCGTGCTTCGGGTAGTAATAGCTGTTCACATAGCGCAGGCTCAGAACCTCCAGACCGGTTTCCTCCCGGATTTCCCGTATGGCAGTCTGCTCTGCTGTTTCCTGCTCCTTGATGAACCCGGCAACGCAGACGTAATTCTTTGTCGCATAGGTCTGCTTTATCAGCGCAAACCTACCCTCTCCGTCCGTCAGCAGGCATATAACGCAGGGGTAGGAGAAACTGAACCACGGTCTGTCGCAGCTTTCGCAGAACGGTATCTCCCCCTCGTCGCCGACCTGTTTTGTTGTGAGTTTGCTCCCGCACTGGGGACAGAATATGAACTGCATTTGCTCACTTCCTCTTGTTTTTCCTTGTGGCGATCATCATTACAGCAGCGCCACCCGCCGCAAACGCTGCAGTCACAGGAACAGCAGCGCCGGTTTCCGGAGGATTTTCGTCCGCGTCAGCGGGCTGTCCGTCTTGTTCTGTGGTGCCTTCTGGTAGGTCGTCAAGCGGCTCGCTCCAGCTGAGTGAACGGAACAGCTCAAACGCCTTTTCTCTGTTCTCGTCAGTGTTGCGTTCACCGTCAAGGTTTACATTGATATAAACGTTATGACCGCTTGCTCCGCATGATGTAGCCTCATAACCTATCTCGTTATATTCCGACCCATAAGTATAGTATGAAAATACATAAATATCCTGCCCGCTTTTCGCCTGTATAGTACCCAGATAATCGAAAACGGTGTCGCCGATATTTTTTGGCTCTTGCGATCTGCTGATCGTATCTTCAACTTCGTTTTCACTTCCCATAGCATACTGAAGGATCACATACACGCCGGTAGTATCGTAATCTTCATAATCGGTTGCGTAGCCTATATATCTTCTGTCCTCTTCCTCCCACTCCTTCAGCAGATGATATTCCTCACCGAAAGGCTTGTCCAGTATGCTGAGCTGAAGCCAGCTGCGGTCGATAGTGAGATACTGCTCCTTTGCCGAAGCTTCGGTCTGCTCGGAGGAGTTGTCGGGCAAGTCAGCAAGCGGCTCGCTCCAGCTGAGTGACCGGAACAGCTCAAACGCCTTTTCTCTGTTCTCGTCGGTGTTGCGTTCACCGTCATAGTTTACAAAGACATACACATTATGACCGCTTTCTCCGCAGGAAATCGCCGTATAACAGATATCATTTATATATTTTGACTCGTAGCAATAGTATGAAAAGACGCAAATATCCTGTCCGCTTTCCGTCTTTTCAGTACCCAGATAATCGACAACCTCGTTGCCGGATATTTTTGGCTCTTGTGACCGGGAGATCAGATCTTCGATCTCGGTTTCACTGCCCATGGCATACTGGATCGCTACCTGAAACCCCTGAGTACCATAATCCCCGGCTGTGTAGAATAAATATCGGCTGTCTTGATCCTCCCGCCCCTTGTCCGGCGTGTATTCCCCGACCCAGGCGGGATTCATTATGCTGAGCTGAAGCCAGCTGCGGTCGATAGTGAGATACTGCTCCTCTGCTGCGGAAGATTCGGTGGAAATAGGTTCCGGTGCTTCTGCAAATGCAATTCCGACCGTTGCCAGAGAAATTGCCGATGTGATGAGAGCGGCTGATATTGCTTTGAATGGTCTGAACATAGCTTTACTCCTTTTCATATAAATAAACGCCCCCTGCAAACGCAGAGGGCGAAAAACCGCTGTACCACCTCAATTTACGGGAATACTCCCGCCTTTGGGCAGCTATAACGGGCTTACCCGTGCGGAGCTACACACCATAGCTTCACCCCGCCGCTCCGGGAGGTAATTCGCCGCCGGAATTCCTGCCGCTTCGCACCATACAGCGGCTCTCTGAAAGGGTTCTTCCGGGACTACTGAATTCCCGTCAACGCTTTGTGTATTCGATTTTAAAGCTGATTTGCGATCTCAAGCACAAGCTTTTCGCTCTTTTCCCAGCCGAGGCAGGGGTCGGTGATAGACTTTCCGTAGCAGCCCTCGCCTACCTTCTGAGCGCCGTCCTCGATGTAGCTCTCAATCATCAGACCCTTTACCATGCTGCGTATCTCTGTGGAATGCCGCATGGAATGCAGAATCTCGTTGGCGATTCTCACCTGCTCAAGATACTTCTTGCCGCTGTTGGAGTGGTTGGTGTCCACGATACAAGCTATGTTGGCAAGGTTCTTCTCGTTGTACATATCATACAGCAGCTTCAGATCTTCGTAATGATAGTTCGGGATAGTCTGATCGTGCTTGTTCTGTGCACCTCTCAAAATCGCATGAGCAAGCGGGTTGCCGTCGGTAGTTACCTCCCAGCCGCGGTAGATGAATGTGTGACTGCTCTGCGCCGCCCTGATCGAATTCAGCATTATGGAAATAGTGCCGCTGGTGGGATTTTTCATACCGCAGGGGCATTCCATGCCGCTGGCGGTGAGCCGATGCTCCTGATCCTCAACAGAACGCGCGCCTACCGCGACATAGCTCAGAATATCGGACAGGTAGCGGTAATTCTCCGGATAAAGCATCTCATCAGCGCATACCAGCCCGGTTTCCTCTATCGCGCGGGTGTGCAGCTTACGCACCTGAACAAGTCCCTCCAGCATATCCTCGCCCTTTGTGGGGTCGGGCTGGTGAATCATGCCCTTGTAGCCTTCGCCGGTGGTTCTGGGCTTGTTGGTGTATATTCTCGGAATAATGATGATCTTATCCTTGACCTGCTCCTGAAGTCTTGACAGACGGCAGGTGTAATCCATAACGGAGTCCTCGTTATCAGCGGAACAAGGCCCGATTATCAGCAGGAACTTATCAGATTTCCCGGTGAAAACGTCCGCGATCATTGCGTCGCGCTCGGACTTTATCGACTTGATTTTATCGTTCAGCGGGTAAAGCTCCTTTATTTCCTGCGGAATGGGGAGCTTTCTGCGAAAGTGCATTGACATTGCTGTTATCTCCTTTTCTTTTTCTCTCTATTATATTACATATTAAGCAAAACCGCTCTTGTATCACATATCCGGGCCGTAATATGATGAATGGTCGAATGCGAGTATCCCCACAAATATCGGCTGAAGGAAGATCATTCCGATACCAAATCCAACGTCCTTGCCGAACGCCTTGGCGAAGCTCAGACGCAGCTTAATGGTGAAGTAAATGTTTGCTATCGGTATAAGTAAAAGGAACATTTTCAGTCCGTTGCCCCAGACCATATCGCACAGAACATATGTGTTGTAAATCGGAATAATGGATTTCCAACCGGGATATCCCGCCTTTTCAAATACTCTCCAAAAACATATGATCTGGAACACAGCAATCGCAATGCTGATGATAGAGCAGACAATCTGGAATACTAACAGTCCAGACATAATTGCAGAATAAATGTCACCGGACATAATGTACCTCTTCTTTCCATATCCAAAACCAGCGCAAACCAAATAAAACCTGATTTATTATATCACTTATTGCGAAAAATGTCAAGCAAAAAATTCCCAAACAAAAGCCGCCCCACCCGGAGCGGCTTGGTTTATTTACTTGTCTGCGGTTTCCTTTTCCTTGAGCAGATCCCTGATCTCGGTCAGCAGAACCACCTGAGGATCCGGCTTGGGCTCAGGCTTGGGCTCTTCCTTCTTCTTGCGCTTGAGACCGGAAATTACTTTGATAAGTATAAATACCGAAAGCGCAATAAGCAGGAAGCTGATTATCGACTGGATAAACACACCATATCTTACGGCTACCTCTGCGGTAACTACCTCGCCGGCTTCGTTAAGCACCTCCGGCTGAAGCACCCATTTAAGCTGGGAGAAATCCACCTTTCCAGTGATAAGTCCCAGTACCGGCATTAGCAGATCGCCTACTACCGAATTAACGATAGCGGTGAACGCGGAACCGATAATAAGACCGACAGCCATATCAAGAACGTTGCCCTTGCTGATGAACGCCTTAAATTCCTTTGCCAGCTTGAATTTATCCTTCTTTTCTTTCTTTTCGTCTGCCATGATATTGTCCCTCACTTTATGTAGATTGTTTACTTAGATCAATGCCGATTGTATTATAGCACATTATTTCAGTTATGTCAACATTTTTCAGCCGCGTTCGCTGAGCGGAATATAGGTCTTGTTCAGATTTATTGCCTTGTATGCAGGACGAATAATACGCTTGCCGTTTATCATCTCTTCCATGCGGTGAGCGCACCAGCCCGCCATTCTCGCGCAGGCAAACAGTCCGGTGTACATCTCTACCGGTATCTTCAGCATCTTATATACAAGCCCGGAATACATATCCACATTTGCACATATATTCTTAATGTCACCGCGCTCGTCAGCAAATACAGAGGGAGTGAGCCGCTCAATGCTGTCAAGCAGCATGAATTCTGCCTCAAAATCAGTTCCCTTTGCAAGCTTCATTGCGTTTTCCTTGAGGATCTTCGCGCGGGGATCGGACAAGGTGTAGACCGCATGACCCATACCGTAAATAAGTCCGGAACGATCTCCAGCTTCCTTGCGGAGGATCTTGTGGAGATATTCCTTTACCTCCTCGTCATTGTCCCAGTTGTTTATGCCGCTCTTGGCATATTCCAGCATCTCCATGACCTTGATGTTGGCGCCGCCGTGACGCGGGCCTTTGAGCGAACCGATAGCCGCAGCATACGCAGAATAGGCGTCAGTGCCGGAGGAGGAAACTGTACGGCAGGTAAAGGTCGAGTTGTTACCGCCGCCGTGCTCCGCATGAAGCATAAGGCACAGGTCAAGCAGGTGCGCTTCCTCATTGGTATAGGAGCGATCGTCACGCAGCGTTGACAGAATGCTTTCCGCAAGGCTCTCGTCCTTGTTTATCTGGTGCATTACCATTGAATCATTGTGATAGAACCGGCGCATTGCCTGATAAGAAGTAACCATGATAGCCGGAAGTCTTGAGATGATCGAAATAGCCTTCAGCATTTCGCTTTCCACAGACTTGTCCTCCGGTGAGGAATCAAAGCTGTACAGCGCAAGGACGGCCTGAGCCATCTTGTTCATGATATTAGGAGAAGGATTTCTGAGGATCACGTCCTCGCTGAAATACATAGGCAGCTCGCGATATTCCGCAATAAGACGTGAAAACGTGGTAAGCTGCTGTTCGTCCGGGAGCAGACCAAACAGGAGAAGATACGCGACCTCCTCATAGCCGTAGCGTCCGTCCGCTAGAACGTCCGCAACGATATCCCGTATATTGTAGCCGCGGTAGATAAGCTCGCCCTCAATCGGCTGCTTGTCACCCTCGCTGATAACGTAGCCGTGTACGCAGCATACATTTGTTATTCCTGCAACAACGCCGGAACCATCGGAATTACGCAGACCGCGCTTAACTCCGAATTTTGCCGGCAGACTGCTGTCGATCGCGGTAGTGCTGAGGAAATCCTCGCACATATGCTTAAAGGTTGCCGAATTTTTCAGTTGTTCCATTCTTTTCATATCTGGCTGCCTCCGTCTTTTCTTTCTTTATAACTATTATTCTAACATAATCATCAGGAATTGTCAAGTGCTATTCGCAATTTCTGAATGATAAACAAAAAAAGATTGCAAAATGCGCACCTGTGAACAATTCTTTTGGAAAGGAGAGCTGCAAAATGAAAGCCGCCAAGATTATCTCAGCAGCCGCAGCCATATTACTGCTCCTGCTCGGAGGCTGCTCCGCCCAAGACGCCCACAAACGCATTCCGGAGCAGATCACGCTGTATCTCGAAGAAGAAAGCAGGATAGTAACGCTGGGTTATTCAGAGTATCTAACCGGCTGCATTTTTGCCGTGGCGGAGCCGTCATTTCAATACGAAACACTGCTTGCGGTAGGAATAGCCTGCTCCGGACAGGCGCTTTACTGCATGGAGAACTACGATAATTCCTCATTTTTCGGAGCGGACTTGTCAGACGACCCGGAGCATTTCCCGGATTGGATCTCCCCGGAGGAACTGGAGCAGGAATACGGCAGTGATTACCCGGAATATTTGGAAAAGATTTCAGAAATAGCAGATAAAGCGTCCTCAATGTACCCTGAGTATTCCGGAACTCCGGCAAACACAGTACTCTGCCGTATTTCCACAGGGCTTACCGATGACGGAGGATATCCATATCTCCCCCAGCATGATCTCCCTTGCGACATGGAAAGCCCCGATCATTCAGCAAGCTGCACCCTCACAGATGATATTGTCCAGAGAAGTCTATCTGAGATGACCAGCGGCAACATACTTCCACCAAATCACGAGGAATGGTTCACGGACATGAAATACACAGACGGAGGAAAGCTGATAACAGTGCGCTTTGGCAATGCTGTACTTACCGGAAAGCAGCTTTGCCGGGCGCTTGAGCTTCGCAGCAGCGCTATAAAAATAACCTGTGCAGACGGAATGTTCACATTCACTACAAGTGGAATCGGCGGAAACACCGGAATGAGCGTCTATACCGCCGAAAGGCTTGCTAGGAATGGGAAAAGCGCCGAGGATATATTAATGTATTTCTATCCCGGCACTGAAATTGTAAACTGAGGATAAATTAAATATTTCTGGGTATTTATATTTACAGCATTTTTCACAAAAAAATCACATAAAGCTCTTGACAAATTAAATTATTTATGATATAATTTAAGCAAGGAAATTGAGAATAATTCCTGTTTTGAAATTTTATACATTTTGGAGGTAAAAAATTATGAAGTTTGTATGTCCTGTTTGCGGCTATGTTTATGAAGGTGATTCCGCTCCCGAAAAGTGCCCTCAGTGCGGCGTTCCCGGCTCTAAGTTCACAGTAGTTGAGGAAACCGCCGGCAAGCTGGTTTTCGCTGACGAGCACAAGATCGGCGTAGGCAAGCTTGAGGGTGTTCCTGAGGAGATCATCGAAGGTCTGCGCGCTAACTTCAGCGGCGAGTGCACCGAGGTTGGTATGTATCTTGCAATGGCAAGAGCTGCTCACCGCGAGGGTTATCCTGAGGTTGGTCTTTACTATGAGAAGGCTGCTTGGGAAGAGGCTGAGCACGCTGCAAAGTTTGCAGAGCTTCTCGGCGAGGTTGTATCCTCTTCCACTAAGGAGAACCTCACAAAGCGCGTTGAAGCTGAGCACGGCGCAACTGCTGGCAAGCTTGATCTCGCTAAGAAGGCTAAAGCTCTCAACCTCGACGCTATCCACGACACCGTTCATGAAATGGCTAAGGACGAGGCAAGACACGGCAAGGCTTTCGAGGGTCTGCTGAACAGATATTTTAAGTAATAACTGCGCATAATATTTCTGCGAAAGGAGAAATTTATCATGGAAAAGCACATTTGTCCCTGCGGATATGTATATGACCCGGCAGTAGGCGATCCCGACGGCGGTATCGCTCCCGGCACCAAGTGGGAAGATATCCCTGATGACTGGGTTTGCCCGGTTTGCGGTCTGGGTAAGGACGCATTCACTGTTGAGTGATAGGGCTGAATAGCAATAAGAGAGGGCGATTTCCGTTTGGAGATCGCCCTTTTTTGGCTTTGCGTTCCCCCGTGTCCGACTTGTAAATCCACTTTGAAAACAAGACATTTCAACAAGCTGCTTGTAAATCCAAGCTTGTAATGTTTACGATATAATTAAACACGCCTTATATACAAACGATTTACGCAGATATGCAACGTTTTTTCATATTTTTCGTTATGGCATTGTTACTGCGCCGTTTTGATGTTTATTCATACAGACCCTTGCTGAAATATCTGTCGCCACGGTCAGGGAGGATTATCACGATGTTTCCTCTTGCACCGCTTTCAGCAAGCTTTATCGCTGCGGCAAGCGCACCGCCGGAGGAGGATCCTGCGAAAATACCCTCTTTTGCGGCGAGCAATCTTGCGCCATGGAATGCGTCATCATCTGTTATCTTTATAACCTTGTCCACTAGGGACATATCCATCGTGTCGGCAATGAAATCATTGCCTATGCCCTCAATATTGTAATCTCCGTGCTCTCCGCCGCCCATTGTTGAGCCTACCGGATCTGCAAGAACTCCGGTGATCTCCGGCTTATGCTCCTTGAGGTAACGGGCAGCTCCGCTGTATGTACCGCCGCTCCCTGCGCCCGCAACGAAATAGTCAATCTCGCCGTCAAGGTCGTCAAAGATCTCCGGGCCGGTGGTTTCGTAATGCGCCTGCGGATTGCTCATGTTCTTGAACTGCTTGAGGGTGACTGCTCCGGGGATCGACGCGCGAAGCTCCTCGGCTTTCTGCTCCGCGCCAAGCATTCCGCCCTCTCTGGGGGTATTGATTATTTCAGCGCCAAGCGCCCGCATGAGCGTCTGCTTTTCAGCGGAGAATTTGGTGGGTACAACAAAAATGATGCGATAGACGCGGTTGAGCGCCGCAAACGCAATACCAAGCCCGGTATTGCCAGCGGTAGCTTCAACGATAGTTCCGCCCGGTTTCAGAAGCCCTTTTCTCTCCGCGTCAGCGATCATGTATTCGCCAGTCCTGTCCTTTACGCTGCCGGAGGGATTGAAAAGCTCCAGCTTTGCAAATATCCTTGCACCCTCAGGGAGTCCTATGTGTGTCAGTTCCACCAGCGGAGTGTGTCCGATAAGATCGTGCATTGATTTGTAGTATTTCATTTTACTTTACCTCACTTTTCTCAATTGCCTGCGACAGGTCGCTTATTATGTCGTTAATGTCCTCTATTCCTGTTGAAAGCCGGATAAGACCGTCTGTGATCCCGACTTTTTTGCGGATATCCTCAGGAATAGATGCGTGAGTCATTGTAGCCGGATGGCACACCAGCGACTCCACTCCACCGAGGCTTTCCGCAAGCATTATGAGTTTAAGGCTCTCAAAGAATACCCGGATATCATAGTTTTCTTTCAGCTCAAAGGAGAACATTGCGCCGCCGTTTTTCGCCTGTGAACGGTTCACCTCATAGCCGCTGTCGCTTTCAAGTCCGGGGTAATAAACATTCTTTACCGCCGGGTGAGCTTTAAGGAACTGCGCGGCTTTCAGAGCATTTTCGGTGTGTCTGTCCATGCGCACTCCGAGGGTCTTGATGCCTCTGATTATCAGGAAGCTGTCAAAGGGCGGGAGCACTCCTCCGGTGGCATTCTGAATGAAAGCGATCTTCTGAGCCAGCTCCTTTGTATTGACTACCGCAAGTCCCGCAACAGTGTCGCTGTGCCCGCCGAGATATTTCGTTGCGCTGTGGGTAACTATATCCGCGCCAAGCTCTATCGGGCGCTGGAGATAGGGGGTCATGAATGTGTTGTCCACGATCACCAGCAGACCGTGTTTGTGAGCTATCTCAGATATGGCGCGGATATCTGTCACGGTCATGAGGGGATTTGCGGGGCTTTCGATAAGCACCGCCTTAACATCGGGTGTGATGTCCTTTTCAAACGCCGAAGGGTGTTCGGTATCGGAAATGGTGTAGGTTATGCCGAAATTATTGAAAACCTTGTCAAGCACCCGGAAAGTGCCGCCGTAAACGTTGCTGGAGATAAGCACCCGGTCGCCTTTCTCAAACAGTGAAAGCACCGCTGTTGTCGCCGCCATACCTGAGGCGAATGCAAATCCGGCAACTCCTCCCTCAAGTTCGGCGATAAGCGCTTCAAGGGCTTCTCTTGTGGGGTTTCCGGTGCGGGAATATTCATAGCCGCGCATTTTCCCCAGTCCGTCCTGCTTGTAGGTCGAGGTCTGATAGATCGGGACGTTTACTGCGCCGGTGCGCTCGTCCATTGAAATTCCACCGTGAATAAGGGCTGTGTTGATGTTCTTGTACATAGTTGTTTCCTCCGTTTGTGTGTTATTCATAGTCATATCCGCCGGTATATACCGCAGATAGAAGATTTACGTTTTCAAATGCTCTCATACCGTCGCTTCGCCCGTCAAAATACTGCCGCTGAACTCCCACTGGACTTAAATAGGTGTCTATCTGGAAGCCGAGAGGATAAAGTGAGCGGGAAACCTCCTGATAGTCATAGCCGCCGCGCATTTCCTCTCCGAGAAGCGCCGTTATCTCAGAGAGCTTTTTTACACGCTCCGGGAATTTTCCTGTCCTCTGCGGGTAGTCGAATACCAGAGCGCTTCCGGGACTTGCGATCTCCGCGATCTGAGAAAGGGTTTCGGTGAATACGTCGAGAGTGAGGTAATAGGTCACGCCGAGAATGCTGAAAAAGCTTTTCTTTTCCGGGTCGAAACCGGAGGCAAGAAGCTTCTCAGCCATTCGCTCCTTTTCAAAATCCACTGAAACAAAGTGAACGTTTTGTCCGGGCTGCCAGCCAAGACTGTGTATCTTCGCAAGCTTTGCCGCCTGAGTGTCCGGGTGGTCGGCTTCGTATATCTCTATACGTTGGTTCTTGTTCCGGAATGAAAAAGTGTCAGAGCCTGCTCCGCATATCACATACTGTATATCGCCGTATTCCGCCGCAAACCCTGCCAGTCTGCCCTCGCAGAACGGTAGCCGCGAAAGTGGGATAGGCGCCATGTAAGTCCTGATGATCTGTTCCGTTTCTTCCGGGGAGTAATGGGATCTCCCGTCAAACCCGCTGTTTATAAGGGCGTACATTCGGTCATATTCTTCCTCTCCCATCAGGTCGTAGGCTAGATAATCGTTAAAGATCCTGCTGCCCTCCTGCCGGGAATGCCATGCCCTTGCAAACGCGCACAGCTTTGCCGTTGTGCTTTCCTGCGACTCGCTCATGATATCACCTCAAAAAATAGAAATGCCCCGCCTTGTCTGAATGATCACAGTACAAGCGGAGCGTGGATATACGGCAAATGCTTTTCAGCACAGCCGGAGCGTTCCGCCTGAGATTTTCCAGCAAGCGGAACAACATATATTACCGAGGGCAGATATTCTGATATTGGTTAATTCAATTGTCATTTTTTCTGTCCTCCTTTAAAGCCTATAAAATATACCTGTTTGGTATGTATTGAGTATATCATATATTTTCCGATTTGTCAAGTAGTTTTGGATATTTTTTTATTGAAACACTGCACAGAGCTGATCCTTGGACTTTCAATGCTCTAATGCCCTTGACATCACCGTTTTTCTGTGGTAAAATTATGGTAATGACTTATTTCGCGCCTACTGTTTATGTTTGTGAGGCTGCTCCCGCTATAAAGTGAGCTGCTTTTTGTATCTTTATTTTGGCGTTGCACTTACTATACAAACGAGTTTCTTCTGTCCATATCGGAGCATGGATTATTATGAACGATGAACTGAAAACAAGATTTGACGAGATCTATTCCTCTCCGAAGGATTTCCCTTCCCGTATTCTCGATAAATATGAGCTGCATTCCTGCCTGAAGCATTCCCAAAACAGGCGTGTTTACCTTTTCAGGGAAAAATCCTCCGCAAAAAAGGTAATCGTAAAATGCGGAGAGGGGGAAAACGGCGAGCTTCTTAAAAGAGAATACGACATTCTCCGCGCCGCAGATCCTCAGACGGCGCAGTTTTTTCCCGAAACGCTGGATTATTTCTGCGAAGGTGATATGCATTACTATGTCCGCGAGTACATCGAGGGCATTACGCTGGACGAATTGGTACGAATAAGGGGAGTTCTGCCGCCAATGGAAGCGCGCAGCCACGGCGGAAATATGCTGCAGCATGGTGCAAAGGCTTCACCGCGCTACACCGCCGATAACCTGCCGCGACATAAAACCCGAAAACCTTATCGCCTGCCCTGACGGAAAGTACCGTATAATAGACCTTGACACCACTCGGTACATAAAAGAGGACACACAACACGACACAACGCTTCTAGGGACGGAGGAAAATACTGCCCCTGAAAAGTACGGCTACCACCAGTCTTACAAACGGACGGACGTGTACGCACTTGGAATGCTGCTGCTTTTCCTGTCGTCGGGCGGCTATGATAAAAACGTTGATCTGCCTAAGGACATAAGGAAAATAGTAAACCGCTACACCGAGTTTTATCCCTACCTCAGATATACCGACGCCGCTGCGCTACAACGCGCGTTATTAGGACGCAGCTCCACCGCGAAAGCCGGCTTTGCCGTTTCGTTTGCGGCAGCAGGCGCGGCGATCGCCCTTGCAGTAACTCTTTGCCTGCCTAAGCCTTCGGATTTAAACGACAGCGCGCCGATCATATCCGTTCCGGATAACTCTAATCCAGACATTACGGATATGACCACGCCGAACACATCAGAGCCTACCGTTCCGAAAGCGGATTTACAGTCGGACGAAACCGCGACTGACACTGAAATAACCCCACCAGCCCCGGTAATTTCGCCGGAGGGAAACGTGGTGTTCGCAGAGCCGCGCATTGAAAGGGCTGTTCGCTTGAACTTGGGTCTTAGCGACAGCGACACTATTGGCGAGGATGAACTTAAGCGGGTGACGTCCATCGTTCTGTACGGCGACAGGGATTTCAAAAGCTTTATCGAATATCAGCAGTTCATCTGGAACGGCGGCTGGATGGAGAATCAGTATATACCGTATGTCGAAGAGCCGTTGGATCTGTCGGATCTGACGCTGTTCGAGAATCTGAAAGCATTAGCGGTGATAAAGCAGAACGCTGACACCCTGCCTGACTTGACTAACAGCGCCACGCTCAGACAATGCGTGATCAAATATTGCTCGATAGAGGATATCAGCGGACTTCGAAACTGCACCGAGCTTGAAACTCTCGATTTGAGTTGTACCCCGCTTTACGATATCTCCCCTCTGAAAGACTTGAAAAAACTGACAAGCATTGACGTGTCTAATACCTATGTTGAGGATATCAGCGCCATAGAGGGGTCTGCGCTGACCAATCTGGGCACGGGCAGATACACACAGGTAAGTCCGCAGACGCTTGCTTCCTTTCCGGAGCTTGTCAGACTGAATTTACGCAACGTTGACGAGAAGCTTTTAGCGGAGATAAAGAACCTGAAAAAGCTGGAATCGCTTATGATATGGGACGGCGTCTTTAAGGACATGACCGCTTTCTCGGATATGAAAACCCTCACCGAGCTTCAGATAGGCGATTCAAATAAGTTCGTCAGCATGGAGGGAGTTCAGAGCCTTAAGAAACTGAGTCTTATCAATGTTTCATCGACCTCCCTGTCGGAGCTTCCCGCCGACCTCTCACTGCCGCAGCTGGAGCATATCAACCTTTCCAACACCGCGGTAACGGATTTTACTCCCCTGCTTAACTGCCATAATCTTCAACAGGTATTGGTGAGCGAGGAGATGCTTGAAAATGCGCAGGCGCAGCTTGGTGCGGCAGAAAAAGAGATTAATATTGAAATTAGTTAACAAATCAACAACATTGTTATTGTCAGAAATGACAAAAAGAGGGGCATCTTTCTCTCAGCGTAACAATGTTGTTTTTTGTGCTAAAAGGACTTAAAGTGTAGCAATGCAACCTGAATAAAACTAAAAGAGGTGAGGAGGGTTAAAATGAAAAAAGAATACAGGTCCCCTGTGAAATGCCCCCTTTTTCAGACAAAAAGAAGGTCTGACGAAAGGGGGAAATTCTATGCCAGCGCGTTTTTTCATTTTATAGAATTCTTCACCATTGTGTAGAACTCGTCCCACATCTTCGCAACGTGTTCCTTTGAGTAGAACTGATTTCCGCGCTTTGACGCCTCGCACTGCTGCGCGTAGTATTCCTTGTCGCTGCACAGCCGCTCCAGCTCTGCAACAAAACCGTCCACGCTGTCCGATTTGCTGTAAAAATCGAACAGGATATCAGGATAAATCTCAAGATCCCGCAGCAAGATCGGAATATTTACGCACATCGACTCAAGTATTGTCATCGGGAACAGCTCCTCAAAGCTCGGCAGGAACATCACGTCACCGAGATTGTACACCTCGTTCATGTATTCCCGGTCGATAATTCCCAGAAGCTTTACATTCGCCGGAGGATTTTCGCTTATCTTCTTTATCTCGTTGTAGCCGTCGGTGATCTTTCCGAAAGAAAATCCACCCGCCCATACGAATTGCAGCTCCGGCATACGCTTTGCTATCTCAATGAAATCAAACACGCCCTTGCGCACCTGAAGCTGTCCGGCGCAGACAACGGTGAATTTATCCTTGTCTATGCCGTATTTCTCACGGAGCTTCGATTTTTCCTCCGGCGAAACCGGGTGAAATACCTCCGAAGAAACGTAATTCGGGATATAAGTCACTTTTTCCCTCGGCACTCCGTAATGCTCCAGCCTGCCGATGAAATAAGGATTTACCGTCACAAGGTAGTCCATGCGCTTGTAGAATTTTATCATGTAAGAGTAGAATATCTGCTTCGCAAATCGCGGCAGATCAAGGCTGGTTTCCACTGTTTCCGGAAGCATATGCACATATCCCACCGACTTTCCGTGCTTCGTGCGGGATTTCACCGTAAGATAATAGTTGGGGTTTATGGTATGATAGTGAGTTATGTCCGCTTTGATCCGCTTGTTTTCGGTTATCTCGAACTTATCCGAAAGCTGACTTTTCACAAGTCCCACCTGCTCTATATAAGCAGACCCTACCCCCTGCCCTTTTACGCTGGTTGCGCTGGACATCATGTTTATCGTTGTTTTCATATAATCACCTCCTGTCCCTCTGTGTTCACAGCTTCTCTATCCGTGCGAAATTCGCCATTACTTTCTTAGTCTGACCGTTGTCGAATGTGATAGTCAGCATTGTGTCGTTGCCCATGCGCTTTGCGTCGTCAACAGTTCCCTGCCCGAAAACATTGTGCTTTACCCGGTCGCCAGCCGCAAATACAACTCCTGTTGCCACCGGAGCGGGCTTCGCCGCCATCATTGCAGCTTCCTGCGCAAGGTAGTTAGGTTTCTCCGGCTTCTTCCATGTGGACTGAGTCTGCCTTACACGCTCTCCGGATTTTTCGATCAGATTTTCCGGAATTTCCCGTACAAATGTAGAAAGACGGTTCCTCATGGTCTGACCATAAAGCACACGATAGGAGGTGTGGGTGATGTACAGCATTCTCTTTGCTCTGGTTATCGCAACGTATGCGAGCCGCCGCTCCTCCTCCATTTCCGCCGGGTCGTTGATACTGCGGTAGCTGGGGAAGATGTTGTCCTCTGCGCCCACAAGGAACACCGTGTCAAATTCCAGTCCCTTTGCGCTGTGCATAGTCATAAGGGAAACCCTGTCCAACTCTCCGTCGTAGCTGTCAAGGTCGGACACCAGAGCCACCTGCTCAAGGAAATCCGGGAGAGTGACCTCCTCATTTTCCTGCATCATAGAAAGTGCGTTGGACTTAAGCTCATTGATGTTGTCTATTCTGCCCGCGCCCTCATCGCCAAGCGCCTGCATAGCCTTTATGTAGCCGGATTTCTCGGCAACTGCGTCAATAAGCTCGTCCAGCGGCAGTGTGTCCGCAAGCTCGTCCAGTTCGTCAAAAAGGTTAGCCGCAGCTTTCAGCGCAGCCGCCTTTCTCGAAAGAGTTTCAAACTGGATCGCCTCCCGGCAGACCTCTATCGGGGACATATTCAGCCCCTCTGCCACACGGATTATCTCCTCCACCGTTGCGTCTCCTATTCCACGCTTCGGCTCGTTGATTATCCTGCGGAAGCGCACCGTGTCATAGGGATTATTCAGCACCGCAAGATAGGACATGATATCCTTTATTTCTTTGCGGTCATAGAATCTAAGTCCTCCGACTATCGTATAGGGAACTCCGGAGCGGGCAAGAGTATTCTCAAAGCTTCTTGACTGTGAATTGCTGCGGTACAGCAGCGCATAGTCGGTGAAATGCTTACCGTTCTTCACGCCCTCAAGGATTGTATCCGCTACGAACCGTGCCTCTGCTATCTCGCTCTCAAAGTTGCAGCACTTTATCTTCTCACCCTCGCCGAGGTCAGACCAGAGAGCTTTGTCCTTGCGCTGCTTGTTGTTGCGTATCACTGCGTTCGCCGCATTTAGGATATTCTCGGTGGAACGGTAGTTCTGCTCCAGCCGTATCACCTCGCAGCCGGGGTACTGCTTCTCAAAACTCAGGATATTCTCGATAGTCGCGCCCCGGAAGCGATAGATACTCTGATCGTCGTCGCCCACAACGCACAGATTTCCGTTCTGCCCTGCAAGCAGTGATATCAGCTTGTACTGCGCAACGTTGGTGTCCTGATACTCGTCCACCATGATGTACTTGTACAGATGGCGGTAGTGATCAAGCACATCCGGGAAATCCTCAAACAACTTCACCGTGAGATAGATTATATCATCGAAATCCACAGCGCTGGCGCTGCGGAGCGCGTTCTGATACTGGGTGTAGACCTCCGAGCAGCGTTTCTCCATAACATCTCCGGACGCATTCGCCATGGGAGCGTACTCCTCCGGGGAGATCATCTTGTCCTTGCAGCGGGAGATCATATTCCGGAAAACCTTGGGATTGTACACCTTTTCGTCAAGCTGGAGCTTCTTCATCACGTCCTTGATCACCCGCTTGGAGTCGTCCTCGTCGTAAATAGTAAAGCTGCGCTGATATCCGAGGTTCTCGATCTCCCGGCGAAGTATCTTGACGCAGGCGGAATGGAACGTGGACGCGTTGATTTTCTCCGCGCCCTCGCCGATCATGTCAATAAGACGTGTTTTCAGCTCTCCGGCAGCCTTGTTCGTAAAGGTAATCGCAAGGATATTCCACGGGTTCACCGGGTCAACGGAAACGATCTCGGCGAGCCGAGCCGCGTTTTCCGGGGTCTTTTCCATTGCGGGGAAGTCCCTCAGGAACTGCTCCTCCTCGGCGGTGATGCCCCGCTCCTCGTTGTCAAGATATGCGTTGCCGAAGCGCATCATATTGGCTATCCTGTTGCAGAGAACAGTTGTCTTTCCGCTGCCCGCGCCGGCAATGATAAGCACAGCGCCTTTCACTCTGAACACAGCCTTGCGCTGCATTTCGTTCGTTCTTGAAAAAAAGCTTGTCAGCGCATTGCGCTTTAAGGTGTTATAATCCAAAATATTACCCTTCCTTTAATGCGGAAAATTCCGGGCGATGAACACCGCCCGGCATTTCCAGTCTGTTTTTCTGTATTGTCTCTTGAGATACGCTGAATAAAGCGAAGCGTACCAAATTCAGCCGCGTGAGTATGCTCGTTTGAGCGTGGCGAATTTGGTTTAGTCAGCGTTTCCCTTGATTATTCAGCGGCAGACGCAGCAGCAGTATTTGTACCACCTGTCACTCTGCTGGAAACGGTGCTGCTGTCAAGCGCGATGAACGGATTTACCTCTGTTCCTATTGCCTGAGGAAGTACGCCGTTCCAGTTGTTTATCTTGAGGTAGTCGATGTAATTCGGGCTCTTTTCAAGCTGCTCCTGAACCGCCTTGATCGCATAAGCCTCTGCGTCAGCCTTTATCTTCTGGGAGTCTGCCTCCGCCTGAGCCGCAATGACCTGCTGCTTAGCCTCTTCTTCCTTCTCGGCGGTCTTGTTCTGCATCTTCAGAGCGTCCTGCGCAGCGATTACCTTTGCCTGAATGGACTGCTCAAATGCGGAGTCAAAGGACAGATTCTCGATAGCGAACGCGGTTACGATAATTCCGCTCGGCTCAAGGGTCTCCTTGAGGGACTCGTATATTGCATTCTGAACCTCGGAACGTGTCTGAACAAGATCCTCAGCGCGAACCTTACCTATCTCATTCTTGGCGATCTTCGCCACATTCGGAACAAGCAGCTTTGTTTCTACATTTGAAATGCCGATGGTACGAATGATTTCAGACAGCTTTGTACCGTCATAGTAATAGTTCATCTTGAGGGAAAGCTGATCCACCGTCTGGGTGTCGCTGGTATACGCGTTGGTCTGGATAGAATAGATCTGCTCACGGGTGTCTACCTCCTGAATTTCCTCAATAAAGGGAATGTGGAAGTTAAGACCTGCGGAGAGGTCGCTGGAAACTATCTTTCCAAACTGGTATTTCACACCGATATAGCCCTCGTTCACAACTGTGAAGCAATTGAACAGAACTATCAGCAGAAATACTGTGATAACTCCGATCAATACCCAGAAGCTGATGTTCTTCTTGTTGTTTTCCTTGTTCTCTGTTGTAAATTTTGTTGATGCCATGATTTGATCCTTTCACTAAACTGAATAAATGTATTGCATTACTTGTTCATCGCCCCGATAAGCTGCGAATACTTATCGTCCGGCTCGATATTTACAGTGCTTCTGCGGCTTATTCCCGCATTAGCAAATGCCTGCGTCAGCATGAGCTTTATTCTGTTCACCTGATTTACCTCGGAAGCACCGGGGTCGAAATCCACCGCAACGATGTTTGATTCCGGGTGCTGGCGGCGAAGCTCGCCGATAACTCCCTTACCGGTGACGTGGTTGGGCAGGCAGGCAAAGGGCTGCATACATACGATGTTAGGCACTCCCTCGCCAATAAGCTCCAGCATTTCCGCCGACAGGAACCAGCCCTCTCCCGCGATGTTTCCAGGGGAAACAATCGAACGAACCGACTCCCGCATCTCGTAGATATCGCCGGGGCAGCCAAACTTTGTTCCCTTGACCGCGCTGCGGTAGCTGCGCTCCATGAAGTTGAACGCCTTTACCGCTGCGTCCTCAAAGAACGCCTTTGTGCGGGTGGTGTAGAGCAGCTCCCGCTTGGTCTTTCCATGAGAGCAGATGTAGTAGAAGAAGCCCATGAGGTCGGGAACTACCACCTCGCAGCCCTCGTTTTCAAGCAGACCGATGATATTGTTGTTTGCCACCGGGTGGAACTTTACAAGAATTTCTCCGACAAGTCCGATACGCGGCTTCTTGATATCCCGCACCGGGAACTCCGAGAACTCCTTTACGATATTGCGCACATTCTTATTGAAGCGCGGCAGCGAAAGGCTCTTCATCTCCTCCCGCAGGAAAACTCTCCACTTCTCGTAGAGCGCATTCGCAGAGCCTTTTTCCACTTCGTAGGGGCGGACTTTATACAGGCAGCGGGAAAGCACATCGCCGTAGATTATCGCCATGAACGCCCTTATCGCCAGCGGAACAGTCAGCTTAAAACCGCTCTGCTTTTCAAGCCCGACAACGTTCAGCGATATCAGCGGGATATCTCCGTGACCGGAGTCCTTAAGCGCCTTTTTCAGCATACCAACGTAGTTGGTCGCGCGGCAGGCACCGCCGGTCTGGGTTATCATAACCGAGGTGTTATTGAGGTCGTATTTTCCGCTGTTAAGCGCGTGAATAAGCTGACCCACAATAAGTATCGACGGGTAGCAGGCGTCGTTGTTGACGTACTTCAGACCCTCGTCAACCACCGCCTTTGAGCAGTCGTTGAGAATTACCACATTATAGCCGGAATGACCGAACGCAGCCTCCAGCAGGTCGAAGTGGATAGGCGCCATCTGAGGACAGAGGATAGTGTGCTTTTTGCGCATTTCCTCTGTAAATTCCGGCTGAGGAACATAGCCTAGATGTCCCATTACCGGCTTGTAGTTGTGGCGCTTGCGCTCCTCGACTACCGAGATAAGCGAACGCAGACGAATTCTAGCCGCGCCGAGGTTGTTCACCTCGTCTATCTTGAGGCAGGTGTAAAGCTTGCCGAAGCTGCGGAGTATCTCCTGAACCTGATCGGTGGTGATTGCGTCCAGACCGCAGCCGAAGCTGTTGAGCTGCACAAGCTCCAGGCAGTCGTGCTTTCCGACAACGTGCGCCGCTGCGTACAGCCTTGAATGATACGTCCACTGATCCACGATACGGATAGGACGCACCACCTGCTCCAGATGAGCAACGCTGTCCTCGGTCAGCACCGCAAAGCCGTAGCCGGCAATCATTTCCGGAAGTCCGTGGTTTATCTCCGGGTCGATATGATAAGGTCTGCCAGCAAGGACGATACCAGATTTGCCATTTTCCTCAAGGAATTTCAGCGTTTCCTCGCCCTTGCGGTGCATTTCCTCCTTGAATTTCTCGTCCTCGGCATAAGCCTTGTCCAAAGCAGCGGTTATCTCCGCCTTTGTGAAGCCGCCCTCCGGGAATTCCTTTGTGAACTCCTCGTAAAGCCGCTCCGCCATGCGCTTTTTATGGAATATCGGCAGGAACGGGTTCATGAACTTGACATCCTTACGCAGCTCCGGCACTGAATTCTTGATTACCTCGCTGTATGTAGCGACAACCGGGCAGTTGTAATGGTTGTCCGCGCCGTTATTTTCTGACATTTCGTAGGGCATTGCCGGGTAGAATATAAACTTCACACCATCGTCAATAAGCGCCTGAATATGCCCGTGGGCAAGCTTCGCCGGGTAGCAAACCGACTCAGAGGGCATGGTTTCAATGCCCCGGTCGTATATCTCACGGGAGGATTTGGGCGAAAGCTTCACCGAGAAGCCCAGCTCCGTGAACAGGGTATGCCACAGCGGGTAATTCTCGTACATACCCAGCACCCTCGGAAGTCCTACAACGCCGCGCTTGGCAGTGCTTTCCGGAAGGCTCTCCCGATCGAAAAGCAGATGATATTTATAATCGAACAGATTGGGCAGCTTCTCCCCGGTGGAAACATTGCCCGCGCCGCGCTCGCAGCGGTTGTTGCTTATGTAACGCTTGCCGTCCGGGAATTTCGTGATAGTCAGCAGGCAGTTGTTGGAGCATTTTCCGCAGCGCGCCGTGGTTTTCTCAACCTTGAAGTCCTCAAGCTTGTCAGCCTTTGCTATGGTGCTTCCCTTTCCGTCGTCACGCTCGATAGCAATAAGCGCACTTCCGTATGCGCCCATAAGCCCCGCCTTGTCCGGACGAACTACGTTCTTTCCGCAGATGAGCTCAAACGCACGGAGCACGGAGTTATTCATAAATGTACCGCCCTGAACGATAATCTTATCGCCCATTGTGGAGGTATCACGCAACTTTATTACCTTGAACAGCGCATTCTTTACCACAGAATAGGACAGACCTGCGGAGATATCCGCAACCGTCGCGCCCTCTTTCTGCGCCTGCTTTACGCGGGAATTCATGAATACTGTGCAGCGTGAGCCGAGGTCAACAGGGTTCTCCGAAGTAAGTCCAAGCTGCGCGAATGCGGAGGAGGACATACCCAGAGCGTTTGCGAAGTTCTCAATGAACGAACCGCAGCCGCTGGAGCAGGCTTCGTTCAGCAAAATGCTCTCGATCTCACCGTTCTTGACCCTCATGCACTTCATGTCCTGACCGCCGATGTCCAGAATGAACTCCGCGCCGGGCAGGATCTTATCCGCCGCCTTGTAGTGCGCCATAGTTTCGATCTCGCCGAAATCCGCGCCCAGAGCCGCCTTGATGAGATGCTCTCCGTAGCCGGTGGCGCAGGCTTTTGCGATATAAGCGTCCTCCGGCAGAATGCTGTAAATCTCTTTCAGAATGCCGATGACAGACTTCAGCGGATCGCCGCCGTTGCCGTTGTAGTGGGAGAAAAGTATCTCAGCGTCCTTGTTCAGCAGCACCGCCTTTGTGGTGGTCGAACCCGCGTCAATTCCGAGGTAGCACGCTCCATGGTGCTTTGAAAGCTCCGCAACCGGAATTACCGCCTTTGCGTGACGCTCCTTGAATTCCTCAAGCTCCTGATCGTTCTTGAAAAGCGGAGCAAGCCGCTCAACCTCCCGCATCTGCGCGGTTTCAAGGCTGCCGGCTTTCTTTACCAGCGCATCAAGGTCGGCTTCCGCAGTTTCGTCCGAGAAAGCGCAGCCCATTGCCACAAACAGGTTCGCGTTCTCCGGGAAGATTATCTGCTCATCGGTGAGGTGCAGTGTTTCAATAAATCTTGCTCTCAGCTCGGAGAGATAATGCAGCGGGCCGCCTAAAAATGCCACATTTCCGTGAATGGGCTTTCCACAGGCAAGACCGCTTATCGTCTGATTTACCACCGACTGGAAAACCGAAGCAGCCACATCAGAGCGCTTTGCGCCGTCGTTCAGCAGCGGCTGAATGTCGCTCTTTGCGAATACGCCGCAGCGGGAAGCAATCGGGTAGATCGTAGTGTGCTCCTTGGCAAGCTCGTTAAGTCCGCCGATATCAGTGTTGAGAAGCGCCGCCATCTGGTCGATGAATGCTCCTGTGCCTCCGGCGCAGGAGCCGTTCATTCTCTGCTCCAGTCCTCCGGTGAGATATGTAATTTTCGCGTCCTCGCCGCCAAGCTCTATCGCAACGTCCGTCCGGGGAATGAGCTTTTTTATGGCATTTGTGCCAGCTGCAACCTCTTGCACGAACGGTATCCCCAGCCATTTGGATACAGAAATACCGCCGGAGCCGGTGACTGCGATAAGCACCCGCTCGCCCTTGAAATTTTCGCCGACTTCTTCAATAATATCATAAACAGTCTTGCGGATATCCGAGAAATGCCGTCTGTACTGGCTGTACAGAAGCTCGTCATTCTCGCCGATAACCGCAGCCTTTACTGTTGTAGAGCCGATATCAAGTCCTACACGCTTCAAAAAATATCAAATCCTTTCCGCAAAAACAAATAATTACATTTTTTTATCTTCTAGAAATATACAAGGTAATTATATCACAAACTAATAAACATTTCAAGTATTAAAAAATAAAATAAATGTCCGTTTTGTGACGGTTGTCTGAAAAAACTAAAGTTGAACAGAGTGTGAAGCCCTATTGACAAATAACGCAATGTTCTGTAAAATAGTAGATGACGGTCAGATCCGGAAAATACCTTTTAAATTAGGAGTATACAGATGTTCAGTCAGATAAACAGCGCCGGACTATTCGGTTTAAACGCCTTTATGGTGACGGTTCAGGCGAGCATTTCCCCCGGTCAGCCCACCTTTGACATAGTTGGAATGCCGGATATTGCCGTGCAGGAAAGCAAAGCTCGTATCCGTGCGGTTCTGGGGCAGCTTGAGCTTAAGCTGCTCAACGGTAGGGTGACGGTAAATCTTGCACCGGCAAGCGTCCGAAAGATCGGCTCAATGTTTGATCTGCCGATAATCACAGCTCTGATGAAGCTGGGCGGACTGATAACCGCTGATCTGTCGGACAGCGTGTTTATCGGTGAGCTTTCTCTGGACGGAGGTCTTGCCCCGGTAAACGGCGCGCTTTCCATGGTACTCACCGCCGCGCAGAACGGCATCAAACGGGTGTTCCTGCCCAAAGCCAACGCAAAGGAAGCCTCAGTCGCTGACGGGATAGAGGTCTACGGCGCGGAGCATATCACCCAGATCATAGAGTTCCTGCGGCATGGCACAGGGCTTTCTCCGGAGGAGAAATACATACCCAAACGCCGCGCCGCCGAGCATATCGCGGATTTCGCAGATGTAATGGGGCAGACTGCCGCCAAGTCCGCAATCGAAGTTGCCGCAGCCGGAAGCCACAATTTACTTATGCTGGGGCCTCCCGGATCAGGTAAATCCATGCTGGCAAAGCGCATTCCCTCGATACTCCCGGAAATAACCTTTGCCGAAAGCATAGAAACCACCCAGATATACTCAGTCGCCGGAGAAATAAATCCCGCCGAGCCGCTTATCACCGAGCGTCCGTTTCGGGCGGTGAGCCATACCGCTTCAGCGGTGGGTCTTGTTGGCGGCGGAAGCATTCCCCGCCCCGGAGAGATAAGCCTTGCCCACAACGGTGTGCTGTTTCTGGACGAGCTGCCGGAGTTTGACCGGAGAGTGCTGGAGGCACTGCGCCAGCCGCTGGAAAACGGAGATATCGTGATATCACGGGCAAGCGGCTCAGTCAGCTATCCCTGTGATGTTATGCTTGTGGCGGCGATGAACCCCTGCCCCTGCGGCAATTTCGGCAGCCCCACAAAGAAGTGCACCTGCTCCCAGCAGAAAGTCACAGCCTACCTCAACAGGATATCCCAGCCGGTTCTTGATAGAATCGACATTCAGATAGAGGTGAAGCCGGTAGAATACAGCGACCTTTCCCGCCGTGTCCCGCAGGAAAGCTCCGCCGCCATTGCTGAAAGAGTTCAGAAAGCAGTGGAAATACAGAAGAAACGCTTCGCCGGAACTCCGATAAAAAGCAACAGCGGCATTACCTCGGATATAATCGGCGAGGTGTGCCGGCTCACTCCGGATGCAGAGGAAATGCTGAAAGCCGCTTTCGACCGTCTTGGACTGTCAGCCCGTGCCTATGACAGAATATTAAAAGTCGCGAGAACTTGTGCCGATCTTGCGGGCAGCGAAGATATACAGAAGCCGCATATCGCTCAGGCGATAAGCTTCCGCAGCCTTGACAGGAAGTACTGGAACAGATGACCGCTGACTAAACGCGCCGCCGGTGACCATTCAGACCGGCGGCACTTTTTTTTGAGCAGTTTTTCAAATATTTGCGGTTTTCTACTTGAAAAATAGTCCGAATAATGGTATAATAAAAAATAATGTGGAATAATGGCAGTACTGCGCGGACTTCAAATAAATCGTGCTGTGCCGCCTGTTCCGGTATAATAAAAGAAAGAAGGAACATTTTATGGCAGACACTATGCAGGGTCTGAAAAGAACGTGCTACTGCGGAGAGGTAACGCTTGAAGCGGGAGAGGTTGTAGTCGGCGGATTTACACAGAGAGTCCGCGACAAGGGCAGCCTTATTTTCATAGATTTAAGGGACAAGACTGGCATCGTACAGCTCGTTTTCGATGAAACCACCGAAAAAAGCGTTTTCGAAAAGGCGGAAACCGTCCGCTCGGAATATGTCCTGCTGGCAAAGGGCAAAGTACGCGCCAGAGAGAGCGTAAATACTGAGATAAAGACCGGCGGAGTTGAGATCATGGTAACCGAGCTGCGTATTCTTTCAAAGGCGCAGACCCCTCCTTTTGAGATCGTCAACAACACCAAGACCAACGAGGAGCTTCGCCTGAAGTACCGCTACCTCGACCTGCGCCGGGAAACACTCCAGAAGAACCTCATCATGCGGCATGAGATCGCGAAGGCAGCCCGCGAGTACTTCTACGCGAACGGCTTCACCGAGATAGAAACTCCGATGATGATAAAGTCCACGCCTGAGGGCGCCCGTGACTACATCGTTCCCTCCAGAATACACAACGGCAAATTCTACGCGCTGCCCCAGTCACCCCAGATATACAAGCAGCTTCTTATGATCGCCGGAATGGACAGATATATCCAGCTTGCGCGGTGCTTCCGTGACGAGGACTTAAGAGCAGACCGTCAGCCGGAATTCACCCAGATCGACCTTGAGATGTCCTTTGTTGACGTTGAGGATATTCTCGAAATGCTGGAGGGCTTTGTAAAGCACCTGTTCAAGACCGTTCTGAACGTGGATATCCCCACTCCCCTGCCCCGTCTGACCTACAACGAGGCTATGGAACGCTTCGGCTCTGATAAGCCGGATACCCGCTTCGGCATGGAGATCATCAACATCTCAGATGTAGTTAAGGACTGCGGCTTCTCGGTATTCAAGGACGCCATTGCAAACGGCGGCAGCGTTCGCGGTATAGTTGCAAAGGGCGCGGCAGGCACTCTCACCAGAAAGGAAATAGACAAGCAGACTGAATTCGTCCGCGGTATCGGCGCAAAGGGTCTTGCTTATATCCGCTGGGTGGACGATGCTCCCAACTGCTCCTTTGCGAAGTTCATGGGCGAGGGCGAGCTTGAAGCTATCCTCAAGGCTCTCGGCTGCGAAAAGGGTGACGTTGCGCTCATCGTTGCGGACAGAAACAAGGTTACTCTCCCGGTTCTGGGCGCACTCAGATTAAAGCTTGCAAAGCAGCTTGACATTATTCCGGAGGGCTGGAACTTCCTGTGGATCACCGAGTTCCCGTTCTTCGAATACGATGAGGAATCCGGAGAATGGCTGGCTATGCACCACCCGTTCACAATGCCGCTTGACGAGTGCCTTGACTACCTCGAAACCGACAAGGAAAAGGTTCGCGCAAAGGCTTACGACCTTGTTCTGAACGGCGTCGAGCTGTCCAGCGGCTCTATCAGAATTACCGACTACGAGCTTCAGCAGCGTATGTTCGAGCTGCTTGGTCTTACTAAGGAAGAGATCGACGCAAAATTCGGCTTCCTTGTGGACGCGTACAAGTACGGAGCACCTCCCCACGGCGGCGCAGGCATCGGTCTGGACAGACTTTCCATGCTGATGTGCGGCTGCGACAGTCTGAGGGACGTTACCGCGTTCCCGAAGGTGCAGAACGCAAGCGAGCTGATGAGCGAGGCTCCCTCCTATGTAAGCGAAGATCAGCTTAAGGAGCTTGGCATTGCGGTAGTAAACAGCGAGGACTAATTTACAAGGCGGTGAAGGTATGGACAAGCGGGAATACAAGGAGCTTTCAGAGCAGGCAGCGGCAGGAGATACCAACGCTTTTGCACGGCTTTATGAAACGCTCTACCGCGAGATGTACTACACCGCCTTTTATTCTTTGGCGAACGACACCGACGCAGTGGAGCTTATAATCGCCACTGCAAGGGATACAATGTCCGCAATGGGAAAACTGCGCAGCGAGGACGCATTCAGAGCGTTCATGATGAAGAACCTCTGCGCGAGAATACGCACGAAATTCAGAGAATACGCAGATGAGAACCGCCCGGCAGCCGAAAGCAGCTCCGGAGGATATGACATTAAAGCGGAGTTTTCAAAGCTTGACGATGCTGACAGGCTGATTTCCAGCCTGTACATCGGCGGGAAATTCCAGCCGGACGAGATATCGGCATATACCGGGATCTCCTCCGCTACCGTGAAGAAAAGCCTTGACCGCGTTCTCAGCGGATTTGAGTTAGATTAACATTACCACATTAAGAAAGGGGTGAGTTCAGTGACGGTATCCAGAATACGCGAATTGATGCAGGAACGGGTCATTCCCGAAAGCGTACTGCCGCAGAATATTGCGGCTTATCTCTCCGATGAGGAAGAGCTGCCGCCGGAGCTGGACGCATTCACCTTTCTTAACCGGCTGCGGTCGCTGGGCATAGGCTCTGCGGATTTTCTGTATCTGCTGAAGGGCTGCGGCGCTCCGGAGGAAGCAATCAGCAAAATTGAACAGCACCCGGATATGAATTTGCAGTCGCTGATCAAAACGCTGCACGATTCCGGACTTACTCCGAAAGATTACACCAGAATGCTCTACACTGCCCGTCAGCTTTGGGAGCATACCATAACCATGCGCATTGACCTCGATGAAATTCAGGAGGAAGCGCCACAGGAGCAGCCGACTGAGCCGGAAAAGCCGGAAAAACCGAAAAAACCAGAAGCAACTGAGAAACCTGAGCAAATCAGAACCGCCCGGCAGAAAAAATCCGAACCGGAGTTCCACGAGTATGTCGGGGTAAAACCGATCGGAAAACTAAGCGCCGAAGAATTAAAAGCGGATTTTGACGCCGACTTTCCCGATGAACAGGAGAAAAAAAAGCGCATAAAAACCGCGCGGCAGAAAAAAAGCTCCGAGCAGGAATTCCGGGAGTATTCCGGAGTAAAACCGATCGGAAAGCGCAGTTTGCCTGATGCAACCGATGAAACCGATGAAACCGAAGAACCGGAGATATACACCGCCGTTCAGCTAAAGGAAGCAGCGGAGGACGCAGAAGAGGATACCTCTGAGGAAACTCAGACTCCCCCAGAGGACGATCCCCGAGGAAGAAAAGGCGGAATTATCGCAGCGGTATGCGGAGCTGCTCTGCTCTGCGCTGTGAACGTGGGTGTGGGGCTTCTGGGATTTACCGCGCCGGAAACCGAGCTTCTGGAGGTTCATTTTGCTGCGGATAATTCGGAGATATTCTCTGAGATAGTGAAAGCCTATAATGCCGAAAGGATCGGCGGTGGATTCGTTCAGAAAATGCCGGAAAACGCGCAGATATTCGGAGATCTTCTGATAGACTCCGGGGAGCAGCTTGGAGTTTACAGCAGCGGCAGCACTATCTGGGCGGCTGAACCGGAAATAGTAAAGGTGTATGCCGTTTCAGGAGATTCTGTCGAGATAACCGCTGAAATAGAGCCGCCGGAGGGCGCTCAGTTTATGCGCATACAGCAGACGGAAAACGGCATATCAGCAGTGTTTTCCGGTAAAAATAGCTGCGGCATTGCGGGAATTGACGAAAAAGGTCAGGCATTCCTCTCAGAGCAGAGCGGAACACTGACAGACATTTACTGCACTGCGGATATTATTCGGCTGGGAAGCGTTTATACGCCGGAATTCACACATTCTTTTACAATTGACGATGTTCTGGATTACCTCCCGTGGACAGGCAACAGCGAAAGCAGCAATGCCTTTTCTGCGGCTGAAATAGCGGTAAGCGGCACCGCACAGGGGTGCAGTTACGCGGTTTGGACGGAATACACTCCGGATACCGGCGAAATAAAAGGCAGAACGGCGGCTCTTGGTGATCCGGTTTACAGCGGAGCGGAAAGCTTTTCAGCAGCCCTGAAAGCAGACTCCGGCACACTTCTGATTTCGCTCGGAAATGATAAAAAGCTGCAAAGCGGAACTTCCCCGGAGATCACTTCCTGTGCTTCAGGAAGCGGACTTATCGCAACGGCAGAGAATTCAGAAAACGGCATGACCGTTTACCTCAGGGATTCCGAAATGAATCTGCTCGGTGGATTCGCCTGCGGCGGGAATATAACATCGCTCCGGATAGACGGCGATGTTATCTATGTCTGTGACGGCGAGAAAATCATTATGGCAGCCGACATCAGCAGCCCGTCAGCTCCTGCGGCGCTTGAGCTTACCGCCGCCGAGGGCGTTATCAGCGGTGAATATGCCCTGTGCAGCGGAAAGACTGCCTCAGGAATAACCCTCACTCTGTACAGGCTGGAGGAAAACAAAGCGGTTCAGGCAGACTCATTCGCGAAAACCCTGACCCCAGAGGAATTGCAAAGCTTCGCATTCTGCGGAGCAAATACCGCAGCAGTGAACGGCACTGAACTGTGCGGAGCGGCTTACCGCTGGTTCGACGGAGTTTCAGTGGTGGACGAATTCGCGGTGCTTGGAAAATCCCGCAGCGTCAAGACATTGTACGATGATCCTTACGGCTTCACCGCAGCAGTCTGCACCGACGACGGGCTTACGCTTATATGCGGGCAGAGGATCTACAAATAAGTATAAAACCGGGATAAGCACCCGGTTTTATTTATTGTATTTTCAAGAAAACGTATACACAGACACGGGAAAATAATTCACAGAACAAAGGAGCAAAAATGTACCGATTGCACAAATGTGGCAATACTTGTTGACATATATTAGAGAATAGTATATAATTAAATCATAAGATTTAATTCCTGCTGGAGGTGCTTTGTGAAGAAAAAAGCTTTTTTTGCGGCTGCACTTGCGGCGCTGATTTTATGTACCGGCTGTTCCGGCGATGTATCCGGAAGCAGCTTTGAGGACAGCCTGCCAACTGACGGAAACGGCAGAATTATCCCTATTTCCGACAGCTATGTCCCTGCGTCGTACAGTCCCTCCGGTTCGGGAAACTGCGGCGAGAAACTCAGGGATATCACTGGTTCATTCGGACAGCAGACAGACAAACTGATCCCGTCGGTTTTCCTTACAACTGAAGATCCGGACGCTATTTCAAAGGACGAATATGTCCCCTGCACGATCCAGATAGATGCCGGAATGACCGGCGGAGAATATTCCAGCACCGAGCCGCTTGCAGGTGAGATCAGGGGGCGCGGTCATTCCACATGGGAATGGGCAAAAAAGCCCTACAAGATCAAGCTGGAGGAGAAATCCTCTCTGCTCGGTATGTCCGAGGCGAAAAAGTGGGTGCTGCTGGCAAATTACGCGGACGAATCACTTCTTCGCAATACTGCTGCATTTGAAATGGCTCGTTCTATGGGAACCTTCCGTTTCGTTCCGCACGCTATCCCGGTTGACGTTTACATGAATGGTATCTATCAGGGCGTATACACCCTCGGCGAACAGCTTGAGGTCAAAAGCTCGCGACTCGCGATAGATGACAGCCTTGCAAATGTTGAAACCGGATATCTTCTGGAGATCGGCGGCGCTGACCCCAAAGTTGACAAGGAGGGCTGGAATTACTTCGACCTGCCGTCCGGCTGCGGAGTGAATATACTTATAAAAAGCCCGGATACAGAGGAAGACCCCAACGCCGAATACAACTGGACGCAGGAGCATTTCGACTTCATATACGACTATATGTGCAAGGCGGACAACGCAATAACAACGCTGACCGATTACGAAAGATACATCAATGTGGACAGCTTCATCGACTGGTTTTTAGTACATGAACTGACCTACAATCTCGATTCCTGCTTCCGCCGAAGCTGCTACATAACAAAGCCGAAGCTCGGAAAGCTGGAGATGGGACCTGTCTGGGACTTTGACCTTGCTTTCGGAAATATGTATATGGACAATCCGAAATACAACGACTGGGCAACCATCGGAAATATGGACAGCAGCAGTTATATCGGAGTCACATGGTTCAACTACCTCATGACGGACGAAAAGTTCCGCAGCAAAGCACGGGAACGGTGGGACGAGATAAAGGGCACCATGACTCAGGCAGCTCTTGACGCCATTGACAGCTACAAACCTAAGGTAAAGCCCTCCGCAGAGCAGAATTTTGAGATCTGGAACACTCTGGGTCTTGCCAACGGTTTTCAGCCCTTGACAATGCAGAATTACAACACCTATCTCGAACAGATAATGTATCTGCGGCAATTCATCACCACCCGGAAAAATTGGATCGACGAAAATCTCTGATAACAAAGCATATCCCCTGTCGAATCCGGCGGGGGATATGTATTATTCTTATTCGGCTTGTCTGCCGGATATATCGACTTACCTGACAGGAGGGACATGATATTAATAGCAGACTTTATATAGTGGAGGGGCTTCCCTGTTCAGGGAAAACTCCGCTTCAAAAATTATTGCCGGGATCACAAATGGACTTCTCTTTGACGAGGGCTGCGGAAATCACCCGGCAGACTACGAATTCAGTGCATTTATTCCCGATATCGCGACAGAATTCACCCCGGAGGAACGTGAGAAACTAAACGCGCTCTCACAGAAGCAGGATAAAGGAATTGTGGTCGAACTGAACAAGCTGGACGGAGCGCTGTTCGACAAGGCATTCAGATATAAAATTTACGACTGCCTTGACTGGGATAACGAGCGGAGGGTGATGCTGGACAAATGGCGCAGCTTCGTACAAAATGCAGACAAGGACAGCATTTATGTGTTCAACTGCGTTCTTCTGCAAAATCCTATGTGCGAAACTATGATGCGGTTCAATTTCGATAAAGAATTATCCTTTGAATATATCCGCCAGATATGCGAGATCATTAAGCCTATGAACCCGACTGTCGTTTATCTGGAAAACACCGAGATAAGCCGCAGCATTAAGGGAGCGCTGGCAGAGCGCGGCGAGGAATGGCTCAACGCAGTGGTGTATTATCACTGCAATGGAAACTATGGAAAGGCTCATGGACTTTCAGGGTTTGAGGGATACATCAGCGCTCTGGAAGAGCGTCAGCGGCGTGAGCTGGAATTTCTGCCGCAGCTCCCGGTAAGAAGCGTTGTCCTTACCAACCCTCAGCAAAACTGGGAGGAAACATATCAGAAAATCAGGAACTTAATATAGCCAAAGCAGATACAGCAAAAATAGTCGAGAAAATATTCCCTATTTGCAGTATAATCTACTCAGGGTGATGAAAGTGAACGAACAAATTCTGGCTGTCCAGCGAATGCAGGACTATATCGAAGCTCACATTTCCGATGAAATAACTATGGCAGATCTGGCGACTGCAGCGTTATATTCACCGTGGTATTCCTATCGGATATTCAAGGAGCTTACCGGTATTACCACTGCGGACTATATCCGCCGGCTGCGGCTGTCAAAATCGGCGATGAAGCTGAAAAACGACAATTGCCGTATCGCGGATATCGCTTTTGAAGCCGGCTTCGGCAGCGTTGACGGCTACCAGCGGGCTTTTTTGCGGGAGTTCGGTGTAAATCCCGGAGACTACGCCAGAGAGCCTGTTCCGGTCACGCTTTTCATTCCCTACGGAGTAAAATTCAGAGAGCTGCGAAAGGAAGATATGACTATGGAAAACGTACAGAGCATTTTTATTCAGCACATTGTAAAGCCCGCGCGCAAGGCTGTCATCAAACGCGGTGTGAAAGCAGAGGACTATTTTGCCTACTGCGAGGAGGTAGGCTGCGACGTATGGGGACTGCTCACCAGCATGGACTCTTTGTGCGGCGAGCCGGTATGTATGTGGTTGCCGAAAAACCTTGTAAAACCCGGTACATCGGTTTATGTTCAGGGAGTCGAAGTCCCGGCGGATTTCAGCGGAGCAGTTCCGGAGGGCTTTGATGTGATCGACCTGCCGGAGTGCGATTACATTATGTTTCAGGGAGAGCCGTTCCGTGAGGAGGACTACTGCGAAGCGATATCAGCGTTGGAAACAGCGGTGAGCCGTTACTCTCCGGAACTGTCCGGCTGGCAGTGGGACAGCGGAAACCCGAAAATTCAGCTTGAACCCCGCGGTGAAAGAGGCTATATTGAGCTTCACCCGGTCAAGAAAAAATAATTTTTCAAAGTCCTACCCAAAGGCGTAGCCGCCTTGGGCAGTTTCGTCTCGCCGACACTTCATCTATGCAACAAATGATTTGCTCGGCGGGGCAAAAACTGCTTTATCGGTAGCGCCATAAACGGCGGGATTTTTTATGTATTTTCCTCAGAAATACGGGCAGAATAATCAGAAAATAGCTGTATGGGGTGAAATCATGATAACTGACGGATTCACATACATAGCCGCGCTGGTTTTTGTCGCGGCTGTGCTGATCAACCTGCCTAACATTTTCCGCGGTAAAGCCGCTCAGAAATTCTTCAGCTTTGCGCCGCCAATAGTTCTTATCTATCTTTGGCTTATGACGCTGTGTACGCTGAGAGTATGGGATCTGGGCGCAACCGCAGAGGCGTACTCAAATCTGAAAAATCCACTGCTGTATGCGATGCTATTCATCATGCTGCTTCGCTGCGACCTGCGGAAGATACTCCGGCTCGGACCGAAAATGCTGATCGGATTTTTCGCCGCGACCGCCTCAATTTCGCTGGGATTTGTGGCAGCCTACGCGATAATGCACGGCATTCTCGGCGAGGGTGCGTGGAAATCTCTGGGCGCGCTGTGCGGAAGCTGGATGGGCGGCGGCGGTAATATGATGGCGGTTCAGGCGGCGCTGAATATTGACGAATCAGAAATGGCATACGCGCTGGTAATGGACTCTATTTGCGCAACGCTGTATGTAATGTTCCTGCTCTGGGCTATCGGTTTTTCCGGAAAATTCAACCGCTGGACAAAGGCGGATACCCACATTATTGACGCGGTGGGAGCCTCTCTTGAGCAGGAAGCGAAAGCCGACACAAAGCCGCTCACATGGCAAAATATAGCGATACTGCTCGGCGCAGGGCTGCTTGCCTCCGCGGTCTGCACAAAGCTTGGAGCAATTGTCGGAGATCTGGTTCCGTTCTTCGACAAGGCGACATGGACTGTGCTGATGATCACCGCGCTTGGTGTAATTCTCGCCATGACCCCCTTCGGCAGGATCAAAGGCACTGAGGAGATCTCCAACGTACTGCTCTATATCGTGGTGGCGCTGATCGCCTCCC
Source organism: Oscillospiraceae bacterium (assembly GCA_017829075.1). The sequence continues at coordinate 1,979 of JAGAJA010000074.1, read as the reverse complement.
GCGCGGATCTGAGCGCAATGGGAAACGCTCCCGCATGGCTTCTGACCGGATTTATTATTCTGGCGATCCACGCGGCGATAATGCTGATCCTAGCGAAGCTGCTGAAGCTTGATATCTTCACCTGCGCAGTTGCTTCCCTTGCGAACATCGGCGGAACCGCCACCGCTCCGGTGCTAGCCGGGACTTACAGCAGCGCGCTTGTTCCAGTGGGGATAATAATGGCACTGCTGGGGTATGTCGTAGGAACCGGCGGAGGTCTGCTGACGGCGCAGCTTATGAGTATGTTTGGATAGCGCGTAACTACTAAAAAAAGAGCTGCCCGTCACGGACAGCTCATATTTTTTATTCTTCCTCTGCGGTACAAACACAACCAGTAAATCAGCATTTCCATGATCAACGCCGGAATAAGCAGTATCAATGTCGGCAGCGCTGATTCAATACTGATGAAAAGCGCCGACGCGCCAGTCGTCAGGACAATTCCACCCAGAATAACCCCAAGAGCCGCCTTATGCTCTCCAGGCTTTATCAGCGAGTTTTTCCTTACCGCGATAAGCCGTAAAGGTATTATCAATCCCGCGGTCAGCATAGCCATATACCCGAAATATATCGCAAGCACTACGCCGCCCAATATACCGAAATATGCCTCAGACATCGCGTTATAAAGCGGAGTCATATCCGAGCCGTCAATATAAATGCTCTCCTCTGTAATGCCTAATCCGTTTACTCTCAGATCATCATATTCTCTGCTGTACAGAAATGCACAGGCACACACCATGAATTGTATCACAATGAAACAGATCACCCGAAGCCTTGCCGTGTTTTTCATTATCCAACCCCCTTTTCATAATATTCTATCACTTTTGCGACAATATGTCAACAAATGGAGTAAAAACTGTTGAAAAAATCCTTTATATGTGATATAATATATATTTGGAAGTATATTTTCGGAGGGAAAATCATGGCAATAGAAAAGGTAAGAGAATATTTCGCAAAGCTTGGAATTGAAAACCGCATCACCGAATTTGACGTATCCAGCGCCACAGTGGAGCTGGCGGCACAGGCGATAGGCTGCGAACCGTGCAGGATCGCAAAAACGCTGTCCTTCATGGTTTCGGACAAGCCGGTGCTTATTGTCGCAGCCGGGGACGCGAAAATAGACAATCCAAAGTACAAGGCGCAGTTCGGAACAAAGGCAAAGATGCTCACCCCGGACGAGGTAACGCAGCTGGTTGGACACTCTGTCGGCGGCGTATGCCCGTTTGCAGTAAACGACGGTGTTGATGTATACCTGGACATATCGCTGAAGCGCTTTGAAACGGTATATCCCGCCGCCGGAAGCAGCAACAGCGCAATTGAACTTACCCTCCCGGAGCTTGAGAAATACTCCGGCTTCAACTCGTGGATAGACGTCTGCAAGGGTTGGAATTAAAGAAAACTCAGCCGTTTCTGCAAAGGGCGCCCCTTGGGGCAGTTCCGCCTCGCCGAACCCTCATCTTATTCACAGATGATTTGCTCGGCGGGTCGGAAACTGCTTTATCGGCAACACCCTAATAAGGAACGGCTGATGTTTTATTCTGATCTAATTCCAAGCAAGGAATACAATTCCTCCGGAACAGGAAATATGTTCCGGAGGTGGAGATGAAGTTGTTACTTGTTCTCCTGATTTCTCTTAGCCTTTGCCTTCATGCGGTCAACATGAGCTCTCAGAGCCGCCGCCTTAAGCTGTCTGTAATGCTGCGAAGAACGATCCTTTGAATTCATCTCATACTCCATGAGCATCTGATTTATTACAGAGTCGTACTCTATCAACGTATCCTCATGTGAAGAGAAATGTTTACTGAGTTCGATTGCCTTACTATTCACGGCTTTATATTCAGATTTAAGTTTAGATTTAAGTGTAGGATCTTTTTCTTCCATGTATTTCGCTTGCAATCTCTTTGATTCCGTTGCTGTATCTATATAGTCCGCTTCTTTTTGAT
>JAGAJA010000073.1 GCA_017829075.1 Oscillospiraceae bacterium | reverse complement strand
CTTGCAAAACTCTTGACAACTCCCGCTCTTCTGTGGTAAAATGGGTGTAATGACACATATTGCTTCCTCCTTTTGGGTTGTGTGGTTACTCCCATTATATCACGAGGCGCTTTATGTGTCATTATTTTTTCGGGTGTTGCATTAATATTATAAATCTATCAATATAATATAGCTATCAAATGTAACTGTAATATCATAGCAATTCGGGCAGGACGGTATAAAAGTTGTCCTGTCCATTTATAGAGGAGAATTTATGCAATGGATAACAGGCAACAACGCTTCGGGAAAAACGCTTTTTGTAAAAAAGATCCTAGACAGATACACAGCTGCCGGAAAAAGCGTTATCACGAACATTGGAGATACGAATTACAGCGGGTACAATGCCTCGCGCATAAGGGCGCTGAAACGTATGGAGGATAATTACCTTATCACTTACTATGGTGAAATTGAGATATCCGGCAACAGTCTGGTCATCGAAACTGATTAGCCAAATGTCAAATTTACACAGGAATTTTTTAATATTCTGACGCTACTATGCAGAAAAGGGGATTATCTCATTATCGATGAGCCTGCATTTGGCTTATACTCAATGGAGATAAACTCTCTTGTTCGTATATTATTAGAGCTTGCCAAACCTTATATGGATCATTATGAAAGGAATACATATATGCTTAGAATAGTATTTTGGAACACGCACAGGGCAATTTATGACACATCTGTGTATTTCGGAAATTCTTATGATGAAGAATGGTTTGACTACGATATAGTAAAGGCAATGGTGTGGGATATTGACAGGGCAGTGGTGTTAAATCGCAGACACATACAAAACTCACTCCATGAGCAGATTGCGCCATCGCTGCTGTCTGCAAGCGCTAAGACGCTTATCCTGATATACTGCGAGCCTGAGAATGTATTCAATGCATCGCAGTGCGGCGATAACTGCGCCAAATGGATTTTGGAGATAGCAAGGCTCAGGCAGGAAGAAAATATTGACATCATGATCAATCTGCGGCATATAATGAATTTCGGAGAAGAACCTTTCGATATCTTCATCGAGAATACACAGCAGACTGTTCACACGATGAAAGAACTCATACCCATAGCTCGTGAACTTTTAAGGTAGGAGGGCGATGATGTTTGATCTCGCTCTTCTTGGCGGCGCGACTTCAATGTCTGGTTTGTAAGCAAGGAGGAAATCGAAGTGATTTGTGTCCAAAATGTTTTAACAGCGAAAACATCGGAAGAAGTTGAAAGGATCAAAGTAAAAAATATGCTCCTCGGCAGAGAAGCTCACGTTATGTATAAGGACGCAATATATTGTTTGAATGGGAATTCGGTTTTATTGGAAGAAGTCCTCACTTTGACAGGAACTTTTACAATACCTGAATTTGTATCGGGGTTATACAGAATTAATTCAGAATCAGTATATGCCTTCCGAAACTGCCGTTCTTTGAAGATCATTAATAATTCTCAAAAAATCACTGATTTAAGCTATATGTTCAGCTTTAGTGCTATACAAAATCTTGATTTGAGTTGTTTCAATACTTTTGGGGTAACAAATATGCGAGGAATGTTTGAATGGTGCGGCTGCTTAACCGAAGTTAATTTAAGTGGTATAAACACATCGTCCGTCACTGACATGAGCCGTATGTTCATGCAGTGCGACCATTTGGAGAAAATTGACATGAGTAGTTTCGATATATCGCCTGATACGGATACCACCGCAATGCTGGTGGGCTGCGATAGGTTAAAGTGCGTTATAATGCCAGATTCTAACGCAGAAACAGATTGGAGCGCAGAGCTTACAAAAATGTTTCATTTTCGTCGAGTGAGCCAATAGACATCTTCATCGAGAGCATTCAGCAGATTGTATACTTGATGATTATATCCATCAATCGTAAGTTTTTTGATAGGAGATTGCATTTTGGAAAAATACAAGATAGTTGTATCATCGGAACGTGCAAGTTTTGAGCTTGAAATAAAAAGCAAGGTCACGATACTAAGCGGAAACAGGGTGGCGGGCAGAACAGCCTTTATAAATATGATAAAGGCATACTCCGAGTTGGGCGAAAAAAGCAGGATAACCCTGTCATGTGATAAAATATGCCGTGTGCTTAATGATGAATTCTGGGAAAGCGTTTTGGAAAGAACGCATGATTCTATTCTTTTTGCAGACAGCGGGGGCAAATTCCTTACAAGCAAGGAATTCGCGCAAAAAGCGCTTGAGTCGGATAACCTCTTTGTCATAGCGACAAGGGAGCGTCTGCCGCTGCTTCCCTGCTCATTGAACGAAACATACAGCTTTAAGCCTGCCTGTGAAGGAGCGGAGAATACTCCGGTGAAATATGTGGCATATCCTGTAATCAGTGACCGTGCGCAGTATATCGAAAAGCACTTGATGAGGGACAGCGATTACGACAACGATATAATAGGACTGATAACGTATGACAAAATAACAACATCACTTTCAATAGAGCCTGTTCCTGCGAAAAACGAAAAGCGCCTGCGAAATTATCCGCTTGATTTTCAGGAAGCGCTGCGCAGAGGGTGGAGCAGCCTGCCGGAACGCTGGGCGTGGGACTGGGTTGATGATAGGGTCGTTCCGTTCTGCCATCAGTGTATTTCAGCCATTCTCAAAAAGGTTGGTTTGGATAGCTATGACGAGTATGAACCTCTGAAATATTCACACGGCAGAAGCGGCATGGACGGCACCTTTTGGGAACAAACATCTGTTGATACTACCGTAGAAAGTGTTTTTGCAGAGCGTGAAAAAATGTCAGAAAGAGAGGCGCTGTTCAATTCCGCCGACGCAGTCATAGATAATTATGCGATCTGGTATGATACAAAATCAGAAACAGTAACCCTGAATATCGTATATCTTGGCAATACTGAGTATAACGCTATAATGACCAAAGTGATCAGGCACATGGAGGTAAGCAGCAGTAATATGCCGCTTGATATGCTTTATAGAATGAAGTTTATCGTGGAGAGAAATGAAAAGCTGGTCATGCAGGAGTGGAAAGAGAAAAAAGACGAACACTCTGTGAACTGAATCAGTAAAAACAGACAATAATGAGCGCTCCGGTAAGGAGTGCTCTTCTTTTTATGCCTGCGCTGTGTCGGATATAATGACAAAAGAAACCCGGTGAGCGGCATTCGATACCGGATATGTCAGATGTCAAAATGAACAGGAATTGAAGCAGAGAATTTCTATATACTCGCAGTGACTTTCACTTGAAAACTTTCAGCATTCGCGACAAGAGAAATGGACGTACATTAGTTGGCTGCCGATATAGCAGTTTTCGCCCCGCCGAGCAAATCATCTTGCGCAAAGATGAAGTGTCGGCGAGGCGGAACTGCCAAAAGGGGCACCCTTTCTGTACGCCCATTTTGCTATTCAGTTGCGATTACGCTAAACCAACAATTCTTTTCAGAATTGCTGAAGCGTCAAACACATTAATCTCTCCGTCGCTGTTAAAGTCAGCCATAAGCGGATTTTTGCCCTTTTCAAGCTCAACAAGATCCTTTAGTATTGCAGATGCGTCAAAGACGTCCATTGTTCCGTCATTGTTCATGTCGCCGGGTCTGTCGCTGAACTCACAGAGCATTACAACGTAATCGCCCTTTTCAACGACATCGTGAAGGATCACCTTTCCGTCCGCACCGAGCTTCGAGCAGGTCACGAACACCGGCTTGCCATCAACGTACCTGTATAGGTTTGCGAACTTGCCTGCGTGTTCAGTCTTGAATGCGATTTCAAGGTCTGTCGGGATATTCGTATCGTTTATAGTGAATCTAAGACCCACGATACCACGCAGACCATCGGATTTTGCGCCTGACGTTTTTGTGAATTTTAAGTCAGCCGCCGCGGGAGTTTTTATCTCTGCGCCGTCTGTTTTCCAGCTTTTCACGGTGTCAACAACAAATGTGACCTTTAGTTTTCTTTCAGCAATTACCTTGATGACCTCAACAGGAACTGTGGTATTGCCATTAAGCTTGATCGTTACTTCAGAATCGATCGCGAGCTTTGCAAGGTCTGCCGCAATATCGCTCCAGCTCTTTTCAGAACCGCCGATAGAGGGGTTAGACGTTGTGGAGCTGTTTCCACCTCTGCCACTTCCGCCTCCGCTTCCGCCACTACCGCCGCTTCCGCCATAAGACGTTTTGGTGAATTTGGCGGATACGACATCGCTGTCTGACATTCCGAGTTTGACCGCGATTGCCTTCACCGTCGTAGTTGCACTGACTGTAAATGCGCCTGTGTATCTTGTGCTTGATGTTGTCGGCGTTTTACCGTCAGTCGTATAGTAGATATCCGCGCCTTCAGTCCGGCAGGTTATCGTGATCTCCTGCGAACCGGTGAAAGTGCCGCTTTTGGGGGTAATTACAGGTGTTGCCACATGACCGAGCTTCGGGTTTATTTCATACTCGCAAATCGTGCAGATCTCCGCGAGTTCGCTGGTAGCAGCGCCGCTTGAGGTATGCGCCGTCTTATCAACCTGCGCATGGCAGTCTGCGCACTCGTGCCAGTGTCCTGTGTCGTCTGCCGACCATTCCGTTGCAATGTGCGTGTGGTTGTTTTCGTTTACTGTGCCGTATTTCTGCTTGCAAAGGGTGCAGACTGCCTTATTCGTGCAGGTAGCCGTGCCGCCGCTGTGAGCTTCTCTGTTAAGGTCAGCGCCGCAGTTGTCGCAGTGATACCAGTGGCTGTTCTCGTCGTATTTCAGCACCTTTCCTGCGTGTGTGCAGTCGGTGACTATCACAGTTGTTTGGTTGTCGGTACCCGCTGCGTATTTTGTTGTTTCAGGAGTTCTGGCGATTATCGTGATAACAGTTCCGAGCTCTGTATCCTCAGGGATAACAAAGGAACCGTTGGTTATCGCCTGTTCAGCGCCGTTGCCTATGAGGTAGGAGAACTCCACAGGCGGGAGATCGTTCAGCGTTGAATTAATGGGGTTGCTGACCGCTGCGCTAACGGTTACGGTCTTGCCCGGAATAGTCGCCGAGGGCTCTGTCGTTACGACAATAGACGGAACAGCCGGATTGATCGTAAGCGTGATGTTTTGCTTAACGAGGTGAGTTGTCGGGTCGTAGCCATAAACGCCTGAATAATCATAGTTCACATCATCGACAACATTTGCCGTAACTATCGTCTGTTGGTTTTCGCTTACAGCAGGGACAATAGTGCTGTCCAGCCATACCCATGTGCTGTCTGTATTACCGCTGCTGTCCTTGAGCACAGACGCCGCAAGCGACTCGCCGTAGGTAATATCAGAAGCGCTCGGTATGTTGACCGTGGGTTGCGCCGGTGTGATATTGAATGTGCAGGTCGCAGAAGTACCTGTGAAAAACGGATTGCCAGTTCCGTTGTATGCTATCTCTATTTTGTATGTGCCTGCGTTGATATCCTCGGCAAAATACACATTGATTATTCCGGTTTGAAAGTTAATGTTGAAATATCCGACATAGCGTCCGCTTATCTTAAGATCCAAACGGCTGCTGCTCCGATAATCAAAGGTAAGAGTTCCAAGGTCAAACGGCTCGTCGTTGTGACTGAAGCTGAAATTACTCGGCAGAAGATCAGTCGGTGAAGCGATGATTGGTACATGAACTTCGCCGATGTCGGGAACATCCAGCACAGTTTCAAATGTGAATTTCAGATCGTCCTTGTAAAGGATCGGGGTTGTGTTGGTGTTCTTTAATACGAACTTAGGAGTATAGGTAACGGACGTGTCGCTGCTTCTGATAGCCGAAAGATTCGGTAAATACAGACGCCTGTCGTTGAGGTTATTGGAGGTTTTTCCCCATTCCGAGCCGACTCCCCAAGTGGTGAGGATATCGTCATTTGTCATATCGACAAAAGATATCGGTGTACCGATACCCGAGCTAATGTCGGGAGCGGTTTCTTTAAGGTAGTAGCTGTTTTCACATGAACCGGTTCCGCAAACTCCGCCGTGATTATTGCCGCTGAGTTTGGTAGTTGTATAGCAGTATGAAACTGTGCCGCTGTTTGAGCCGCAAATACCGCCGGATTTATCTCCGCTGACTTTTCCGGTATTATAGCAGTTCTTGATCGTACCGCTGTTGCTGCCGCAAAGACCGCCGGCGTCCTTTCCGGTTACAACGCAGTTTTCGACGCAGCACTCGGAGATATTGCCTGCGTTATTGCCGCAGATACTGCCGACATACTGATTTGCGCTGAAATACGAATCCGCAATGCGCAGCTTTGTTATCGAAGCATTGCTTCCCGTAGATCCGAACAGACCGACATTGCTTGCGCTTGCGTTATCGAAATAAAGACCGCCTATTGTATAGCCGTTGCCGTTAAACGAGCCATCAAAGGGGTTCGCCTGCGTTCCGACAGAGGTGATCGTAAGGAATGAGCCACTGTTAACGGTTCCGTCAGCGGCTATTACGTTCGCATTGATCTTGATATCGTTTTTCAGAACAGCCTTTGCTGTGGTATTTCCGCTGTTTACCCACCGCGCGAACCATTCAAGCTCGCTTGCCTTGGTTATCTGATATACGTCGTTTTCCGAATCAGGCACGGTGGGCAGAATAGCATTACATAAATCACACAATTCGCCGCTGTGGTTGTGGTAAATGTCCTGCGCAAAATAAACCTTGTTTACATCATTGTAGGATACAGGAAGCAGATCTCTTTCTATCACCTGTCCCCATACAGGAGTATTCTGTGAGGAATTGAGGTTGTATGCAACATCGCCGTTTGTGAACTGCTCTGCGGTTTTAGTCTCGCCCGAATCGTTGTCCGAAAGGTAGAAGCTGTGATTTACAGTGCCGCCGCTGCCGCTGATACCGCCTATGTTTGAACCTGTTGCGCTGACAGTGCTCATGCTGAAGCAGCCGGTTATTGTACCGTTGTTCTTTCCGGCAATACCTCCGACATAGTCGTTTCCACTGAAATAGGAATCAATAACACCGACATTGGAAACCCCGCCTCCGCTGCCGATAACGCCGAACAGACCGATATTGTCTGCACTGCTGTCAACATACAAACCGCTTATCTTGAAACACTGACCGTCAAAGCTGCCGGTGAAAGGATTGGAGTCCGTACCGATAGGCGTCCAGTATGGAATTGTGTCGCTTATAAGGTTGCCGTTTGCGTCCAGAACTCTCTGGTTTACCTCAATATCCTGCATAAGAACAGCATGTGCACCCGTGTTTCCGCTGTTGACATACTTCGCAAACCAATAAAGCTCGTCTATATTACTAATCTCATATTCGTTTTCAGTGTTTGGGCTCGGAGCTGTTGCCGCACCAAAATAAGACGGACAATCATCGCAGTAGGTTATTTCTGCGGTATGATTGTGATATACAGGATTCTTCCTGCCGTAATATACGGTATTTGCGTTGTCTATCTGAACAGGGAAAGCGTCAGTGCGAATAAGCTGTCCCCATACGGGTTCAGAGGGATTATCGTTAAGCTTATAAGCCACCTCGCCGCTGGTGAAGCTGCCCTCAGACATTGCTGTTGTGCCGTCAATACTGTCGGTTTCGCTGGCTGCGAGGTAATAGCAGTTTGTTACGCTGCTGCTGTTAGAGCCGCATATATCGCCCACATTTGTGCCGGAAGCTGCGGTTACTGTTCCCTTGAAGAAGAAACAGTTGGATATTTCACCGGCGTTCTGTCCTGCAATACCGCCGACATTATCGCTGCCATTGAAATAAGAATCGTTCACGCCGACATTGGTGACCTTGCCGCCGCTGCCTATCTTAGCGAATAGACCGATATATCCTTGAGTATCATTATCGTAATACAAACCGCTGATAGTATGTCCCTGTCCGTCAAAGCTGCCGGTGAATGCAGCGTTTGAACCAATAGGCTGCCATTCATTCTCATTGAACGTGTTGTTGTCATTGACTTTATTTAAGAGATCGCTGTTTATTGTAAAGCTCGCCTTGAGAACAGCCTTTGCGTCAGGGTGTGTGCCGGTTGCGTCCAAAGTACCGTTTACATACTGTGAAAACCAGAGCAGCTCGCCTGAATCGGATATCTGGTATACTCCGTCTATAACACTCGGTTGTACCGGATTAAACGGACATATTGCGCAGACTGCGCTTGAATTGTGGTTGTGGTAGTAATCCACATGCTCCGGATACGTCGCATAGTAAACCCTGTATTTCGAGCTAGTCGAACCGGTCGTTAACACAGGGTGTTTGTCAAGCGTGTTAAAGACATCTCTGCTGATTCTCTGACCCCAGTTTCCGCCGCCTGCCTGGAGCAAATAAGCTACCTTGCCGCTTTCAAAAGCCGAAGTGGGCATTTGTTTTGCGATTTTGTCGGAATTATAAATCGTCATGTCGGGGTTTACATCTACGTCATAATAAGAGTTTGAAATCGTCACATGAGCTTCACCGCCTGAGCTTACCAGACCATAAGCGCTCCCACCCGTGGCGGTGACTTTTCCTGTATTAAAGCAGTATTCTACGGAAGAAGTATTAATGCAGCCGCTAACACCGCTGATACCGCCTACATAATTCGCTCCGGTAATATTTCCTGTGTTGTAGCAGTTTTTAACTGATTGGGGCAAGGTTCCGCGGTTGCAGCTGCCGATAATACCGCCGACGCCTTGTGCTCCCGTTCCGTCGACTTCGCCCGTGTTGTAGCTTTCGGTGACATATTGCACGGCACTTTCAGTCTTACCGAACAAACCGCCGATATACTGGACGGTTCCCGTGATCTTACTGGTATTGTAAACCCTCGTGAATTTTGTTTGGTCGCCGTAGGAGTATCCGCAGATACCGCCGACAAATTGTTCTCCGCTTACAGCGCCGGTGTTGTAGCAGTCGCTTACCTCTGCCGAGCGAATATAACCAAGCAAACCGCCGACACGCTCATTGCCGCTTATGCTGCCGCTGTTGGAGCAGTTTTTGAAAGTATACGTGTTATACGATATGGCATTGCCAAAAATACCACCGACGTATGTTTTACCGGTTATGCTGCCGCTATTGGTGCAGTTATTAACGTTGACAAACGTGCAGAAGGAGCTCGTCAAATATGCCGCTGATCCGCAGATACCGCCGACATATGTTTGTATACTTCTCTCAGTTGCTGCCGTAACACCGCCGTAATTGTGGCAGTTCTCAAAATTAACCTTGTAATTCACGATGTAGCCGAATAATCCGCCGACCATTTGTTCGCCGCTGACCTCGGCGTAGTTTTCGCAGTTTTTAATAGTCTGAGTATAGCCTTTGTTAGGATCCCCAAAGACACTTCCGACGATACCGCCTACTCCCTCCGTGCCGATGACCTTACCGTAGCTTGAGCAGTTTAGTATGTCGGCGTTGTCGTAAGCACGCTGAAAGCGTCCGGCGATACCGCCGACATACTCAGTGCCTTTAACAACTCCTTTAAATGTGCAGTTTGAGATAGTTCCGAGATTCACATAACCGCAGATACCACCACATTTTTCATCGCCGCTGATGTAGGAATCCGTGATTGTAAGATTCTTTACATATCCACTTTCACTGTCAGATTTACCTATGCTCTCGAAAAAACCCTGGTAAGAAGTACCAGTATTATTGACATATATTCCGCTGATGGAATAGTTATTTCCGTCAAATATACCGCAGTAATTAGCTATAGGCGTCCACGCATCAAAGGGACCGGATTTCAGATTACAGTTTGAATCCAGTACACTCGAATTGACTGTGATATTATTTCCGAGCTTGGCGCAAATACCACGATTTACGTTGTTGGCTTGGTTAGCAAACCAGTACAGATGATCTTTGGTTGTGAGTATGTACGGGTTGTTTGATGAGCCGTCGCCGGTCGGTTCCGCCGCGCTCGCCCTTACGCCCAGCCCGAAACCGCCGAATGTCCCCGCGGGGAAATACAGCAGCACAGACAGAAGCATAGCGAACACCGTCAGGAACGCTATTGGTTTCTTCAGTTTCTTTGTCATAACTACTCCTCCTTGAAATGTCTTTGACAGCAATTCGGATATGCCAAAATACCCTCTGCCGTCAAACGCCTTGAACGGCTTACTAACATTTACCGAACAAGGATAATAGTGCAAATAAGCGCCTAAGACGTATTAAGCTGTACCTGACCCTCAGAAGCGCACATAACTCCGCCGCCGGACACCGCTCCCTGATGGACTGTTTGTACAAGTTTGTGATCCACATTGCCCTTGAATAAAGAGCCAAACCTATACGAAATTGATTATACAGTATTTGGTATTCACTGTCAATAAATGTGTCCCAAAACGACAATAAAGCGGCTCGAATCTACAAAAGCAAGCCGCACACCTCATTTTTCCTATCAACTGAACATAAAGTATCGTGCTGATATCAATCACTATTTTTCTTCTGTTTGAAATTATCGTAATATATTTGCTTCCTGCAAGTAAAACAACCCTATAAATTATATAGCCAACGCTCCTGCGCCTCGGAACTGCCAAAGGCGGCTACGCCTAAGTGTGCTGCCGATAAAGCAGTTTTCGCCCCGCCGAGCAAATCATCTGAAAAAAGATGAAGTATCGGCGAGGCGGAATTGCCAAAGGCGGCTATGCCTTGGTGAGCGAATTTTTACGGTTATTCTCTTGCTCTTCTCAGGAATAATAAATATGTTCACAGCCCTTTGCCGAAAATGCACACCTCTATGACCTTTCGTTAAAAATCGATTTGAATAAAATGTAACAGGCTCTGCTGTCGTCGCTTTTGGAATGCCGCAGAGCCTGTTATCGTTAAAAAATTGTGGATAAACCCTTGTAAACACAGGATTTTTGCACATAAAAAAGAACACCAATCGTGATACGCATTGTATCAAAATTGGTGTGCGATTCTGGTCGAGATGAAACGTATCAGTTTAATCTCTCTACCTCGTTTGCTATTATGTATTGTAGCACAATATGGCACATTAGTCAATGGCAGAATATGGTAGTGGTCGGGACTTTTTTTCTTGCCAACATAAGGGTTCGAAAAAGCAAAATGCGACAGCCAAACCGACTACCGCATTTTTCGCTATTCAGATACAGATACATGAATTACATGAGAAGTGCTTCAATTTCCTTGTCACGCTCAGCCGCAGTAATAATTCCCATCTCGCATTTCTGCTGAACTTTTTTGATAGCTTCAAAATTATCAACACGCTTTTTGAGCTGATTAACCTTAGTGTTGTATTCGTCCTGCCCGATTAAATCCATAGCCAGCGCCTTGTCAAGCTTTTCAATTTCAGCCTGAACCTGTGCTTCGACTGCCGATTTCTCCTGAAGCAGAGTTCTGTCCTTTCTGCGCTTTTCGATTTCAATCATTTTTGCCTGAAGCTCATCTCTGCGTTCAAATTTGGGGTCAAGCATTTTCAGCACATCAGATACGTCAATACCCGGCATTTCATTTGTCTTTTTTACATAATCGACATATTTTTTGCCTATCTGCGTATAACCGCTCATGATGTCATTTTCAATGGAATCCAGTTCTCTTTTGATTTCCGCAATTTCAGAAGCGTCCTTTGCATCGGTAGCACCAGTGTTCACTACATTCATTGCGCCCTTGCCTAAAGACCCAGCCGTATTCTTCAGATTGTTAAAAAAAGCCATGGTACAAACTCCTTTTCGTTATGTAATGTTAGACCTGATGTAAACATCTCGTCTAACTCTTATTATACAGCAAAACTTACTATTTGTCAAGTATAAAATTACAATAGGAAAGATTATAATATTCCCCTCAATGATATACTTATATAGATAGGGGTGTGATTCTATGGTTGAAAGTACATTCGGACAACGTGTAAAAAAGCTGCGAACAGATAAAGGACTTACACAGATACAGCTTGCGGACAGGCTTTATATCAGTGAGAGCTATATTGCATTGATTGAAGCAGATAAACGTAATCCAAGCATGGATATAGTTACAAAGCTGGCAGACTTCTTTCACGTCACCTCTGACTATCTTGTGAAAGGCACTCCTATTGATACAGTAGAAAAGAGCACAAAAGAATGGTCTGAACTTATCAAAGGACGGTCAGACAGAGAGATACAGCACGCAATGGAATTGGTAAAGTCATTTTTCGATTTTATTGACAATAAGTAAGGTTTTACAAGATAAATTATACTTACCACGCCGGACATACGTCCGACTGAGAAAAATAACCGACAATTTTCGTCAAATACTCCTAACGCCCCAAAGACGTTAGGAGTATTTTCATTCCGAGATATAATAGTAGGTATGCTTGTTGCTATGCACCTCATAATGAGATATAAAATATAGCATATCATTTCGAACGAGCCGTTTGAATGTTCTGCCGAGCGCACGTTTCTCTTTGTTGGATTTGTTGTTCCAGATACCAGCCGGGAAGAACTCTTTCAGCTCATGTGGTTTATTCTTTGAGAGCGTTCTCGCATATCTCTGAGTGAATTTGTAATCGGATTTAGACATAATGGTTATCTCCTTTATAAATGAATCTGCGCCATAGAAAGCTACGGCACTACTGTATTTAATAAATTGTTATTAAATCGGCGGAGCAGTTTCAAAGCCTCTTACAAGCATATATTATCTCCTTGAATAAACATCAAGGAGGTAAACCCATGCAAACCGAAACAACCACCATGCAAACCACCGTCATCTACAACGATGACAAAACTCACCGCTATCTGCTCCGTAAGGAATGGAACAGCGACAAACCCTCTGCGGAAATAATCATGCTCTATCCCAGCTTCGCAGATACAGTAACGGTAGACCACACGACCATGTTTGTCTTGCAGAATCTTGAACGTCTGGAATATGGCAGCGTGAATATTGTCAATCTGTTCTCCAGCATGAGCGGCAAACACAGCACTCTCGACATTGACGAGGAAAACATGAATTACATCATGGAGAACGCCGAGAAATCCGACATAATCATTTTCGCAACAGGCACAGGCGGTGACGGAAACAAAACCGTCCTCCGTATGCAGAAGCAGGTTCTGGATATGCTCAAACCATTCCAGAAGAAACTGAACTGCATTACGGACGCAAGAGGACGGAAATTCTATCACCCGTTATGTCCTGCTGTTCGTAACTGGATTCTGTCGCCGTTCTCATACGATGAACTGAAAGCGTATCAGGAAGAAAAGGCAGTACCGACAACCATTCAGCCCGAACCTATTCCAGAACCACAAGAACAGCCGGAACAGCAAACCCTAATCCCCGAAGAAAAGCCCAAGCGCAGGAAGAAAACCACACGCCCTGATTCACAATGAGTCAGGGCGTATTCTATGAAAGGAAAAAATCATGCTGTATCAATTCAGAACTAAGACCGAAGCGTTGACTTTAGCTGACCGTGTTCCCCCAGAGGTACTGGAACAGCTATGCGATATTGCCGCCACTATGGATAACTGCTACAACTCACCCGGCATTGACGGCGGCTATATTCTGCTGGCTGAAAATGTTCATGACGTTGAGGACATCAAGCGCATACATCTCGACTACACCACCGAGCCTGTCGAGTTAGTGAAGCACATAAACCATTACATAAGTGCGCTGTATCTCCCGGCTACCGAGTACGCCATCACCATAGTAACGCCGGAGGATATTACTCCAGAAGAAATGAAAGGGGCTGATGATTATGTTCAACAGCGGTAACAGATACGTCACAAGAGGCGTTGACAGCACCGTTCCTCTCTATCTCATGATGATAATGTGGAATCTCATAGACCGCCGCAAGGACGTTGAGAAACTGGACTATCTGCAAATATTCAGATTGAGCGTTGAGGACGGTCAGCAGGTCATAATACACGAGCAGGAGCAGCCAAAGCCATTCAAGAATAGGTACACTCTGACAGCACCGACCACATTCATCGGAAAGGTGTATGTAATTGACGATGGCGACCATGAAACAATGCTCCTCGCCGAGGAATACTGAGGAACATAGCGACTCTGCCTATGTTCCTAGAATGGGGGGTGATAGCATGGTAGGATATTATCTGGCAGGACTGGCGGTAGGTATCGTTGTAGTCGTAGCGTTTGAGTGCATTATGTGAATGGAGGTGAAAGCATGATAATGGCAATAACAGCGGCAGTAGCCGGAATTTCAACAGCGGTTGAAGCAATAGCCGCAGGCGTTACAACAGTTGTTACTATCTATGGTATAGCCAAAACGGGCAAGAAGCCTAAATAATAGCACGCTGAAAATGACAGGGTAATTCCTGTTCTTTTTTTGCTGTAAATTTCACGGACAACGGAAAGCAGACCGTTCTCCTTTGAAAGTCCGTCACAAACGGGTGTCCGTGAAAAATTTTACAAACGGACACACAAAAAATAATTCACAAATATTTGCTGTATGCAAAGAGCGGTATTGTGACTATTATACAAAAAACGAAATTCTGTTAGATAAGAATAACTGGAAATTATTTTTCAAAAAAATCAAGCTTAGCCCATCGACTGGGCATTGATTCACTTGCTGAAAAATTTACTTATGTATGCTAATAGATTGCATTGAATGGCAAATCTGCACAATGAATTTCCAATTGTCAAACTAACGCAAATAGCATAAAATCAATATATAGTGGCTAGTATCAAGAAAATTGTGCATTGACATACAGGAAAAAATGAGCTATAATATAACCACTCCAGCAAGAGATGTTATAGGCTTACAGATATGACAGTATCTTACTGGGTGGCTTGACCCGAAAACGGGAAGCACAATATTTTGAAAGGTGGTTGTTACTATGCGTAACTACGCAACGGGAATACTGGACGATGGTACTGTCGTCTATGGTATCCCCAAGGACAAGGGTACGCTTGAAGTAATCGGCAACGATGTTACGGTCAAGAAAATGACTTGCAACATTGAAACTGGTGAAGTCGAGTATGACCTGATGTTTCAAAACAGCAACGCTCCGCCGATGACAGCAAGTGTTGCGGCAGATAACCTTGTCAAAGCCCTTGAATCCCATGGTTATCTGATTCCAAACGAGAATGTCGGTAATCTAAAGGAGTACATAACCGAACAGGCTCAAAAGCTCACACCAACAAACGTCTACAAACGTGTTGGCTGGGAGCTGGACAGCAACGGCGAACTGTGCTTCAAAGGTTACACGCTTCATTCCAACACAGGGTTCAAGGCAAGATACAAAGGCAATCTCGACATACAGCCGCAAGGGACTAAGGACGGTTTTGTCAAGGATGTGCAGGAGCATATTCTGGGACACCCAACCTTGGAACTGAGTATGCTGTTAGGGTTGTCCTCGTGTCTGGTCGGGTATCTCAATTGCTTCACTACGATGAACACCATAGTGGTAAACATCTATGGCTGTTCCACCACCGGAAAAACTACAAGCTGTAATCTGGCGGTAAGTATGTGTGGAAACCCTTTCCCCGGCAACAACAAGCAGTCCTTATCATCTACCTGGTATGGCACAGAGAACGGTAAGGCGGCTGAGCTGGCTGGAAATCAAGGATTCACCGTACTGTTCGACGAATTTGGCATGGTAGACCGCAAGCTGGACTTAAGTCAGTTCATCTACGGGTTACATTCCGGTAAGGGAAAGGCAAGAGCTACTCGCACAGGTGATTCTGCTACGCCAAGGCGTTGGGCTACAACCGTTCTGTCTAGCGGTGAACACTCAATCTTTGACACCAGTACGACTGCCGACGGTCTAAAGGTAAGAGTTCTCAATTTCGGGAGTATTACCTGGACTGATAGCGCCGAGCAAGCACATGAGGTTGACAAGTTCTCACGAAAGTACTGCGCACTTCCGATACACTTGTTAGCTGATTACCTGCTTACTCTGGATAGCAGCAGCGTGTTGGAGCGGTATCACAAGCTCCTTGACAATTTAATACCAGAACTTGAAACAGACCAGCGTTATAAAGAGCGCACAGCGCAGATGGTCGCAGTACTTATGCTAACCGGAGATTTGTTTCAAGAATGCTTCAACGTAGAACTGGACACGGTTTCTATCAAGAAGTTAATTCTTGACTCGGTAAGACTAAACACACCAGAAGCAGAGGCACTTAGAGCTTATGAGCATATTATGCAGATGGTGCAGTTGAACCGAAACAAATTTTCGAATAGACTTGGCCAGAAAACCAAAGATCCAAATTCAAGGCAACCATATATAAACTATATTGGCGTAGTTCTTGATAAAGATTTGTCGGTTAGTGGTCTTGAACGTCATAAGCAATCTAGTAAACTAATTTTAACGTGTAAGATATTTGAAACGTGGATGAAAGATGGTAACTATTCAAATATTGATAATATCTTACATGAGTGGCGCGACAAATATAATGTCCTTATAACAAAAGATAAAACCAGATTTAAAGTGAAGTCTAGAATTAATGATGGAGAACCACCCGTTGAATGTATAGCGTTGAAGATTCTGCATCCCAACGAAAAACTCTGTTTATCTGAACGAACCGAACCTCCTAGAATACTCCCGCTGGAATTCTTTATCAGGATAAAAATTCGTGAGATGATTGACAAGAAGTATCCGAGCTGTTTTTCATCCTATACTCTAGAAAACGTAAATAAAATGATAAGGAACGACCCTGAAGAATTTTTGAATAAATACTGTAATATTTCAATTGATTTTAATACAATAGACCTTGATTATCCAGAGCCAGTCATTGAAGATATTGATGACTTATTGAAACAACTTGAATCAGAAATTTAGCATATCTCGTGAAAAATTAAAGAAACAGCAATACATAGCTGTCAAGGAAAATAAAAGCAATACCTCAACAGATGGCAATCAAAAAATGCTTTTATCTACCGCGGAGATACTGCTAGAAATAATTTTAAAAAAGGACAAACCGTCGCTCTAAAACCAAAGGCAATATCCGGCAAGTATATCATTACTTGCCGGATAGTATATTGAGAAAGGATAATAGTATGAATAGTACTAAGAAAAAAACCCTTGTAACTCCTAAGGCTAACGCTTGTGTAGCCAGCAACTATACTGAACTGAAGTCTGTTAAGGAATACGTCGCCAAGTACCATCCTAACGAGGACAGCTTTGTATTGTACGACAGCTACTACATTAAATCACTCGGTATGGCAATCAAAAACGCACTTGCGGCAGGCTCTAAAAGACTTATTGTACCAGACCCCGACAGATTGAGAAGGGAAGGATACAACCCATACGTCCTTCAGTACTCTCTCAAAAGACGAGGAATCAAACTGGAGTTCGCTGAGGAACACATCTGCCCGGACAATATTGAGGATATTCTGGAAGAATATCAGGAGTTCGAGGATATGCTGAAACACACGGCAGCCGGACTGAACGACATGACCGATATACATTTCCAAAACTAAAGCTACATGAACCGAGGGATAGGCAGCACCGCCTATCCCTCTACTTATAACTAAAAGGAGAGAAAATGGCATATTATCCAAGTATATCTACTACTGCCGCAGTAACCAAAAAGGCAGTATTCTACGGGAGATTCAGCTCCCATCTGCAACACGAAACGTCCATTGAAGCCCAGAGAAATATCGTTACAAAGTTTGCCGTGCAGAATGGCTACGACATTACCGCTGAATATATCGACAGGGCTAAGTCAGGCACTACCACCGCCAAGCGTGACAGATTCAACCAGATGATTCTTGACAGCGCAAACCGTGGATTCCAGTATGTTATCGTCAGCAAGATTGACAGATTCGCCAGAAACGTCAAGGACTTCTATTTGAACGAGGATAAGCTGAGTCAGAACGGAGTAAAGCTAATTTCTGTGGCAGAGCCTTATGATGATGACACTATGGCTGGAACTATTATCAAGGCTCTCGGTGTAGCTTCGGCAGACGGTTTCAGCAAAAATCTGTCATCTGAGGTCAGCAAAGTATTCATGCTGAATGCTATGAAGTGCAAGCACAACGGCGGAAAGCCACCTCTCGGCTATGACGTGGATTCAGCTACCGGACATCTCATAATCAACGAGGAAGAAGCTAAAACCGTTCGGCTGATTTTTGATATGTACATTCAAGGTAACGGCTATAACACTATCTGCAAGAAGCTGAACGAGCTGGGCTGTAAAGCTGTATCTGTGACCGAAAATGAATTAAAGGCGGCTGTCAAGGTATTCACGGCGTATGTGCTGTCGGGAAGTTCCCCGGAATGCAGAATATTCATCAGAAGCATTGTGGATAAGGTCGTTGTTTATAAAGACCATGCAGAGGTATCTCTAAGGCTGGAATAAGTAATGTAGTATGCTTACAGGAGTAACAACTATTCCTGTAAGCATATATTATTTTCTGGGATAAACCCGAATAATATTCAGGAGGTACAAGCCATGAACAATTCCAGAAAAGCTGTGCTGTATGCGAGATTCAGCTCAGATATGCAGCACGAAACGTCTATTGAAGCCCAGCAGGAAGCTATTCACAGGTATGCAAGAGAGAAAGGCTATGAGATTATTTCGGAATACATAGACCGTGCAAAATCCGCTACCACGACCGCTAAGCGTGATAAATTCAACCAGATGATAGAGGACAGCAAGAGCGGTGATTTCAGCGTAGTAATTGTGCATAAATATGACAGATTCGCTAGAAATCGCTTCGACAGCACCGTTGCAAAGGCTATACTCGACAAAAACGGTGTGAGGGTAATATCTGTGCTAGAGCCTACTGATGACACTCCAGAGGGTGAACTAATGGAAGGTATGTTTGAGCTATTAGCGCAATATTACAGCAGTAACCTCGGCAGAGAGGTGATGAAGGGATTCAAGGTACGGGCTAGAAAATGTCTGCACAACGGCGGTATTCCACCATTAGGATATGACGTAGACCCTGACACAAAGCGGCTGATAATCAACGAGAATGAAGCTGTAATCGTGCGAAAGATATTTGAGATGTACACGGACGGCTACGGCTACAACACGATTATAGCACACCTAAATGAACAGGGCTGGCTGACTAAATCCGGCAATCAATTCGCCAAAAATTCTCTGTACAGCATTCTAAGGAACAAGAAGTATGCCGGGTACTATGTCTATAATCAATGGGACGGTAAGCATAACCGCCATAAAGCAAAGCCGGAGGAAGAAGTCATCTGTATTCAGAACGGCTGTCCTGCAATAGTCAGCGAGGAGCAGTACAACAAAGCCGCTGAAATATTAGCGAAGCACAAGCTGTCCCCCGGAGCAAACACCGCCAAACACCCATATCTGCTAAGCGGACTGATAAGGTGCGGTCATTGTGGTGCGATAATGACCGGAAATCAGCGCAAGAACGGCAAGGGCTACACCTATCGCTCCTACCGCTGTCAGCACAAGCTGTCCGAGGAATGCTGCAACAAGGAAATTCGTCACGATAAGCTGGAAGAATATGTGCTAGAAATTCTGGAGCAGTACATATTCAACGTGGACAGAATACCGGAGATAATCGGCGGCATAAAGGAACAGGTGAACAGCTACAATACCTATGTCAACGATGAACTGAACGAGATAACTCTCCAACTGGAACGGCTCAAAATCAAGCGGAATAACATAATAAACGCTGTCGCTGATGGTATGATAGAAGATGACTTCCGGGATATTCTCGCCAGAATAAAGGCTGATGAAAAAACTTGTCTGGAACGTCAGAAATCCCTCACCATGAGGGACACGGACATAAATATATCCGAGGAAAAGCTATATGAAGCTATCTCTGAGCTGTCTGAATACGTCTATGAGCGTGATATTCCCGAATGCAAGAGATTCATAGCACAGTATGTCAAGTCGGTGACGGTGTATGATACAAAGGTAGAAGTGACGGTCACGATACCCTCTGAACTGCTGTGCGGCTGTGAATACTGCATTACCAAAAGTCTGGGAAGAACATTCCTGCCCTCTCCTAAAGAGGAAAGATTGCTCTAAAATTGACACTCAATCTGCTGTAAGATACAAACGGAAACGCCTGCTAGAAACAATTCCAGCAGGCGTCACTTATTGCTCTCAACCATAGGGTAGAGAGCTTATTGGTCGAGATGACAGGATTCGAACCTGCGACCTCTGCGTCCCGAACGCAGCGCTCTACCAAACTGAGCCACATCTCGATAAAGGTAACTATTTAATCGACTTATATATTATATCACAGTGATAATGATTTGTCAAGTAGTTTAGCAAAAAAATGAAGAGAAATATTGTAGGTTTGTCAATGATATGTTACACACGCACTCAAAAAAACAGATGTCAAGGAATATGGAAAGCAAATAGCCAAATGTGAGGAGCGGAGCGACGAGGATTTGGCTATTTGCGGCGGTTCACAGCACCGCCAGATAATCTGCCAGAACCGCATTTGGGCTGCGATATTTTAGACAGCTTTTGGATATGTTGTTCGATATTTTGTTATACCGTGCAAGCTGTTTTCTGCCGTCTGCCAAGCTGTACATACGCATTTTACTGTAAAAGCGTTCCTCGTCAAGCCTGTGCTGGCGCTCTACTTTGCCGTTGTGACGCGGTGTTGCAACTCTGATACGATGGTACATTATACCCATTTCATCTAACGCTTTTTCAAACAGGGTTTTATCATTTGGGTCTTTAACAAGCAGCTGTTTCGTCCATTCTGTGCCGTTGTCTGTCTGCACCTCACGCATCGGGAACGGGAAAGCCTCTATCAGTTTCATCAGAAAAACCTTTGAGCTGTATGTGCTGTGTTCATCATACATTTCTCGGTAGCAAAACCTTGTGCATTCGTCTATTGCTGTGTACTGGTAGTATTTCCGACCATCTGCAACGCAGTAATTCGGCACAAACTTTACGTCTATCTGTACCTTTTGTCCTGGGTAATCAGCGCGCATATATGGCTTTGGCTTGCGCTTTCGTCTTGCGTAAGGCGTCTTATCCAGTTTCATTCGGCGGATTGCCCGCAGCATTGTCTGATAGCACCTTTTGTATCCCTTTTCGCATAGCCTGTCCCACAGCATCAGCATATCGTCATAGTATGGATAATGCCGCTTTATGAGGTCGTATTCCTCTGCTGTCTGCACCGCAGGATGGTGTTTCGGTCGGTGCGACCGTTCCTTCAAGCTCCACCAATGCCCATTATACCGCTTTATCCAGCGATATATTGACATCCTGCTTACTTTATACCGTATGCTTGCTTCCGTTGCTCCGTGCTTTTCAGAATATTTCACTACCCGTTGACGAAACCGTGCTTCTTGTGCTATACTATTCATGGAGAGAAACGCCTCTTTCGTTATGTGTTTTTGTGGTTATTAACATCATAACATTTTTGAGCGCGTTTTTCTCTTTTTTTGTATCATATCTATTGTAGCATAACATTTAGCAAAAAAATGAAGAGAAATATTTTTTTCATTCGAGGGAAAAATAAGCATTTCAGAAGAAACAGAAATCCGACTTGGATTTTGATAAATCCCACTCGTTTTTGGCAGATTATGTATACTTTTTCAGTGGCGCTATTGATATATTGCGCATTCCGTGATATAATAAACGCAGAACGTTTATTATACATCAAAAGTCCTCGCGCATACGCAAATCAAAGATTTGCTCCGTGCGTATCGGACAATTTATAGACTTTTTATTCAGGAGGAAAAGAAATGTGTACTGCGGCGACATATAAAACAGATGATTTTTATTTCGGGAGAACGCTTGATTACGAGTTTTCATACGGCGATGAGATCGTGGTAACTCCGCGGAATTTCCCGGTGAATTTCCGAACTATGGGAGTAATGGAAAAGCATTACGCAATGATTGGAATGGCTCATGTTGCAGAGAATTTCCCGCTTTACTATGACGCTGTGAACGAGAAGGGACTTGGTATGGCAGGGCTGAATTTCGTGGGAAATGCGCATTACTTCGACGCTGAGCAGGGGAAGGACAATGTTGCGCAGTTTGAACTGATACTCTGGGTACTGGGACAGTGCGCGAGCGTCAAGGAAGCGCGGGAGCTGCTGGGCAGGATAAACATTCTGAACACGCCGTTCAATGACAGAATGCCCTGCGCCCAGCTTCACTGGATAATTGCGGATAAGGACGAGGCTATAACTCTCGAATCGGTTAACGAGGGAATCAGAATATATGACAATCCCGTTGGAGTTCTTACAAACAACCCGCCATTTGACGAGCAGATGTTCAATCTGAACAATTATATGCACCTGTCCGCGAAAAATCCCGAAAACACCTTTTCAGACAAGCTAACGCTTAAATGTTACAGCCGGGGAATGGGAGCGCTGGGACTTCCCGGAGATCTTTCCTCCCAGTCGAGGTTTGTGCGGGTCGCGTTCGTTAAAATGAATTCCATATCCGGAAACTCCGAGGCGGAGAGCGTAAGCCAGTTCTTCCATATCCTCGGTTCTGTGGATCAGCAGAGAGGTTGCTGCGACTTAGGCGACGGAAAATATGAGCTGACTATCTACACTTCCTGCTGCAATGCGGACAAGGGAATTTATTATTACACGACCTATGAAAATCACCAGATATCCGCAGTGGATATGCACAAGGAAAACCTTGACGGCAATAGTCTTGCGAGATATACTCCGGTTCACGGAGAACAGATATTTATGCAGAATTGATATGAACGGATAACAGTTTTTCCCGGTTTTTTGACCGGGAATTTGCTGTTTTAGGGAACCTGTCACCATATCTCCCCCATGCGCATATAATGTATCTGATGGTAAATGAGCTATATGCCACGGAGGTAATTATGTACAATAATTTTGTTGAGAAGTCGTTGGAGCTGCACCTGTTTTTCGGACGGATAATGAAAGAGCATTCGCTGTTCCTTGAAGCAGGATTTACTCCCGCAAACCCGTCGTTTTCAGAAAAGGCGGAATTCTTCAAATGCGAATTTGAAAAGCTGCTGTGCGAAGCCGTAAAGCTTGGAAACGGCGTAATAAATCAGCAGGTGCTGCGTTCGCAGGAGATCGTTACGGAGTTCACCGCCCTTGCCGAAAAGCAGACCGAGCATTTTACCGGAATATCCATAGACAACGATATCACAAGCATGGAGCTGCGTTTGAGGGGCGGCTGCGGGAAATGTAATGAAAATCCCGAAATGCGGGGCAGGGTTCGTAAACTCAATCAAAGAGCGCTTGAACTGCTGGACGGACTTATCTCGTTCAAGGAAACTGTTCTGAAAAACGTTCTGTGCGGGGATATGTTCACGATGAATTATCCGCTTCTTATCGAGCATATCATCAGAGAAGCGAAGCTGTACAGGGAGTTCGTGGAGTGCCTTGAGAAGAACGGCGCTCTTCCGGACAGCTCAATGAAAGAAACCGAGTGCTTCTGGAATCGCATTATGATGGAGCACGCAATGTTTATCCGCGGTCTGCTGGATCCTTGTGAAAAGGAGCTGTTTGAGTCGGCGGACAAATTCGCTGACGAATACTGCGTACTGCTTGAGAAATGCCGCAGCGCGCAGAACGCCGCAATGACCGGGAATTCTCTGGAACTGACAAAGAAATTCCGGGATTTCAAGGCGGCGGGAACGCAGGGGATAGAGCAGAACAAGATACGCTCTGTAATTCTTCCGCTGCTCGCCGACCATGTGCTTCGTGAGGCAAATCATTATCTCAGGCTGCTGAGAAGCTGAGTTTTGCATTAATTCAAATACAGAAAACACCGTATAATACTAATAACCATTTAAACTCAAGAAATCTTTGCAGAAATCCAGCACCGCTATCGTCGTCAAAGAAACTTGACGTACATACAGTACGCCTGCGTTTCTTTTCCTAGATAGCGGCACTGTCTCTCTGCAAATCTTTTTCCTCATTCAAACGGTTATTAGTATAAATCCCCCTTTCTGACATATCCTAAGTCAAAAAGGGGGATAAAAATGGACTTATTAAAAGTTGCTCTGACGTCAATTTCCAGCGTAATAGCGCTGTTTATGCTGACAAAGCTGATGGGAAACAAGCAGCTTTGCCAGCTCAGTATGTTTGATTATATTATCGGAATTTCGATCGGTTCTATTGCGGCGGAGTTTGCCACCGAGCTTGAAAATCCGGAAAGAACGCTGCTCGCAATGATAATCTATGCTGTCAGCGCTTATCTGGTTTCGCTTGTCACGAGCAAATCCACGCATATGCGCAAGCTGTTAAGCGGAAAGCCGATAATATTGTATGACAAGGGCAAACTGTACCGCGATAATTTCAAAAAGGCGAAGATAGACCTCAGCGATTTTCTGACGCAGTGCCGCAGCAAGGGATATTTTGATCTGTCCCAGATACAGACCGCAGTATTTGAATATAACGGTTTGGTGAGCATTCTGCCAGCAGAGGGATACAGACCGCTCCAGCCTTACGATATGAATCTTGCTCCCTCTCAGCAGCAGGTTCTGGTGAATGTTATACTTGACGGAAATGTCAACGAGGAAAATCTGAAGCACACTGGAAATAATCTGACGTGGCTTGATAATCAGCTTCGCATTCAAGGCTTTTACCGTGCGGAAGAGATTTTCCTCGGAACGGTGAACACAGTGAACAATACGCTCAAGCTGTATGCAGCGAAAGTGGAAAGCAATAACTTCGATCCGTTTGAATAATTAAAGCCGGCATTTGTTCTCTGAACGAAGCCGGCTTTGTTCTATTCCGCGCCGCCGAAGATGTTCCTCAGTATTTCAAGCATCTGGTCAACATAGACAGGCTTTGAAACAAATCCGTTCATTCCGGCGCGCAGCGCTGTCTGGCGATCCTCTTCAAATGCGTTTGCGGTCATTGCAAGGATCGTGATGTCTGCAAGGCGGTGATCCTCAAGCGCCCGTATCTGCCGGGTCGCTTCAATTCCGTCCATGACCGGCATTTTAATGTCCATAAGGATCAGGTCGTAATATCCGGGAGAGGATTTTTTCACCATATCCACTGCGATCTGACCGTTCACGGCGATTTCAGTGGCAAATCCAAAGCCCTTGAGAAGCTCCACGGCGATCATGCTGTTAAGCTCGTTGTCCTCAACGACAAGTATCCGTTTTCCGCTGAATTCCGGTAAAGCGTCGGAGGAGGGCAGGGGACTTTCCTTTGCAGGATCACCAAGCCCGAACGAGGAAAGAAGCGATTCCCTTAGATCAGCAATAAGTATCGGCTTTGAGCAGAAAGCAGTGACCCCGGCTTCCCGCGCGTCATGCTCTATATCCGACCAGTCGTAGGCGGTGAGGATAATATCCGGTGCAGCTTCGCCCATTTCGCTTCTGATCTGACGTGTGACTTCAATTACGGTCATATCCGGCAGCCGCCGGCTTATAATGCAGACGCGGAACTCATCGCCTGCCTCTGCCGCCTGCTTGACCCGGAGCACCGCTTCCTTGCCGGTCATCACATATTCGAAACGCATACCGAGCTTTTCCAGCATTTTCGTAACGCTGTCGCAGGTGTTGAGATCAGGATCGACCACCAGCGCATTTAGCCCTTCCAGCTCCTTTACCGGCGCGGAATGCCTTTGCTCAGACTGAAGCCGCAGATCAAGGCGGATAATGAACTCAGTGCCTTTTCCCTGTTCGGTCTTGACCTCGATAGTGCCGCCCATCATGTCGATAATGTTCTTTGAAATGGGCATTCCAAGACCGGTTCCCTGTATCTGGCTCACAGTGGAGGTGCGTTCTCTTTCAAAGGTTTCAAATATTCTTTCGGCAAATTCCTGACTCATGCCTATTCCGGTGTCCTTTACGCAGAGCTCATAGCGCCCCATACTATGCGGAGCGCCCGGAAGCTGCGTCATGCGGACGGATATCCTGCCTCCGTCCGGCGTGAATTTGATCGCATTGGACAGCAGATTGAGCAGCACCTGATCAAGCCGCGTCTTGTCGCAGTACACGTCCTCGTCTGTCACGCCCTGCATATCCATGTAGAGTTCCAGCCGCTTCTCGTGTATCTGACCGCTGACGATAGTCTTGATTTCATGGAGTATATCAGAAAGGTTGACCTCGGTTTCCACAAGGTTGAGCTTTCCGCTTTCGATCCTGCTCATGTCAAGGATATCGTTTATCAGGCTCAGCAGGTGATTTCCTGAGGAGAGAATCTTTGAGAGATATTCTTTCGTTTTTTCGGGATCATCTGAGTTTTGGATCGCAAGGGTTGTAAATCCGATGATCGCATTCATCGGAGTGCGTATGTCGTGTGACATATTCGACAGGAATACGCTTTTCGCCTTGCTTGCGCTGCTCGCCGCGTTTACTGCGTCCTGAAGCTCCTGTTCCTTCTGCGCTTCGGCGGTTTCGTCAAGAATAGAGAACACCGACTCCTTGTTTTTGGTCGGAAAAACTCGTATTCTGAGGTATTTTTTATCCGCTTTGTTTCCTTTGAACATGAACCGCCCGAAATCAAGGGGCTTGTCCTGTTTCCATTCGATCAGAGCCTTATTCAGCTCCGGGTCGCTGATGATATCCAGCAGCTTCCCGGCGGATTGTCCCAGCAGCTCGGAACAGGGAACTCCCAGAATGCTTTCGACATTCTGGCTGACAAAGGTGCATTCGTACTTTTCCGACTCAATAAGAATATACGCTCCCTGACTGTCCGTAGAAAGCACGTCGATGATCCTCTCGCGGCTGGAAAGCTGCACTTCAGAGCGCCTGCGTATCCAAATAGTATTTGCCGTGTACAGTCCAAGACATACGATCATTACCAGCAGATTAACTCCGACGGATATCCACTGTACCCTCTGCATATAAACCATTCGTCCGCTCGCGATCGCTGAGCGCTCTACCATCAGCACCAGCGTCCAGTCTGTATCCTCCAGCGGCAGGTAGCTAAGGGCGTAGGAATAGGTGTCGTCTGAAACGTAAACGGCTCCGGTGTTTCTCTGGTCTATATCCTCACGAAGCGACTCCACATCGAAAACATCATCGCTGCATTCAAAATCCATTCCCTCCAGAAAGCGATAGAAGAAGTAATTTTCCTCATGGGTCTTTGGCAGGCTTCCGGAGGACTTGAACAAAGTGAGTCCGTTGCCGTCCAGAACGTAGGCAACGCCCTTTCCTCCATAGGAACGCAGCGACAGCACCTCAAGGAATGTATCCAGCTTGTATTCCATCAGCAGAAACTCATACCCTTTATCTGTTACTGGTGAAGAGAGCGGTATCGCGAAATCCAGCAGATCGCCGCCGGAGGATACCTGATGCAGCCGGCACAGACGCTCCTTGTCCCGTAGCAGCGGGAGCATTGAACTGTCCATCTCCCACCGTCCGGTAATGCCGTCGTCGTTCAGATAAAGCCCTTTTTCCGAGATCAGATATACGCGCTCCGCGCTTGTTTTTTCCTGCATGAGGTCAAGGTAATTCACGGCTTCATCAGAGCTGTTGCTGCCCGTTGTGGACAGGCTGTTGTCAGCAATTGTCATGATCGTCCATGCGTCGTTTATGCGGTTGACGAAGCTGTAATGGAGCTGCTCTGTATTCTCCTTGACGTGGGACAGGGCTTCTACGTCCGCTTCCCGGCTGATATTTTCAACGAGGTAATGCACCAGCAGGTTTGAGGAGATCAGGGAGATCAGAAGAAGAAAAGCCATGATCAACTGATTATTTCTTATCTGTTTGTTCAAGTTTCGTCAACCCCTTTTCCTTTTTGCAAGTCAGGCTCGCATTGTCAGCCGTTTATCTTCATGATCATTGTGATCTCAAATATCCCGCCGCGGCAGTTTATTTTCATCTGTCCGCCGTATTTCTTTACTGTTTCTTCAATATTAATCAGACCCATGCCGTGGTTTTGGCTGTCAGTCTTGGTGGTCTGCGGTATCGAGGTGGATTCGTCGGCGCGTATGGTGGGATTTGTGACCGTCAGCAGGAAATAGCCGCGCTTTACATCTGCATTGACCGAGATAACGCTTTCGCCGGCGCATTTCATGCACGCTTCCTCAGCGTTGTCGAGGGAATTGGACAGAATAACGCAGAGGTCGGTGTTTTCTATTTCCGGCGGTATCACTCCCTGATATTCTATGCGGATATTGTCCGGCAGGGAATACGCCTTGTCGGACAGAATAGCGTCGGCAAGCTTGTTGCCGGTGTAGTACATATTCCGGGATCTGTATTTTATCTTCTGGAGATTGGTTATGTATTCCTCTGCGTCTGCGTATTCTTCCATTCTGATGAGGGACAGAATGCTGCGCAGGTGGTTGGAGTAGTCGTGACGGAATTTGCTCATTTCGCTGTTAAGCTGCTCCAGCCGGTTGTAGTGGCGAATTTGGCTTTCCGTCTGTTCCTTTAGCAGACGCGTCCGGTTTTCAGACTGCTGCTTTGCAATTACATTTATCAGCAGCGACAGAATAATTATCGTCACCAGCGCCGTTAGAATTATTATCAGACCGTTGATTATTCCGCTCTTGAGCTGATAGAATGCTTCGTCTGTTCTGAACGCATTGAGGGTGGTGAGCGAGCTCAGACAGAGAAAAACGAGAACGATCAGCACAAAAATATGCCGCGGAATTAGCTTCAAAGCCGCCGCAGTGTGAAGTCTGTCCGATTTCCGGCAGAACAGGCAGAGCGCGGCGAGCAGAGCGCATCTTGCCGCAAGTCCGGACACAGGAATGCCGGGCAGAAATTCCGACAGAAGTATATCAAGGCTTGAGGAAACAAGCTCGGTCAGAAGCTCAATGACCGCGATAACGTATATGAGCTTTAGGCTGATCCTGCCGCAGATAATTGCCAGAGAAGCCAGAAACTGCGCCAGAAATATCACAGCGTAAGCCGCCGAGGAAATGCCGTTCCCCAAGCCCACCGCGAAATACAGGTAAGCCCCCGCTGACAGGACTGCGATGAAAACACAGAACGACAGGATCAGTCTTTTTTTTCTGCGTTCTTTCATGGATATCCCGAAATAATCCGCGCATATCAGCATGGTGAGAAATGTTATGATATTGTTTATGTAATACAGCGCTGCCATATATCCTATCCTCTGTTATATCTGATTATATAATTCTGGAACGCTTCTCTGAACGGCTTTGAATAGTGCTTGCCGATATATGCTTTTTCTCCGTTGTCCAGCAGAATTTCCTCGGTGGTGTGGTTGACGATGTGCGCGAAATTCACCACGAACGCCTTGTGGCAGCGGAAAAATTTCTCCGGCGGGAGCATTTCTTCGATTGCTTTCAGATGATTGTGTATTTCGTAGGTTTCTTTTGAAGTGCGCACCAACGTGTGCTTTCCGGCAGCCTCCAGATAGATTATTTCAGAGGTCTTTATGCTCCATTTTCCCTCGTGGGTGTTCAGCAGCAGGAGATTATCATGATCAATCGAATTTAGATAGTCGTCCAGCGCCTTATACAGCTTGTCCCTGTCCACCGGCTTTGCGAGGAAACGGAAGGTGTTCACCTCAAAGGAGTCCAGCGCCGCAGCGGGATAAGCGCTTATAAAGATTATAACGCTGTCCCGGTTTTTCTCCCTCAGCTTACGGCAGGTTTCGATCCCGTCCAGCCCCGCCATCTGGTAATCCATGAAGATCACGTCGTAATTGTATTTTGACTCCAGAAGCTCCGTCCCGTTTTTAAAGAAGTCGGTGAATATCTCAACTCTTCTGTCCTTCTGATACATTTTCAGCAGTACGGATATCTCCTCCCGGAATACTTTTTCATCGTCGCATACGGCGGCTTTCATTGGCATTCACCTCTTGTTGCGTTGCGTGAATATACTATGTGGTATACTTCATATTATACACTGTATTTTTACATTTTGCAAGGGAAATTTGTTTTGTTCCGAAAAAAAGTGTGTTCGTCCGAAATCTGTTGAGGAAACGCGCCCTTTTTATTATCATGGTATCAAGAACGCAGGTTCTGCGAAGAATAAATCGAGAGGAGTGAAAAAACCATGTATTTCTGGGAAGCTATCTGGTCATTGATCTTTGGAAGTCAGAAGTGATTTGTCAGCATTATGATACTTGAAAATCAAAGCCTCTATTTTGAGAACGTTCTGTCCTATCGGACAAGGGTGGCGAGCGGAGAGCTTATTAAGCTGCTGCGTCATGTGTATGACAGCGTTGGAGAAATGAAGCTCACCGTAACTGACGACCTCATTCTGTCGGTGTATGAAACGGTTCCAGCCGGGAGTGATACAATACTTGGCGTGGAGCTGATAATACCGGTGGAACAACCGTTTGAGAGCAATTGCCACTATGTTTTCAAGCCGTTTTTCAGGATCGAAAACGCATTGCTCCTCAACTGCTGCGGCAGAATAAGCCAGCTGTCAGAAGCCCGCAGGGCGCTGCACAGCTATGCGCTGGACAACAATTATCCGGTGCTTACAAGGGTCTATTATGTGATCCGGCAGTTCAGCGAGGATTACATTGCCGCAAACGCATATCTCGGCATAAATGGGAATATGCTCTGAAAAATGCAGCCATATCTCCGGCTGTATTTTTTATAGAAGGTTGTTTCGTTCCGAAAAACAGGCTTTTTTTCGGAAATATGTTGACTTCTACGGGATATGGTGGGATAATAAAAAGAAAAGTACGCTGCATTCAGAAGTAAGGGCGGCGGTGCGATTGTATTATGGAAGCTTTTGCGGAATTCAGCCGGTTATCTGTCTTTAATAGTTGTGTGAAGTTATAAAGTCGAGTGGATTTTCCTCTTTGGGTAATCGGCTGTTTCCATATATTTGCATAGAACAAATAAGAGGGCGGTATCAGAAACGATATCGCCCTTGAGTTTTATATGGTTCGTTCGTGCGCTCTGCCTTTTCGCAGGAAAAGAATAAAGCTCACCGTTCCGACTACCGCCAGCGGAATGAACAGTATCATCAGAGCAGCCTGAATTGACGGGATATTATTGGCGGTGGATATCGCCGCTTCGCTCCCGAATATTCCGATGATAGTGGGAATTGCGCAGTTGTTGTTCACCATATGGTAGAAGGACGCAGGGAATACCGAGCCAGTTCTTTCGGTGAGCAGGGTAAGAAATGCGTTTTCCGCAACGCATATTATGCACATCATCAGTATTCCGAGCCACGGGTACAGCGGGTAGTCAACCCCGAAATTGTGACCGGAGATAGTGAGCGGCGCGTGCCACAGTCCCCAGATGACTCCTCCGATGACAACTGCCGCCGGCTTGCTCATCACCTCGCACAGCTTCGGCATGAGATATCCACGCCAGCCGAATTCCTCGCCGAATGCAGGGAAGAACACCACCACCGAATAGGAGATCTGGAGCAGGAGCGTTGCGGATTTGTCCGAAAGCCCCTCCGCCGGGAATATCTCCGTAAAGTTCATGCCGTTCATGAAGAATACGCAGAAAAGGATAATTCCCAGCAGTCCCTCCGCCAGAACGGTGAGTACAGAAGCCGCATAATATCTGCCTTTCCCCTTGAGGTCAAGCGCAAGGAAGCTGTTTTTCATGCCCTCTTTGGTTATCAGCCGGGTCAGGAGATTTGCTGCCGCCGGTGACATCATTCCAAGAAGTCCGAAAACATACGAGCCTACGGCTGCCTTTTCCGAAACGAAAATAAGCTCTCCGTAGTACATATTCAGCAGCGGAGTGACAATGATAAGCGGCAGAAACGCAAGCGCGCAGAAGATAACTATTCTGCGGATAGTAAGGCTCTTATTGCTCATAGCTTTCCATTCCTTTCCGGTACATTCTCAGGGAGATAAGATAGGAGAGATAGAACAGCAGAAGCGCCGTTGACGGAAGCAGCGCCATAGCCCACAGCGCAGCCGTGCTGCTGAAAAGTCCTGCGATCAGACCGGAGAAATTGCCGTCCAGCAGGAACGAGATATCCCCGAACAGCCCATAAATGCACAGCAGAACAACGACGCTCATTATGGCGGTTACCTTTACCTGACTGCCGTGGTCTGAGCCGAAGCGGAAGTAAAACGGGTACTCCAGCGCGTTCATGATAAGCGAAATGCAGAAGAACAGAAATCCTATCATTATGCAGGAAGCCGAGGTATCGCCGCATACCGCGATATAAACGCAGTCGCACAGCATTCCCACAAACAGTATCACAGAATGCGCCGCCAGCGTGAAGTAGTATTTCACCTGAACCTGCCCTCTTGAGGTCTGAGGAGTTGAAGCGGCGAAGCAGCACCACTTCTCGCGCTCGTCATAGCGGAAAAGCTCGGCGTTTGTTATCGAGAACAGTATGAACGGCGCTATCATTGCCGCCGCTGTTCCGAATTGACTGCCCTGAACGGGGTTTTCGATGTACGTCACGATCGCCATTGCCGCCATGAAAAGCTGAAATCCGAGTATCAATATCGCAGGAACACGGAAGGTCATAAGCTGCTTGTACAGTAGTCCGCGCATTACTTCTCCCTCCTTTTGTAGGCAATCGTTGTGAGCGCCAGCCCCGCTGTGAATACTCCGGCAAGAATGAGCGGAGTGAACGGCAGCAGAGTAACGCACAGCTCCCACAGCTTCTCCGGGGTAATACCGAGGTCAATGTCATTCTCGGTGCAGTACAGTCCCACGATCATAACAGGCACAATGAAAACTGCGGCAAGAATAAGTCCCGCCTTGTCCTGAGAAGATCTCATAAACGCTTGCATCACCTGAAAAACCATTGAAAGGAACAGCACTGCCTCGATCAGACCCACTGCCACAGCGGCAGTTTCCAGCGTGAACTGAATGTCCGCCGCAAGGCAGAACAGCAGCGACAGTACAAACGCGCACACTAGGCTCAGCAGCAGGTAACAGCCCAGCATTATGAACTTTGCCCCGGCGAATTTCAGCGGAGTTACCGGGGTGGACTTTTTGAACATTCGCCACAGCCGGTTGCTTTCGCTGTCAGTAGACGCTGCGGACATCATTGTGATACCCGACAGAAATGCCAGCAGCGGCAGTGAAACGGTGTTGTTCATCTCGAAGAACTTGTCGTGTACGAACTGCGGAAGCAGGGCAAGATTACCCACACGGAAGCTCAGCGCCACCAGAATGAACAGGACTGACGTCATTACGGACGTGAAAAGGCTGTAAAAAACTACCCGCCGGGAACGCGCAAATTCACGGTAAACAAGGAATTTCATCAGCTCCACTCCTTTTTCTCGCGGTTGACATAGAACAGCATGATCTCCTCAAGATCGGTTTTTTCAATGAGTATCCCCGGATATTTCTTTCTGCAAAGCTCCCGGTCGGCAACCATAGCCTCCGCGCTGAAATCGCTTATCCGAGCGCTTATGTAGTCCTCCGGCGCAAGCATTGATAGCTCGTCTTTTTTGCATTTTATCAGTCCGTGGTTCTCCAGTATTTCGTCCTTGATTCCGGAAAGGAGTATCTTTCCCTTGTCTATAAAGGTCACGCTGTCGGCGATCTTTTCGAGGTCGCTTGTGATGTGTGAGGACATGAGTATGCTGTTGGTTTCGTCCTGCAAATACTCCCGGAAGATGTCAAGGATCTCGTTTCTTACCACGGGGTCAAGTCCGGTGGTCGCCTCGTCCATGATGAGGAGCTTTGCCCCGTGGGAAAGCGCTGTTGCTATCTGGAGCTTCATCTTCATGCCCTTTGAGAACTGCTTCAGCTTCTTTTTGCGGGGAAGTCCGAAGCGGTCGAGATAGCCAAAGTACTTTTCTCTGTCCCAGTTGGGATAAAGTCCGCTGAACATAGTGCAGATCTGGTTTGCGTTAAAGCCCTCGTGGAAGGGAAGCTCGTCAAAAACTGCGGCGATCTGGGATTTTACCTCGTATTCGTCCTTGATGTGATCTTTTCCGAGAATTGTGATCTTTCCGCTGTCTATGCCGATTATGTTGAGAATTGCCTTTATTGTGGTGGATTTTCCTGCGCCGTTCTGTCCTATGAAGCCCATTATGCTTCCTGCGGGTACAGAGAAGCTGATATTATCGAGGGTAAAGCCGTCGTATTTCTTGGTCACTCCGCTGATCTCAACAGCGTTTTCATAATCACTCATAGTCCTCTCCTCCATAGATAAGGTCGATCATTTCTTTCAGGTCGCCGCTTGTAAGACCGCACATTCTTGCCTTTTCGCAGGCTTTCTCCAGAAGCTGTTCGGTCTGCCGGATCGTTTCCTCCCTGAGAAAATCCGTGTTCTGAACCTTTACGAAGCAGCCTTTCCCGGCGAAGTTTTCAATAAACCCGTCGCGTTCTAGCTCCTCGTAAGCTCGCTTTGTGGTGATGACGCTTATGCGGAGCTGTCCGGCGAGCACCCGCATAGAGGGCAGAGCGTCGCCAGGCGAAAGCTCTCCGCTCATGATCTGCGCCTTTATCTGCGAAACGATCTGCGCATAGATCGGTTCGTCAGAGCTGTTGCTTAAAATTAAGTCCATTGTGTTCTCCTGAAAATTGTATATATACAGTAATCACAGTATAGCATATGATGTTGGATTTGTCAAGGGGTTTATGGAGGAATTCAACAAAAGTTTAAATTAAGTTGAAAAACATATGTGTTACAGATGCTGAATTACCCTGTTTAGAACAGCAAAAATGGCAGCCCGGATTAGGTTGTTGCCAATAAAGCAGTTTTCAACCCGCCGAGCCAAACTACCTTTAGTAAAGTGGAGGTAAAGGCTCGGCGGAACTGCCAATATAAAACAAAGGCTTGCCGCGCTGAATAGCGAAGTAAGCCTTGTTTC
This sequence comes from Oscillospiraceae bacterium, assembly GCA_017829075.1. The sequence goes on along the minus strand of JAGAJA010000073.1, from coordinate 33,962 downwards.
TACATTACAAAGTATATTATTTAACGCGGGAGATAACCTGAAAAATAGAAGTACCTCAACGCGCGAAAATGCGTGTCGAGGCACTCGACTGGCGGAGAAAGAGGGATTTGAATACTAAATCATGTTTTGCCACAAAGATGTATTATTTACTGATTTTAGCGCTTTAGAATCTGGTTAAAATAGTCATTCATCTTATTGGCAACTTTGGTCTGTTCTTCCCGGTACAAGTGCTGATATACCTGCTTCAGCATTGTCGGAGTAGAGTGTCCCATTCTTTCCATTGCGTACTTATCCGGTATGTTGAGCTTTAGCATTGTGCTTGCGTTTGCATGGCGGAGAGAATGCATTGTATATTTTGGAAGTCCATTATCCTCGCAAATACGATGGAAATGCTTCAATATGTAGAATGGGCTGTGAGGGCTGATACGATCAGAGAAATGATAAGCATTATCTAGCAAATTTTTGAGGTAATCAGGTACCTCAATAGTCCTTTGGCTGGCATAACTCTTTGTTTCACATTTTTCAACTAGCTTGTGGTTTTCATCAGGAACAATCGCACTGTTGATAGTGATATATGTTCCGTCATAGTTTTCCCATCGCAATCCTGCTATTTCCGATTGGCGCAATCCAAGTGTTAATGCAATGATAACAGGTATCTCGATAGATGTATGACGTACCACCTGAGCTATTTTTATTATTTCGCTTTCGGACGGAATAACATACTCCGGTTTGATTTTCGGCTTCATCGTAACTGATTTCATATTCAGAGTAATTCCGTTTTGGTGTAGCACGACCGTCAGCAATCCAACCTGATTCCGGATAGATTTGGACGAGTATTTGGCGGCAAGAGAGTTCACCCATTTCTGAATGGTTTTCTCGTTTAAGTCCGCCAGTAAGATGTCGTTTATTGCACCGTAACAGTTTTTCTGTAAAGTCCTGTAACCCCTTACTGTTGAGGGCGAAAGGAGCAGATCCTTACTGCATATGTACTCGTCAAGTGCCTGCGCAAATGTAATGTTTTCTATAGGTGTCATTATATATCCTCCTAGTATGATATTATATAATTATCATATCACTTTTTCTTGAAATGTCAACCATATATAACATATATTTGAATTAAAGGAGCTGAGCATATGTCAGCAAGATACATAAACCCATGCAGATGCGGTAATACTGTGAAAGTCCAGTTTATTTGTGGTTGCAAACCTTCTGTCATAGGTTTAGTTAAAAACCCGTTCGTATCAAGCTTCCCTACTTATTATATATACTGTAGTCAGTGCGGCAACAGCATAGCAATAAGAGTTATCCATTCTGATGAAAACGAAACGTGTAGGAGAAAGCTTATTACAGAATGGAATCGTACTGCGTCCTGCAATCCGCCGTATGCCTGCTTTAAATGTCCGCATACGGACTGTCAACGCTCAGAAGTCCCTAAGAAAGGCGGTAGCCCTACAAAAGATGAGCTACAGTTTATGGTAACAGCTCGTAATAACAAAAGATATGATGATCCCTCGTGAATGCGAGGGACTTTTTCTTTGCCGAAAATAAAAAAGGTGATTATATGAAAAGTGAAAGATGGACCAGCTCCGTTTCCTTGCTCCTGTCCAAACAGAAGTTCCGGAGTGAACTGAGAACCGAGCGCCAGTGGGCAAAAGCGGGCTTTCTCGCCTTGTCCGAGGACTGCGGAAAAAAGTTGCGTCCTACAAGCTGGTCTACTGGCTCGATTGATAAACTCCCCCGGTATCTTCTGCCGGAGGAAGTCAGAGCTGCGAGTGCAGATGAGCTGGCAGCATACTTTCAGCCGGAACGCGAACGAAAGGCAGCCAAAGCCGCAGAACGCAGAGCGAAACAGGCTGAAATGCTTGCCGATCTGAAATTCGTTTCAGAAAGCGATATAATAGAGCTCCTTGACGGTAACTCTCAGCAGACATCAACTGCCCACACAATTAATCCAGAGCAGCATATCACACAGCCAAACATTACTGAAAAGAAAAAAACAACGGCAAATCAATATGCAAAGAAAATCACGCTGAAGCGCAAGGAAGTCACCGAGATTATAGGTGATGAGCTTACCAACGACGAGATCTCCGAGTTTTTCTATTTCTGTCTGCAAAAACCTGATGTCTTAAATGAATGGCGCAGAATGTATCAGCAGAATTCCGAACAGCATTCCGATGTATCTTCGTCCGGCGAGGACGAAGATACAGAGGAGGGCGTGTAGCAACGGCGGAGGACGATCAGGATCTCCAGAGCGCTGAGCTTGAGCTGAACTATCATGCGCAGTCTGACATGCTCTATTACAGCGGCGAAATAGAAAATGCCTTTGTTTCCGCTGACAGAACGATGTTTTCCAGTGAAGTAAGCAAGGCACTTGACGAACTGCTAGAACACATGATATCCAATGACTATGACGGAGAACTGAAATACTGCTCTCCAGAACAGCTTGATGATTTCCGTAAGAAGTTGGACGATAAACCGGAATACAAGGCTCACCTTTATATGGATATTTCCAAACAGCTTTACAGCTCTTACGAAAAAATGGCTGAATCTGAACAGACTGCACACAAAATCGGACTGCCTTTTGACAGACATCACCCCGACCTGGATGAAGATGATAACCCCTATGCTTACGATCCAAGCCGCATGAGTATAGAAGACTATGAGCTTATGCACAAGTTAAGGCAAGAGGACAGCGAGGGCAATGAGCCTGAAATGTAACAGCTCTCCCCATGCCACAGGGGTTAACATATACCTTCTCCTTTAAAGGGCGCAGTAAAGTGCTGAGGGAACAAGTCTTTCCCATGCTGTAAATGCAGCTCGTTTTCCATTCGATGTGACCTCCTTATTCAGCGAGGACGGATATAGCGTCCTCAATGTTTGCACTCTCAATATGAACGTAAGCCGGAATATTGACAAGGTTGCAGAGTTGAACAATGCCTTTTCTGTCGAGAAGCTCTGCATTTATTCCGTTGTTTTTATACTTTTGGACGATATCCTGAGCCGACGCAACAATGGTGCGCTCGTCAGACTTCTGCACCGTATCCCATATTACGATATAGTGCTGACGTTCTAGAGATTCTCCGGACATAACCATATCTGTTAGTGTACTCATATCAGACTTGAGCAGCTTTTTCCTGCCGCCTGTGGCTGACTCATACAGCTCCTGATATTCCTGTAGTGCCATGGAAATATCAGCGGGGCGGCTTACTGCATCGCTTTTATACGGACGCTTGATTCCCGAAAGCGCAGATGAAAGCTCCCGGCAGAGGAGCTTCTGCTCCTGTCGGCTTAACAATTCAAGGCACAGTCCCTCTACTTTTATGTAAGCAAAGATATACCCGTCGATCGTGTAAAGACAGTGCTCGCCCAGGTCTTTCGCATTAACAAAATCCTGTGCAGTTTTCTGCGCAGCGCGTTCACGCTCGTCTTCCTCTTCTTCACTGCGCCGGATACGCTTTTTGTTCTCACTGCGTTTGAACCAATAAAGAAAACCCCCGCATAATACGAGGGTGATGACTGCTATTGCAATTTGCATATGCTCTCCTTTCTGTTAAAACAATGCCCTCCACTGTGATTTAACATCCAGCTTCAGTGAGATAGGGGCAAGTTCTTCCCATGCAAATCTGTATGGAATGCGAATTGTAAGGCTCCCAGAAACGGAAAATTTCTGCGCTGTTTCGGTATTTGACGGAGCAAGGTCGGCGGATTCCACGTCGAAATCCACCGACACAATTTCGCACTGCATTATCTCGCCGGCGCTCATTGCATTGTTAAGATAAGTTCTGATGTATTGTTCGTTTGCTTTGTTGTTTTCGATCCACCGGGAACCATTGTATTCATAGCTTGCCGCATGGCTCTCACGGATAGGCTGATACATCTGAGTGTAATTCTCTACGCACATTGATATGATCGCGTCCTCAAATTTGTCCCGGACAGCACCTGCCTGCACATTGATACGGATGATCTCAAATATAGCAACACCCATCAGCAGAATAACTATCATCAGGACGCTGAGAATGACGTAAGAGAATCCCTTGCAGCTCAGTATTCTTTTTTTCAGAATATTTCTCATTTCCAGAACACCTCGCTTGTCCCCTCGGCGGTCGCCGAAATGGTTATCGGGGTTGATTCGAACACAAAAAAGCTGAAATCGTATGTGGTAGATACGGTCACTGTGAAAGTCCTGCCCATCTGAATATTACCTCTTTCAGACCATGTAACAGTGGGATTTAGATCGGGGTGGGACTCGTTCATACGTTCCAGACGTGCGTTAGTTTCTGTTCCTATTCGTCCGGCGATTTCCGCTTCACGGCAAAGCTCATTAGCGTAGTTGTTTATTGTCATTTTTGTAATGAATACCGGTGCTATTTTTATAACAGCCACAAGCAGTATCATCACTACAAGCACAGCAACAGACACATCAATATAACCCTCGCCACAGGTTGATTTTAGCCGTTTAAGAAGTTTTTTCATATGTCCCTCCTTATCCGAACAGAATGCCCATATTGCTGATAAGTTCCCAACCGAGTACTACCACATACAGCAGCATCATGCACATCATCAGGAAAAATGACAGGCGGTGAACCTTTGGCGGAATCTTCAGCGCAGTGTTGCGGAGCTGCTGCTTCTGTATCTCATCAAATCGTATCGCAAGCGTTTCCCAATAAACGTGTGTATCATCGCCCCGTATCATCTGGATAAATCCACGGCAGACCTCCGAGAGGTTGGAGCTGCCTATTCTGCCCTCAAAACGGGTTATCGCCGCTTCGTAGTTTCCTGTTCGCATATCAGCGATGGTGATCTCGATTTCCTCATTGAGATACGGCGAGAAGTTATCCTTGTGCCGTTCAAGGATCGATATAACATCATGCGTCATCTGTATCTCCTGCGAAATCGCACAGACGAACCTAGGTAGGTCAAATTCGATCTGACGGCGCTTTTCCTTAATGCAGGAATCTACACGCTGTTTTTCCTGAAAATACATCAGAATAGCCAGTGCAATAAGCAAGATACCGAAAATCGGAAAAATAAAAAAGAACGGAACAGACAGCAGCATTACCCCGGCGGATTTCACTATCGCCCTTGCCGTAAACAGCTCCGGTGACATGGCTATATTTGCTATTTTAAGACTGTCTTCCAGTTCCTTGCGCTTGAATTCGTTCAGCCGGATAAACTTTGATACAAACAGTGATATATCATTGTATGTGTTTTTAAAGCCCGCCGCTGAAGAACGATTCCTGGAGGAAATGGACTTTATCGCATTTGTGGTGCGTTTTGAAGGCACTTTCAGCAGGATAAGTGCAAAGAAATACACTCCAGCAGCAAACAAAAGGCTTACCGCCAGAATACCCGCATAAAGTGCAATATTGTAAATGCTTATCATACTGTCACCTCTTGTACTGGATCGGCTGGGTATACTTGTACGCCAGCACGATAGTTACTATCACCACGATCACAACGATTGAATTTACCACCTGTCCTACGAATGTGTCAGTAAGGACTTTGAACCAGTCCGTATTAAGGAAGTACAGTATCGGGTATCAGATTAGTTATTCCATTTTCATTTCGAATAGGACGAAACAAAACAAAATCGAAATGCTTTTGAGCCATTGCGCGAAATATAGTTCGGTTCAATTGATATTTATCAAGAGAAGAAATATGTATTATATCTGCAACTCTCACTTTCGAGAAAAGAATATATCCATGTTTTGATGCCCAACCATTTGCTTGTTCGAAAAATAAAGCTTCAGATTCTTCTAAAAATTTTCCATTATTGTACGGCGTACATAAAGAAAGAGGTACTTTATTTTGATTCAGCGCCTGCATTGCTTTTTGATCCAATGTACTAAGCTCACGAGTAAAAGACGAGCAATGTTTATTTCGGTCTACCTTTCGAATGGCATTATTTCTTCTGGCACGAACCAATGACCTTATTACCAAAATAATTATACACCAAGGGATAACGCCAAATAAAAAAGTTTGGACAAAAATTAAACCATTACTCACTGGAATTCAAAGCCTCCAAAATCACTTTGTAGCACAGCTTAATGAAGAATCTTTTCGCCGGATATTTCAAATTCCGGGAACTCCTGCATATCCACATTGCCAGCGTTACCCTTAATCCAACCAAATATACCATTGTAAATGTACTCTGTTCCTGTGCTGTCTACAAAGGTCTGGTTTACAACCGGGTTAGCCGGGAAGCCATTCTTATCGGTTTCAATCTCGACTGGCTCGGTCTGAGCGGGCTTGGTCGTGGTGGTCGCCTTTGTGGTGTACTGCGGTTCTGCCGTTACCTTTGGCAGATCAGTGCGAACCGTCTGCGCCGGGGTGGTTTCCTTCGGCTTGTCTGTGGTTATAGTTACAGCCGGCTTGGTTGTGTCTGCGGGCTTAGTCGTAGTAGGCTTTGCCGTTGGCTTTGTCGTATCGGGCTTATCTTCGCTGACTGCAGGAGTATCGGCAACCTTGCTCTCATCAGATTGGGGAGCAGATATTTCTTCTTTCGGGATATCAGAGTCGGTGATTATTTCAGGCTCCGCTGTAACGTTTCCTGATTCGGTATCGCTGTTCACCGGGGTATCCTCGTTGTCCTTGCGAATATCCACATTGTAATCGCTGTCCTCAGTCTGGATCTCACCGCCGATAAGGTTGAAGTCGATTTCCGGCTTTTTCTCAGCGCAGCCGCTGAGTGCTGCCATTGCTGCGATTATCATCGCCGCTGTCATGAGCTTTAATGTAGTGTGTTTCATATGTGATCCTCCTTACTGTGGGTGTTTATGTGATACTCTTTTCCTTGATTATATTATATCACAAAAATCCCCTTGTGTCAATTAGTTTGCACATTAAATTATATACAAACTTGTTCTTGCGTTTTGTGTAATATGACGAATTGAAAATGTCAGAAAACAAATTCTTTTTTCGGCACATTTAGATAATAAAACAGGCGCACTACTTAAATGCGCCTGAGTTTATTCTGTTTTTTTAGGGGTGCCTCACCATGAGACAGTAACATTTGCTGCGGGTAGGTGCTTCATCGTGAAACACCTGATTATGTCAGATCTCTGGAGTAATGTCCTCTCCCTCATCCTCTGATTCAGATGACATTGTTTTTATTTGCTCCGAACAGAATGACTTGATATCTGGTAAAATATCGTTTATGATATTCCAAATGATTTCAAATTGGATTGCTCCATATCTGTGTGCAATGATATTTCTAAGCTGCTTAAGTGATCTCCAATCTATCTTATCCCGGGATGAAGCCTTGAAATCATCTGACATATGAGTGGTTAGCTCACCGATTGCTAGAAGGTTCATCACAACTGCGTCATGAAGAATACGGTTCATGATAAAATCTTCAACGTTCTTGCATTCAAAGTCATTCATGAACTGTTCAATGGCAAGACAGTGATCCAGCATATGCTCTAACGCGCTATAATTGCTCATATCAACCTTACCCGATCCCTTTCAAAATTTCTAATAAACTTCGAATGCTTTTCCTGAAAGACAGGATTATAAATTCCATCATCAGAAAGGACATCTAAAGAAACATCAAACGCGTCTTCAAGATCTGCTTCAAATCCGAAAAATTGTAATCCCATGCCTTTTTTGTAACCAACCAGCAAATCAACATCGCTATTTTCAGTGGCTTCTCCACGAGCATAAGAACCGAACAGCCATACCGTATCTATGCCATATCTCTCAGCTATTGGTCTGACTTTATTTCGGATTTCTTCAATCGTATAGATTTTTCTCATACAATCAGCCCCTTTCAAAATCTTAATATAGAGTTCCTCACCATGAAACGGTTTATCTGCATTTCTGTACTTATATTATAACACAGGATAATGCAAAAATCAAGAGGAATGCCGGTGCTTCATCGTGAAGCAGTAACATTCAATCTGGGTAGGTGTTTCATCATGACGCACCTGTTCACGATGTTACATTTCTGCGGTGTTTTCCTTGTCCTGCATTTTCAGAAGAAGTTCGCGGATTTGCTCCTTGCTCAGATCTCCACGGCCGAACACTGCTGCTGAGCATTCATGCAAGGCAGCTCTGCTGCTCTCAACATTCTGAGAAAGAAGCCGCCCGATTGAACCCATCAGTTTAACGACCTGCGTCTGCGTCCATGCAGTTTGATTATCAAGTAGCTGCTGTGCATATTGGTTGCCGGAGTCAGCGGCGGCGGTCAGATACTTTTTGGCTGTATCCAAATCACGATGGTCTTTGTCAAACAAACACATTTTTCCGATCATATATTCGGAAAGGTGATTTCCTCCGTCTGCTGATTTTTTCAGCCAGTCAAATGCTTCCTTTAAATTCCGTTCTGTGCCGTAACCGTCATAGTACATTCTGCCTATGCGATATTGCACATAGGGTTTCAGCCTTGTCGTTGGTTCGATTTCCAGAAAACCATTCAGAGCTTCACGGAAAATCTCAGTTTCACTGCCCTCGCATAGTTTCTTGCGGCGAAGGTCGGCAATCTCATATTTTGCAAGGATATTACCCTTGGCTGCTTCCTGTGAATACAGATCAAGCGCTTTAGGAATGTCGCCGTTATCAGCAGCTTTACGTGCTGCTTTAAATTTTGCTGACCACCGGATAAAGGAATTCGGGGGTGCGTCACCGTGAGACACCCCATTTTCTTCATGTGCCTCCTGCCAATTGTCATGGTTATCTTCGGGTGGTTCAAAATCAGGATAGTTTCTTTTGTCAAAGTGTCCGGCATTTTTCTCTGCCTTGATGATCCGAAGAATTTCATTTCCAACAGCATTTTCGATCTTATCATTGACCTGATCCATATACTTAGTGATTTTTAAGTTGCCATACCGGGATTCCTCACTGTGAAGCAGCTGATTATACATTAAGCGAAGCTCACATATTTCATCATACTGCGCCTTGAATTCAGGATTATTATCAATGATATAGTGAGTCAGATTATCAAGCTCCTGTTTTGCCGCTTTTTCCAATTTCATGAACTTGTACTTTAACTGACCTTTTGGCGGAAGAACACGATAAACACGGTATATTCCTGCCGCGATATTGGCAGCATAGTTGTCGTCAGCACCATTTATAACGTGTTGGAGAGTATATTCACCGATCTGCTTTCGCAGGCTCCGACGCATAATTTCTTCCTTATTGTATATTTCGGTGAACAGGGAACGGTAAGTGCTTCTCATAACATCAATACGGATCTTATCGCATACAAGAGGATCAACTTTATTTATAAGCACCTGCTGTGATTTGTCCCACCACATTATATGCACATGCGGCTGTCCCTCCTTGAGATGAACAGCCGCAAGATACTCAATATTTTCAATTTTCATGTTCATGCCGTTGGCAATATCGCTGATATGATATTTTACCCAGCTTTCCCATTCGTCGAGGGTTCTCAGCCCAGCTTCTTCTGCGCTGTCCGGTGTAAATGAGAAAACACTGTGAAATACATTCCGGTGCGGCGTGGATATTTTACGGACATATTTCTGCATTTCTGCTGTGCTGTAATTGTCCGAGTATTTCCCATTAATCACTCCGAAAAGCCCATTTTCCGGCTCTGTAAACATTTCCTCAGAAGCTTTGGTTATGTTTACATCATACTCCGCTTTACCGTGGCTTTGAACATCATAAGTAACAAGTTCGTCATTTTCGATCTCTTTAACCATTTTGTTAATACGCTTCGCAGCGTGTTCCCGTTCTCCCATATACTTGACAAGATTGGTTTCATGTGAGGGTTTTAGGACGTGCTCTCGCTCACCAATGTACTTTACATAATGAGCATTTCGTGAAGCGGAGAATTTACGACCGTTATCTCCAACGTGCTGCTGCTTATATATTATTTTGGGCATAATATTCACCTTGCTTTCTAGGGGGTGCTTCACCGTGAACCACCTGCTTATGTATCGTTCGGTTTATCTAAATCCGCACTCAACCACTCACGAGCTTCTGCAAGATATTCAGCGTCGGATTTAGGTTTGGTCTTGGTTATTCTGGTAGAAAGCCTTAGAGCGTTCGCAAGTATTTCTTCCGGAGTTGCTGAGTCAATGTAATTCTCAGCGAGCACGGATACGTTACACTGCAAAGCAGCGGACGACACACGAGTAGCGACTGCCTGCATTTTTATAAGTCGTTCCATATACGGCTTTATTACTATCGGCAGAACGGTTTCGATTTCCTCGCGAATGTAGTTTCGGATTTCAGTCTGGTGTTGCTCATAGCTTTCGATGGATAATCCCTTTTCGATAAACTGCCTGATTGCCTGTGATGTAGTTATCCTTTTCTTAGACGAATACCTATCAAGTGCTTCCGCCATGTCCTGTGGTAGGACAACCGAGCGTTCTGGATTTTTTCTTGCCATTGTGTTTCCTTTCATAATACCATATTTGGGGTAACACTAAAATTAGTGTTACAGATTTAATGGTACACTAACGGCAGCACCTTTGGTGCTGCGCTGTCCAGTAGTGCGGTACACCGCACTATTCCTGCCGTACAGAGTACGGAGCCGCCTACGGCGGCGCAATTACCGAAAAAAGAATTTTTTCGGTGGTGCGTCACGGTGATGCACCAACATCTATTCAGCAGATGGTTCATCGTGACGCAGCTCGCCGAAAAAGCACCTTTAGATTGCAAAGCGTTTTTATATTAGGACTTTCGCTTATGAGTAAGGAGTATACCGAAGCCGGCAATAATAGCGAACGCAACAAATTGGAACGTATTCTCTATGATGAGAGCGAGATCGAGCAAGCGCAGAATATCATGCTGAACTATGCGGAGCAGCTCCGTGCAATAAAATCACAGGAGGCTTTCGACAGCTACATTGTGGAATATGATACAGACCTTTCTTTTTCGGAAATCAGCAATATCCGATTCACTGATGACACTGGAATTGACAATATTTCCGATTACAGCGACAATCTGAAAATATTCCTCTACAACCGTGCAATGGAGCAAATGCCAACATATAGCTACACCTTTGAAAAGATCGAGGTTGACGGAAAGCCGGCTGACCGCCAGACGCTTATTGTAACTGCAGCTGACGGCAGTTCCCAGACGGTCGAATACACCTGTATTGGCGGCGGCGAGATATATCTGCCGGAATTCCTTGCCATGTACCATATACGTCAGACACGTGAATTTCTCCTGCAGGTAACCGAAAAACAAGCTGCGGAGGATATAGACAGCCAGATAGCCGATGGAGTAGGCGGTATTCCCGAAACATCTGAAGCTGCACAGGAGTATATCGAAAGCTCATGGGGGAGTATTATTAACGGGAAGGGGGCAATAAACCTCAATCTTTTTGAGGTGTCCAACCTGAAAACTATCATGGAGGACGCAAACATGGACGGCGCTGTAAAAATCGAAACAGAGCGCACTGATGATAAGCTGTCCATCACGCTGGAAACAGTCGGTTCGGACGTTTGGAAAGATATTTTTGCAATCGACGAAAAGCTGTGGGAATACGTTGAGGAAACTCAGTCGGCAATAGAGAAGGCTCTGACGGACGCTGAAATCCCACAAATCGAATGGACTATTTCACTTGATAATATGGTTCAGCTTGCATTGTTTGTGTATTTTGAGGGATTTTTTGAGCTTCCGGTCAGCAGCTCCAGTCTTGCTCCGGGCGGTAACGGTATTTTATCGCAGTGCGGTGACGTTTCTGAAATACACCAGTACACATATGGCTCAAAAGACATGGGAGTTCCCGAAAAAGGAATAACCCTTGAGCTGACCGGAAAGACAGCAATTCACGCTGATCTGCTCGGCTGCGGCGACTGTATTCAGGACGCGTTCATATACGATGTCTGGAACATGGACGAGCAGGATATTGCCAGCGAAACCGAATCAAGGGTATTCAACCAGAGCGCTGTCACTATCGCCTACATCATTGATACAAATCAATTTGAGGACGACTATGGATTTCCGTTCCCATCAATCAATGGTGTGGGTAATACAGGAACTATAACACTGTTTCTGGAGTTCACCTGCCTGAGCGAGGTGGAGTTTGAGGATTATGACATCGGCAGTTCAATTTACGATATAAGCGATAATCTCATTGTCGGCTATTCTCATGACGGTTATTACAGTGACCAGTATGACGGAGGACTGTGGCGGCATTCTCTTAACCGTGACGAATGTGTGCCGCATGTGGGCATTAAGACCTACTTCATGTCCGGAGAAGCTTCCTATCCAGAACCGCCGCAGGGTGTTCATACATACGGCGGTCCCAGCGTGAAGAATATCGGCGTTGTTGCAAATCCCCGGCTCTGGTTCAAGGGATTCCGAACTGGTATGAGCGACGAATTATTTGATACTATTAAAGCAATCGAGCTTGATTAAGGAGGGCTTTATGCGACTATTTATAGACATGGACGGAACTTTGGCAAGGTTTCACGATGAGGTGCAGTACCTTGAGCGTATGTTTGAAAAGGGGTTTTTCAGTGGATTGAAGCCTTTTGAGCAGGCAGTAAAAGCAGCAAACCGACTTGCTGAAGAAGCAAACGGAGAGTATGAGGTTTTCATTCTGTCAGCCGCAGTTGACGGTGAGCCGCCGTATTGCTGCGATGAGAAACATCAATGGCTTGACAGGCACTGTCCTGCTATTGACCGGGAACACAGAATATTTACACGCATGGGTATACCGAAAGCAGAATACATTCCCGGCTGTATCGGTGCTGACGATATCCTTTGGGACGATTATAACAAAAATCTTGAAGAATGGGAAACAAACGGCGGAACAGCTATAAAATGCAAAAACAATATAAATCACAAGGGACTAATCGGAACTCTCTGGCAGGGAGATATCATTGAAAATGAAATCTCTGCTGACACCATAGTGAGCCGTTTTTCTGAAATTATACGTGAAGCCGCCCAAGCCTCAGAGGATGAGGATTGGGATATGTAAAATCAAATGAAAGGAAAAGATAACCATGATAAACCCATTACTCATTGCCCGCAAGGAAAACGCAGGCATACTCCGTAAGATTTGTGCTGAAATCGGTGCAACTCCCCGTGAAATGTCCGGCGATGATTGGTCGCTTTCTCTATTCATCAAGAGCGATCTGAAGAACTGCTTCTATCAGTCGCATTATGTCCTTGACGTTTCGGCGTTTCAGGAAAAGGACGATGAATTCATCTCCCTCTGCGAGGGAATAACCTATCAGAAAGACAACGCTAATATCGTTATCTACGCCGACCAGTTCTATCCCGGTGACAGCTTCCTTGACAAGCTGGTACACAGCGGATTTACGAACATCGTGGCAAATTATCCCGATGTTGACGATAAGACCAATATTGCCAAAATGATGGAGGATCTCAAGGAGTGCCTTACTTCCGGCTTGTCCAAGCAGAAATGGCGGAGGTTTGATAATACATTTGACGCTTTTGCAGAAGCCCGTGAAGCTGCTCTCATTGCTGAAAAGGAAAAAGAGAAGCCCCGTTTCTCACAGGCAGAGTTGCATATCGCAGTTGTCGGTGCGCAGAGCCGTATCGGAACGACTACTTTTGCACTGCGGCTTGCGGAATACTTCCACAGTCGTGATGGTGAAAGTGTTGTTGTTTGCACAAACAACCATGGTATTGAGCAGCTGGAAATGATGAAGGAATTCCATGAGATCAACGTTATGAACGGCGTGTACACCATTAACGGCAGCATTGACGCCTGCGCTGCGGAAACCGATACTGAAAAGGTCTACAATGCGGAAATATACGACTTTGGCAATAGACAGACCTCAATGCTTGATTTCACTGGTTTCGACAAAATATATGTTGTCGGAGGCACATCATGGAATGAGCTGCCGATGATCTATGACGCTCAGACAGACCTCAACAAAGTGAACTACTCTGTTGTTGTCAACTTCTCCGATGAAGCCACTATTGAGAAATACAGAGGAATTCTCTCGGTCAACCTGAACGATGTGATCTGCCTGCCCTTTGAGCCAGATCCGTTTGAGATAGGAAAATACGAAGAAATCTTCGACAATGATTTTGCTGAATGGGCAGACTCCCCGATAGAAGAAACCGAATTTTCAGCCGAAAAATAAAAACATGGAGCGAACAACATGAAACAGAACAGACAATTCGTCAGAGTAAACGAGGACTTTATAAATAAAGACCTGTCCGCCGGCGCAGTCAAAGTTCTGTTTCTCCTTGCTTCTATTGCGCAAGCCAGCGGAAGCAGCACCGCCGTGATCTCAAATGCCCGGATAGCTGAACGCACCAAGCTCACCAACATAACCAGAATCGTCAACGAACTGTACGCAATAGGCGCAGTCACAGAGCGCATTCAGCGTTTCAAGGATAACCGCCAGAAATGTAACGCATATGTTCTTTCTGAAGCTGTATCGGCACCGAAAAAATATGTGCTTGTGCCTGTTTCGGCGGTCGAGCTGCCCAAAAGCTGTCTGCGCCTGCTTATGCTGTATTGCATTCACGCAAATGATGAAGGACGCTGCCTGCTGTCTCTCTCAATGATACAGGAGTTGTCCGGCATGGCGCGGGGAACTATCGTATCCTGCAACAAGGAACTGACTGAACAAGGCTATATCGCCAAGCAGCAGTACGTCCGCCGTGAAGGTGATTACGGATATAACCGGATATACATATCCCACTTGCTGCGGCACAGACGAGGAACACGCAGGGCAGAAACGTTCCGGATCATCGTCAACTCAGGTGTGCTCTGCTATGAGAGCAAGTGTGCGGTCGAGGATTCGCTTCAAGGCAAACCAGCGTTTTCATTTATCCGGGTTATGCGGCACTTGTTCAGGAGTACCAGCGTTGCAGACTTTATCAGGAATATCCTCCGCAGCACGAAAAATGCTGCGGTTTTTCTTTGTAAAAAATGGGGTAGTCGAAAAAAGAATACCCGATTTATAAATCTTCAACCTGTTTTAATCATTTAATATATTTTCCGAAAAGAAAAAATTATTATACTTTCCGTAATTTGAAAGGAGCTACTGCAATATGTTAAGCACAAAAGACATTTCTCAGCGTATCAGCGACGCATACGGCAAGCGTGAACGTCTTACCTCTACTCTGGGCAGACACACGGCAATGCTGGAGAAAAAGGAACGTGAATTTGAGAAGAAGTACAAGCTCAATCCGAATCTTTACACGGAGGAAACTCTCCGGGGAAACGAGCTTGCGTACTGGGATTTCTTCTCCATTAACTCGAAGAAAGAAGATATCAGATCCGTTACCAAGAAAATTCAGGACATGGACGAACGTATTGAAAAGCTAAAGGCAGACCTCCGTTCTGCTGAAACCCAGCAAGCGTTCATGGATAATGAGATACCCGATGTTATTAAGGAATTCTTTGAAGCATGGAAACAGGACAGCATTTCTTTTTTCAGTAATCGATATGACGAGTACCACGAATTTGTCCAGCAGCTCCGCACTGAGGAATATGCTGCCCGTCGTGAAGCTGTTAAGACACTTCCAGTGTATTCTAAGTATGCGGATAGAATACAGAGCATGAGCGACTATGATTTTCTCAATGTTTATCCACGACAGCCGATGGAGAGCTATCTGAAAGAGCGCAGTCTGGATTATAACAGCATTTCAGAGCGCAAGCGCAGCTTCGCTGGTCCTGTAGTCACCGCGATGTGCAGATACAACGATCCTATTCAGCGGCAGCAACATCTTGAAGCTGATATGGAGCGTGAAATGCGCAGTAGAATGCTCGACCTTGCACAGCGAATAGGTGAGCACGTCGGCAAGATCACTGACGCGCAGGGACTTCATATTCAGAATGGCGAGATAGCTGGTGTGATCTATGGCGAAAAAGGGAGCGCCACTATTCAGACAATTGGGGCAGGCGGGTATAATATTCAGCGTTTTCACTTCCGGACGCTCGTCCACCCCATTGAGCAGTATGAAACCCAGCAGGAGCAGCCGGACTCCGACGAGGACGAGGATTGTGATATGGGAATGTGACTTGAAAAGAAGCAGGTGCTTCACCGTGAAGCACCTGCAGTTTAAAATGCTTATTCAATTAGTACTGAAGAAAATCCTGTTTTTCTAAAAAGTCTTCAAATTCTTCTCTTGTATATGTTTTTACATCGTGAACTAAGAACGGCTTTAGTTTGTCGAAATCAAAGCGACATTCAGCGTTTTCACTTCGTTTGTTAACGAACTCAGCTATACGTTGTTGAGAAGGCTGAGGCAAAGAATTCTTTTCTTTATTATACACCAAAATGAATACACATTCATTACGAAAATTACTAAAAGTGATGCCTAAGATGTCCGAGAAGAGCAAAATTGAATTTGATATTTTCTCGCGAATTCGTGCCCTTTCTTCGCCACATAGCTTTCCATTTTTAAATTCGATGAAATAAACTGTTTGTTCTGTTTGAACTATTGCGTCAACCGACCTATATGAAGTGTTTTGATTTGGGAAATGTTGATTTGAGTATGCAAGTTTAACGTTGTCAATATTAATAGCTTTCTGCATAGAGTCTGTCATGTACACTATGTTTTTCTTATCACTATCGTCTTTAGACGTTACATGCAAGTTGCTAACTGATTTTAAAAAAAACTGGCTTTTTCTAATTAGATTATCAATCATCGCCTCTCATCTCACTTTCTATTTCGGCAATGGTATCAAATGGTTTTACAAGCTTGGTGTAGATTTTCTCGGTATTGTTGGTGACATCTGTGAATAATGCGTTACCATTTTCATCATTGTCAGAGAGATAGAAAGTGCATTTATTAACAATATCATATTTTTTGGAATACGCTTCTATTGCTGAAAGAAAGTACGGACTGTGTGTACTCAAAAGAATTGTTAAATTATATTCTTTCTGGAGAAGGACAACTAACTCAGCATATACCAATTGCCATGAAGGGTGAAGATTTATCTCAGGCTCATCTAAAATCAATACGTCCTTTTCGGTAAACTGGCCGTTTTCACATAATCTTTTAATAATAAGGAAAGATTTGATTCCCTGTGAAAGATTTTTTAGTTTAAGTGGTTTGGACATACCTTTAAATAGGAAAGACCTATCTTGTGTAAACTCAGACTTCTGAAACTTTCCAGGAACAATACCATTTAATAGATCAAAAATCCTAGACAATTTCTGAGCTGTGATTGTTGAGTCAACATCTGCTGAATCCGATCTCTCATCGCAGTTTAACTTTTTAACTATAGTATACTTGATTATATTACTTCTGTAAGTTCTCTCTGACAAATCATCAAGAATAGAGGGAGTGTCAAGAAGTATTGCCTGATTAGTGAAAATAAAGTCAAGATTAAAATCAGAACACGAATCTTCGTTAAATTCCGCAGAAACACGTTTCCCTTTTATTATACCATCAACATACCCTCTTTCGGAGTTAAAATTTAAATATTGTCCTTCAAAAACCGAATTAAAGGTATTCCAAACTCTGGATACATAATACATCTTATTTGGTAGATTCTTTATTTCCTCAATTGTGTTTTCAATGGCTTCAACGACTTCATCATGCGAATCAATGCGTGAGAATAAACTATCAGGGAGAGAAGATTTAAGAAACGACACGACTTTCTCTTTACTGTGGTTATCGAATAAATTTGTTATTAATGACTTGTATAAAGGGTTAAAATCTAAAGTCTCAAAAAAATCAAAACTTTCATATTCGTCCTTGACATAAACATTTGCTTTTAGGATCTTAGTAATTTCACGTCGAGCCCTTAATATTTTTTGTCGTAATATATAATTCTCGATATCAAAACATGAATGGAAAATGGAAAACAAGGCTTTTCCAACAGTTGACTTACCCGTATTATTTTCTCCAGCAAGGACAGTGATTCCATTAAAAGAAATCTCTGCGTGCTTGATTTTTCCAATGTTATCTATAATCAGTTTCATACTTTATTCCTCTCTGAAAAACCGGCTGCCCCAAATTTATAAAATAATTATATCACACTTTTCATTATATGGCAATATGTATTTTTATAAAACGCACAATTTCTTTCGATTAAAATGTTCATTTTTCATATATAGTGTGCTTCATCGTGAAGCACCTGCATATCCTTTAATGTATATATTGCACAAATAGCATTGCCCAAAATCATAAATAATTGTATGCCGAATGTCATTGACAAAGGCAGGAAAAAGATATATAATAAAAACGGTGATTTAGAAACACCAATAGGCTCACGTGATACTCATTTTTTCACGCAAGCCGTAATCGAATATTCAATTAACACCCGCAATCCGTGTGTGCGTGTACACACACACGGACGACCGAGAGGATATTAGCAGTATCCAAACGGCTTTTACAGGTGCCATCTCTGCGCTTGATTTAGCGGTCATAGCGCTTAGATACATTTCCTTTGTGAGAGCGTTTGGACAATTATGCCCAGACGCTTTCTATTTTTTCTGCTTATCTCCGCTTCCCAGCGGTTATAATACAAATTGAATGCCACCATGCAATAGCAAATGTTATCTTGTCCTTAGGACTTCGCCATGAAACGAGCGAGTGTGACGGCTGTGAAGCCGACTAAACAGAGGGATCACACCAACGTCAGTGTTTTCTTTTTTCAAAGGAAAACCTCAGCTTGATAGCGATAGCTGCTGTCCATACTGATGGAAAGATAAGACCATGAGTGAGCAGGGAAACCTGACTGCACTCTGCGAATGTGCGTAGAGGTGGAAGCACTCAAAGCAATATTCTCGTTGCTGCGGCACTCTGTGACTCCAATCCCCAGTGCTGCGGCAGCGTTAATATATCTTCTTATATATGGCAAAGAGATTACACTACTCCCTGAGAGCTGTGCAATCTGTTTGTCATATTGGCGGAGAAAGAGGGATTTGAACCCTCGCGCCGGTTTTGCCGACCTACTCCCTTAGCAGGGGAGCCCCTTCACCACTTGGGTATTTCTCCAAAATGCTGAAAACATAAATATTGCGATATGCATAGAATAAACAGTGCGGAAAACAATGCTTTCTGAACACATCGTGTATATATTATATCACGCTAGTAACGGTTTGTCAAGGGCTTTTTTAAAAAAATATATTTTTTCAGAGAAGTCTATCAGTTTTTTAACATCTTTTTTTATTTAATATGACAAAAAAACAAATAATTCGTGCTAAATGCTAATAATTCGGGGCAAGCCTGCCGATATAATAAACAGACCGTTTTAAAATAAACGCTGCGGATACTTTCGCAGTATTCATATATAGAACAGGGGGCGCGGCTATGACAAAATCCGGCATAGTAGACAGCGTAATATGGAATGATTTTTTTAAGATAGCGTGGGTAAATCTCCTCACAGGCGAATACGAGTTCGTGAAAAATCTCGAAACAAACGAAGAAAAACCCTGCCTTGAGGCAGATACGATATATGAATATTCAGAAAGGATAGCCTCGTCCGGGCTTATTCACCCGGAGGATCTGGACGCTTATAAGCGCTTTACCGCGAAAGACTATATCCTTCAGGAGGTAATGACCAACAGAAAGCGGATCATTGTAAATTTCCGTCACAATATGCCCGGAAGAAAAAAGCGCTGGATAAGGCTGGAGATCGTACTCCCTCAGGACTTCTCAGAGAACAACCCATGGGCTGCGTATACATGGAAAGAGTCCGATGAGCAGATCTGCACTGTCGAGGACGCAATGCGAATGCTCTCCCAGTGCTTCCATAAGATACTTAGAGTGAACCTTACTCAGGACACCTTTGAAGTGATCAAGGCATATGCCAGTGACCTCACTCAGGAAAGTGGATTTTCCGACAGGTTTTCCCAGTGGCTCAGGAACACCGCCGCGATCGGCATGATCTACGGCGAGGATATCAAATCATTCAACGAATTCGTTAATACCGAACGTCTGAAAAAGCGTTTCCTTGAAAGCCGCGACTGCCTGCGCTTCCGGTACCGCCGTCTATACGGCAATGAATTCCGCTGGGTGTATATGGAGCTTATTCCGAGCGTTGAATACACCGATGAAGAGCAGATCGTCATTCTGTATATCTGGGATATTCATGATGATTATGTTTCAGAACTGCACCGCCAGAAAGCGCTGGAATACTATTGCAACTACGACACTCTGACCGGACTGCGCAGCCGTTTCTGCTACAACAACTTCTGCCGCAGCTTTGAGCGGCAGGGGGGAGCGCTTGCAGTTCTTTTCGCAGACGTAAACGGTCTGAAATTCACAAACGACACCAAGGGACACGAGTGCGGCGATCAGCTAATAACCGGCTTTGCGGAGATGCTTAGTTCGGAATTCGGCGTGGAAAGCTGCTATCGTATCAGCGGCGACGAGTTCGTTGTGCTCATTGATAACGCGGATAGGGAGGATTTCCTCAGCCGCGTGGAGAAGTTCCACGGTGAGTTACAGAAGATGGATATACCTATGGCTTCGGTGGGAGCGGCATGGGACGATTCGGCAAGCTCTGTGGACGCGGTGATGAAAATTGCTGAGTCCAGAATGTACGAGGACAAGCGGGAATTCTACAAGAAATATCCGGAGATGAAACGATAAACCGACAGCAAACAGCCTGAGAAGTGAATTTATCCTCTCAGGCTGTACAGCTTGTCGAAAAACTCTGTTTTGCCCGCGAAGCGGGCTTTTGAAATCCGTTTTTTGCCCCAGCTCTGCCGGGGTAAAAAACACTTCTATCCGCACAAGTGTACTGGCAACGGCTAACTCCTTATGCCTTACGCGCGCAGGGCGGATGTTCGGCGAGAAAGTCCCTTTAGGGACTTTTTCGCCGGTCTGAACAGCCTGAGAAGTGAATTTATCCTCTCAGGCTGTGTTTTATTCTTTGGGAAGCTTTCTGCGGATATCCGCCAGCCGGTCAAGCGCGGCGTTCAGCGTTTCGTCCTGCTTTGCGAAGTGAAGTCTGACGTACCTGTTTTCCGGCTCCCGGAAGAAGCTTGAGCCGGGGACTGCGCCCACTCCGACGTGTTCCGCCAGAGCCTCGCACAGCTTGAGATCGCTGGAGTAGCCGAATTCCGACATATCCACCATGACGTAATACGCTCCCTGCGGGACGTTATGTGGAAGTCCTATCCGGTCAAGTCCGTCAAGGAACAGCTTTCTCATGTGGGTGTATTTTTCCTGAAGCCAGCGGTAGTAATCATCGCCGAATTTCAGTCCCACCACCGCCGCTTCCTGCAACGGGGCAGCCGCGCCGACAGTCAGGAAGTCGTGGACTTTCTTCACACGGTCGATTATCTCCGGCGGCGCGATAACATATCCCAGCCGCCAGCCGGTGATGGAATAGGTCTTGGAGAGGGAACTGCAGCAGATAGTGCGATTTCTCATTCCGGGGAGAGCGGAGAAATAAACGTGCTTGTACGGCTCGTAGACGATATGCTCGTAAACCTCATCGGTGATGACGTACACGTCATATTTCTCGGCGAGGTCTGCGATAAGCTGCAATTCCTCCCGCGTGAACACTTTACCGCAGGGGTTTGAGGGATTGCAGAGAATAAGCGCCTTCGGGCGCTGCTTGAACGCGTCCTCAAGCACGTCTGCGTCAAAATTGTATTCCGGCGGAATAAGCGGCACATATATCGGCTGAGCGCCGGAAAGTATCGCGTCCGCGCCGTAATTCTCATAGAACGGAGAGAATACTATCACCTTGTCGCCGGGATTTGTCACCGACAGCATAGCCGCCATCATAGCCTCCGTACTGCCGCAGGTCACGGTTATCTCGCTGTTCGGGTCGATGTCGTAGCCCATGAATTTCTTCTGCTTTTCAGCAACGGCTTCGCGGAAATTCTGCGCGCCCCATGTGGTGGCGTACTGGTGGAAATCCTCCTTTGTCACCTCCGCAAGGCGGTTGAGTATTTCCTGCGGCGGCTGGAAATCCGGGAAGCCCTGGGACAGGTTCACGGCTCCGTATTTGTTGGAGATCCGGGTCATGCGGCGGATCACGGAATCGGTAAATCCCGCCGTTCTGAGTGAAAGGTCAGTCATGATAAATTCTCTCTTTACTTTAAGTATGAAATGTGATCGTTCAGGATATGCTTTTCGTCCAGCGCGGTCTTTATAGAACGCATTACCTCAAGATTGACGGGATCTGTCGCGCCGAGGAAATAAGGACGTTTCGCAACGCCTATACCGTGTTCGCCGGAGGTAAGTCCGCCGAGGGAATACGCGTAATTGTAGACGGTAGTCATGTTCTCGTGGAGTTCATGCTCCCACTGCTCGTTATTACGGCTGCCGCGAACCATGCAGAGATGAACGTTTCCGTCGCCGGCGTGTCCAAATGCGACCATCTGCATACCGGTTTTCTTTTCGGTTTCGTGGACAAATCCGATGAAATCCGCGGTTTTGTCGATAGGAACTACCAGATCCACCGGCTCCTGCTCGCTGACTTCCTCGACAGCCTTTACAAGACAGCCACGGATCTTCCAGATATCCGCTGCCTGCGCCGGGTCGCTGAGGGTGATGTAATCCAGCGCGCCTGCCTTTTCCGCAACGGCTTTTACAAGAGCTGCGCTGTCATGAACTGCGTTTTCACGTCCGTCAAAGGTGAGTATTATGTAAGCCCCCGCCTCCGGAACAGGGAATTTCAGCCCGGTGAATTTTTCGCCCAGTTCGATTACGCTGCGCTCCGCGAATTCTATCGCAGTAGGGTTTGCGTTGGCGCGGATAATGCTAAGAACTCCGGCAATTCCCGTGTTGAGGTCGGGGAAGGGGACTACCACTGAAAGAGACTTCTCCGGCTTTGGAATCAGCTTCAGAATGCACTTTGTGATTACCGCAAGCGTACCCTCAGAGCCGATGATGAGGTTTTTCAGCGACAGTCCGCTGGCGTCCTTGACGTTCTTGCTGCCGACGGTCATCACTCTGCCGTCCGCAAGCACTAATTCCAGTCCCCGGACGTAATCCCTTGTCACGCCGTACTTTACGGCTCTCATTCCTCCGGCGTTGGTGGAGATGTTGCCGCCGATAGTGGCGGTTTTCTCGCCGGGATCCGGGGGATAGAACAGCCCCTGAGCTTCCACCAGCTTCTGGAAATCCTGAAGAACTACTCCCGGCTCGACTACTGCGGTGAAAGTGCCCTCGTCTATTTCAAGAACGTGGTTCATCAGCGACAGGTCGAGGATAATTCCCTGACCGTGGGGAACTGTGGAGCCGACAAGATTTGTTCCCGCGCCCCGCGGAGTTACCGGAAGTCCGTTTTCGTAAGCGAACCTCATCACTGCGCTTACCTCCTCGGTGGAAACCGGGAAAACCAGCGCCGCCGCAGTGCCTTTGAGCCTGCCCAGCGTATCGGAAAGGTATTTGTCCTCAATACCGCCGATCTTTACCCGTGACGTGTCTTTAATTATCTGAAGCAATTCTTCCATGCCGATACTCCCTTTGCCAGAATTACATTCCGTGAATTATCCGAGCGTCCAAGCCGGAACAAAGAAGCCCTTGAACTGAGTGTTGTAGATATCAATTGTGTCCTGAGTCTGGTATTCCTCAACAATTCTCTTGTAAACGGGGTTGTCCTTGTCCTCGGTTCTTACTGCGATAAGGCAGTAGTAGCTGTTGTCGGCGTATTCGCTCTCCTTGAAGATAGCGTCGTCTGCGGAAAGTCCGCTGTCCAGCGCATAGTTGCCGTTGATGACCGCAAGGTCAACGTCGTCGATAACGGAGTAAACAAGGTTTGCGTCTACCTCGACAAACTCAACAGGAACAGCGTATTCGCTGATATCTGTGATCTCCGGAGAAGCTCCCGCGCCGTCATTAATGTTGAAGAAGCCTGCGCTTTCAAGCAGTCTGAGCGCTCTGCCCTCGTTGGTGACATCGTTCGGAACAGCGATCTTCAGCGTTTCTGTGGAAGCCAGCGCATCCTCGATCGTAATTCCCTTGGAGGTGTAGATGTTCATTGCAACGATGAAGGTATCGCCGATAGGCGTGATATCATAGCCGTTTGAAGCAACGTCATTGTTGAAGTAAGCGTGGTGCTGGAATGCGTTCATCTCGATCTCGCCGTTTGCCAGCGCGTTGTTCGGGATATTGAAGCTGGTGAACTGCTCGTACTCAATGATGATGCCCTCCGGAGCAAGTTTTTCCTTTATCGGATCCCAGATATCCTCGTAAATGTTGCCGGTAAGACCTATTCTTACGGTAACGGGGTTCTCCGGGGAGTAGGCTGTTTCGCTTTCAGTTGCTGCGCTGTCGGCTTCGGAGCTTTCAGCCGCGGAGCTGTTTCCGGAGGAGGAACTATCACCGGAGCAGCAGTCTGCTAACTCAGAATTAGAAGCGGAGCTGCTGGAGGAGGTAGTGCCGCCGCTGCAAGCGGTGAGGGAAACTGCGGCGAGTACCGCTGTGAGTGAAAATGCGAATTTATTTCTGATAGACATAGTATTTATCTCCTTTGATATGTAAATTATTTCTCGCTTTTCTTAGCGATGATATTTCCGGCGATCTGAATTATCTGAACGATAAGCACCAGCACGACCACTGCCGCGCAGATAATGTCGTAGCTGTTTCTCTGAACGCCCTGAACATAGGCGAAGTTTCCTAGTCCGCCCGCGCCGACTGCGCCCGCCATTGCGGTAAGTCCGACGAGGTTTATGAGCGTTATCGTGATACCTCTTGAAAGAGCCGGAACGCTTTCCTTCAGGTATACTCTGAATATTATGCCGATCTTTGAGCAGCCCATTGACTGCGCCGCTTCGATAAGACCGGGGTCAACACCTGCGAGAGCCGCCTCCGCCTGACGTGAGAAGAACGGCACAGTGCCGACGATCAGCGGGAATATCGAGCCTACTACGCCGATAGAAGTACCGCTGATAATTCTTGTCAGAGGAATGAGCAGGAACAGCAGAATGATGAAAGGCACTGAACGAAGCAGATTGATGATCACGTCAAGCACCCGGTAAACCGCCGCGTTTTCTAAAAGACCGCCCTTGCGGGTGACTGTCAGCAGAATTCCGAGAGCCATTCCGAGAACCAGAATGAACAGCGCGGAAATTCCTGTCATTTCGAGGGTTTCAAGTGTAGCCTCACCTAAAGCAGGGAGCTTCTTGAGGACATTCGGCATGATCTGTTCGATGAACTCAGGCACTTAAAATCACCTCCACTCCAACGTTGATGCTCCGGAGGTATTCTACCGCCGCGTTAATATCGGCAGGCTCGCCCTCTGCGATCACTACAAGACCGCCGATCGGGTTTTCTCCTATGATCTCAATGCTGCCGAAGATGATGTTGAGGTCAATGCTGAACTTCCGGGAAATGCTTGATACAAGGGCTTCACACGCGCTTCTTTCAAGGTACTTGAACCGGAGTATCTGCTGACCCGGTTTTAGCTGAACCAGCGGAGAATTCTCTTCTATCAGCGTGTTTATTCCGCTGAGAGAGGAGGTTGTGTCCACGAACGAGCGGGTAACCGGCTGCTGCGGGTTCGCGAATATCTCGAACACATCGCCCATCTCCACAACTTTGCCGTTTTCCATTACGGCGGTGCGGGTGCATATCTCCTTTACCACGTTCATCTGGTGGGTGATAAGCACTATTGTAATTCCCAGCTTTGCGTTGAGGGATCTCAGCAGCTTCAGGATAGATTCGGTGGTCTGCGGGTCGAGAGCAGATGTGGCTTCGTCGCACAGCAGAATCTCCGGGTCGCTTGCTAATGCTCTTGCTATCGCCGCGCGCTGCTTCTGACCTCCGGAAAGCTCCGAGGGATAAGCTCCTGCCTTGTCGGAGATACCAACAAGCTCCAGCAGCTTCATCGCTTTTTCTTTAAGCTCCCTGCGGGACAGTCCGCTGTACCGTATCGGGAAGATAACATTTTGCAGTACAGTGCGGGAGGCGAACAGATTGAAATGCTGGAAGATCATTCCGATCTTCTTTCTCTGCCGCCGAAGCTCCGCGCCGTGCAGAGCTGTTATGTCCCTGCCGTTTATCAGAACCCTGCCGCTGTCGGGACGCTCCAGCAGATTGATACAGCGCACCAGCGTGGATTTTCCAGCGCCGGAAAAGCCGATAATGCCGAAGATCTCGCCCTTTTCTATTTTAAGGCTCACGTCGTCTGCGGCGTTGAATTTCTTGCCTGCGTTGACGTAGGTCTTGGTTATGTGTTCAAGACGTATCATTGCTCCACCTCAGTTCATGAAATCATTCTGAGAATTGTCACATTCGTCCGAACCGGAAATTCCTGCGGAGAAGCTTTGTGAATATCGCTCTCATGAATACCGTTTCCTTTCTTTATGCCTATATGTTTGGTAGGCTTTATGTTATGTATTATACCAATAATAACCGATGTTGTCAATAGGTTTTTTATAATTCATATAAATTTTATAGGTTTTATTGGATATAAATGAAAACGATAAAAATAATTGTAGTAATTGCACAAAAAATCCCCGGAAATTTCCGGGGAGAGAGAATATGATTGTTTAATTAGTGATTTATCTGAGAATTTCCTCCGGCACGATATCCGCCATCTGCTTGTAGCCTGCCTTGCTGGGGTGGAGGTGGTCGCCGCTGTCGAATTTCGGCAGCATTCTTGTGGGACGCTCCGGGTCGGCGAGCGCCCGGTCGAAGTCAATACAGCCGTCGATGATGGGCGTGGAGCGTATCCAGTCGTTGAACCGGGAACGAACCTCCTCCCGGAACGGCGCGTAAGTACGCCAGCCCTCGATAGGCAGCAGTGTTCCGACATACACCTTGTAGCCGAATTTCCGGGACTCGGAGATGTAGTACTCCATGAAGCTGATAAGCTCCTCGGCGGTGGGCATATCGCTCATCGGGCGGAAGGGGTTTACCTCTGTGCCTACCGGGTGTATAATGTCGTTTATTCCATGCTGGATAATTACAGTGTCTGCGCCGTCTGTGGGGACTTCGTGCTCGAACCGCTTCTTTCCCATAAGCCCGTAGGACTCGTAGGTGATGCAGCTATATTCCCGGAGCATTCTCGTGCCGCTTGCCGCCCGGCGGATAACGGCGGTACTGAGCTTGTCCTCGCGGTTGCAGCGCAGGGTGAGGTATTCCGGCCAGTCCTGCGCGGTGATAGAGTCGCCATAGCAGACGACAGTTCTGTTTTCCAGGGCAGTCAGCACTGACACATTGCTCAGGAAATAAATTATGCTTATCGGGCGCATTATATCGTTGGGGATAAGCTCCACCTCAGTCATGTCGCCCATTGCGTAATAGCCCTCGGTGAGCGGGCCGCTGGTGTATACCGCCGAACGGAGCTGGGTGAAATCCCTGAACCAGAAGCTCACGGTAATAAGGCTCTGCGGCTGTATCTCGCAGGGAAGTTCGTCGGAAACTATGTTCCCTCCGGCGGCTATCTCAGCTTCCCGCTTTCCTCCGAAGGTCACGGGATAGAATTTCCCGTCAATGAAAACTGTTACTTTATTAAATGTGACCGGCTCAGTTCCGCAGTAGTTGTCAAAGGTGAGCCGCACCGCGCTCCCTCCGAACTGGGAATAGATCGGGTAGCGGAAGGTGAGATCCTTGTTGTAGCTTTCGGGGCGGTTTTCTCCTATCGAGATGGCGTTGCCCCACACGCTTGCCCAGTGCTTAGTCATGATGTACCTCTCTTTGTTCTTTATATTTATATATTAATATCAAAAATCCGTTACCTATTATATAACTAAATAAGCTAAAAGTCAAGCGGGGTAAAGATGTATTTACCTATATCGTGATATTGCCCTAATTCTGCTATTGACAAATAAAATAGTTTGCGGTATAATGATAATGTGTTGTTCATGCAATTCCAGAAACGTGAAAGAGGTCTGATGATGGCGGAAGAAAAAAATTTACATGCCGGACACCGGCAGAGAATGCTGAAAAGATATCTGGAGCATGGTATAGACTGCTTTGAGGAGCACGAGATCCTTGAGATCTTTCTGTATACCGCCTATTCCCGTAGGAACACTAACGATATCAGCCACCAGCTTATAGACAAGTTCGGCTCTCTTGAGGGAGTGCTGAACGCCGGCTATGACGAGCTTGTCGGCGAGAAGAACGTGGGAGTTACAGCGGCGGCGCTGATAAGCTTCATGAAAGATTTCGCCCGGAAGTACAGCAAGGCGGACATCGCGGGAATGAAGCTTTCCACCTCTGAGAGCGTGAGGAAATTCTGCTATGATCTGCTGAAGGGCTGCGCCGTTGAGGAGGCGCACGCGCTGTTCCTCGACCAGACCCTCAATCTGATAGGGGAGGCGCAGATTTCCCGCGGAGGTCCCAACTCGGTGGATTTTGACCTGAGAACGATAGTAACAAAGGCGATACGCACACAATGCAGCAACATAATCCTTGCCCACAGCCACCCGAAGGGCGTGCTGCTTCCGTCGTCGGCGGATATCGCGGCGACAAGGCGGGTCGCGGCTGCGCTGAAAAACATCGGCATCAACCTTGTTGACCATATCATCACGAACGAAGAGGACAGCTATTCCATGCGAACCGCCGGAATGCTGCCGGATATCTGGTTATAGGAGTTATTATGGATCATTTTGAGCTTCATTCGCAGTATTCTCCCACCGGCGACCAGCCGGAAGCGATAAAGGCGCTTTCCGAGGGAATCCTCCGGGGGGACAAGGAACAGACCCTGCTCGGAGTTACCGGCTCCGGAAAGACCTTCACAATGGCGAATATCATCGCGAATGTCAACCGTCCCACCCTTGTACTTGCGCATAACAAGACCCTTGCGGCGCAGCTATGCTCTGAGTTCCGGGAGTTCTTCCCGAACAATGCGGTGGAGTATTTCGTTTCGTATTATGACTACTACCAGCCGGAGGCTTACATTCCCTCCACTGACGCGTATATCGAAAAGGACAGCGCGATAAACGACGAGATAGACCGCCTGCGCCATTCGGCGACAATGGCTCTTGCGGAGCGGCGGGACGTGATAATCGTCGCGTCGGTGTCCTGTATTTATTCGCTGGGCAGTCCGGAGGATTACCGCAGCAATACCCTGTCCCTGCGTCAGGGTCAGGAGATCAGCCGCGAGGAGGTAATAAAGCGGCTGGTGGAGATTCAGTACGAGCGCAACGAGATATCCTTCACCCGAAACAAGTTCCGGGCAAAGGGCGATACTCTGGAGATATTCCCGGCGGGTGGCACGAATGAAACCGCGATACGGGTGGAGTTCTTCGGGGACGAAATAGACCGTATCAGCGAGTTCGACGCGCTCACCGGACAGGTGCGCTCAACGCTGCTGCACTGCATGATATTCCCGGCTTCGCATTATATCGTGGGTCACGAGCGGCTGCACACCGCTTTGGAGGAGATCACCCGCGAAATGGAGGAGCGGGTGCAGTATTTCACCGAAAACAACAAGCTTATCGAAGCCCAGCGCATTGAACAGCGCACACGTTACGATATGGAAATGCTGGGGGAGATAGGCACCTGCAAGGGTGTAGAGAACTACTCCCGGATACTGTCCGGGCGCGCTCCCGGCTCCACTCCGGTGACGCTTATCGACCACTTCCCGGAGGACTTCCTGCTGTTCGTGGACGAGAGCCACGTTACTCTGCCGCAGGTAAGGGGAATGTACGGAGGCGACTTCGCCCGGAAAAAGAACCTTGTGGATTATGGCTTCCGGCTGCCCTCGGCTTACGACAACCGCCCGATGAATTTTGATGAGTTCTATTCAAAGGTAGGGCAGGCTGTGTTCGTTTCGGCGACTCCCGGCGACTTTGAGAAGGAACATTCCACACAGATAGTGGAGCAGGTGATAAGACCTACTGGACTTCTCGACCCGGAGGTAATTGTGAAGCCCACAGAGGGTCAGATCGAGGATCTTGTTTCTGAGATAAACACACGCACCGCGAAGAAACAGCGCGTTCTGGTGACTACTCTCACGAAGAAAATGGCGGAGGATCTTACCGACTATCTGACGAAGCTTGAAATAAAGGTGCGTTATATGCACCACGATGTGGACACTATCGAGCGTATGGAGCTTATCCGCGACCTGCGCGCCGGGGAATTTGACGTGCTGGTAGGAATAAACCTGCTGCGTGAGGGTCTGGATATCCCGGAGGTATCGCTGGTGGCAATTCTGGACGCGGACAAGGAGGGCTTCCTGCGCAGTGAAACGTCGCTTGTCCAGACCATAGGCAGAGCCGCCCGCAACGCGGAGGGCGTAGTTATCATGTACGCGGACAGCGTGACCGACTCAATGGAACGCGCGATATCCGAAACCATGCGCCGCCGTGAGATACAGCAGAAATACAACGAGGAGCATGAAATTACCCCGAAAACGATCATCAAGGACATTCGCGACGTTCTGGAGATAACCAAGAAAACCGACGGCAGCTCCAAGCACGGAAAGCCGATAAAGCAGATGACCAAGCGGGAGCGGGAGGCTCTTATTGCCAAGTACACCGCTGAGATGAAAAAGGCGGCGAAGATGCTGGACTTCGAGCACGCTGCATTCCTGCGGGATAAGATAAAGGAGCTGCAATAACAGCTCAAAGCATAAGAAAGGAACAAAGAAAGTGGCAAACGATAAAATAGTGATAAAGGGCGCGCGGGAGCATAACCTCAAAAATATCGACCTGACGATCCCGCGGGACAGCCTTGTGGTAATGACCGGGCTTTCCGGCAGCGGAAAAAGCTCTCTTGCGTTCGATACGATATTCGCAGACGGACAGCGCCGCTATATGGAGAGCCTTTCCTCCTACGCGAGAATGTTCCTCGGACAGATGGAAAAGCCGGACGTGGACAGCATTGAGGGGCTTTCCCCGGCAATTTCAATTGACCAGAAAACCACCTCCAAGAACCCGCGCTCCACGGTAGGCACAGTCACTGAAATATACGACTACTTGCGTCTGATGTACGCGAGAATAGGCGTACCTCACTGCCCGATGTGCGGACGTGAGATAAAGCAGCAGACGGTGGACGAGATCGTGGACAAGGTGCTGGAGCTGCCGGAGCGCACTAAGTTTCAGGTGCTTGCTCCGGTGGTGAGAGGGCGCAAGGGCGAGCATCAGAAGGAGTTCGAGTCCGCGCGGAAATCCGGTTATTCCAGAGTGCGGGTGGACGGGATAGCCTATGACCTTTCCGAGAAAATAACGCTTGAAAAGAACAAGAAGCACTCCATTGAGATAGTGGTTGACCGCCTTGTGATAAAGGAGGGCATAAAGTCCCGCCTTACCGAGAGCATTGAAACCGCCGGAAACCTTACCGGAGGGCTTGTTTACATCGACGTGATAGACGGGGAGGAGCTGCACTTCTCCCAGAGCTACGCCTGCCCGGAGCACGGTGTATCCATTGAGGAGCTTGTGCCGAGAATGTTCTCGTTCAACAATCCCTACGGAGCCTGCCCGAAATGCACCGGATTAGGCAGCTACCGCCGAATAGACCCGGATCTGCTGATGCCGAATATCGGGCTTTCTATCAGAGAGGGCGCGATAAGGGCTTCCGGCTGGAACTATGCAGAGGGGACAATTGCGGCGATGTATATTGACGCGCTCGCCGAGCGGGACGGATTTTCCGTTGACCAGCCGATAAGCGAGCTGCCGGAGAAAGCGCTGAACGATATCCTGTACGGGACGAACGGCGAAAAAATACTCATCAAACGTCCAAAAGCGCAGGGTGGCGGGCAGTTCTACACGGATTTCGAGGGCATTGCCAACAATCTGGAGCGCAGGTACAAGGACACCAGCAGCCAGTATTCCAGAGATAGCTTAGAGGAATACATGAGCGATGTGGAATGTCCGGAATGCCACGGCGAGCGGCTCAACAAGGCGGCTCTGTCGGTAACTGTCGGCGGGAAGAACATCATGGATTTCTGCCGTATGTCGGTAACGGAGGCGCTTGAATTTGTCAACGGTCTGGAGCTTACTTCAAGAGAAGCAATGATCGCAAAGCAGATTTTAAAGGAGATAAAGTCACGGCTGGGATTTTTGCAGAGCGTGGGTCTGGAATACCTCACCTTGTCGAGATCGGCGGGAACTCTCTCCGGCGGCGAGAGTCAGAGAATACGCCTTGCCACCCAGATAGGCAGCTCCCTCACCGGAGTGCTGTATATCCTTGACGAGCCGTCTATCGGACTTCATCAGCGGGACAACGACAAGCTCATCGCAACGCTGCGGCGGCTTCGGGACTTGGGAAACACCCTGATAGTAGTCGAGCATGACGAGGACACCATGCGTGCCGCAGACTATATCGTGGACATAGGGCCGGGAGCGGGAGTGAACGGCGGCGAGGTGATTTACAGCGGCGATGTCAAGGGGCTGTTGAAGTGCAGCAATTCTATCACCGGGCAGTACCTCAGCGGAAAGCTGAAGATCCCTGTTCCGGAGAAGCGCCGCGCGCCCTCGGATAAGTGGCTGAGAATATACGGAGCGGCGGAGAACAATCTGCGTCATATTGACGTGGATATTCCACTTGGGATATTCACCTGCGTTACAGGAGTTTCCGGCAGCGGTAAAAGCTCGCTGGTGAACGAGATAATCTACAAGCATCTTGTGGGTAAGCTGAACCGCGCCCGGACAAGACCCGGAAAGTTCGACAACATGACCGGTGTGGAATACCTCGACAAGGTAATTATGATAGACCAGTCGCCGATAGGAAGAACTCCCCGGAGCAACCCTGCCACCTACACCGGAGTGTTCAATGATATCCGGGAGCTGTTCGCGCAGACTGCGGACGCAAAGGCGAGGGGATACGGCGCGGGGCGGTTCTCCTTCAACATCAAGGGCGGCAGGTGCGAAGCCTGCGAGGGCGACGGAATAATCAAGATTGAAATGCACTTCCTGCCGGACGTTTTCGTACCCTGTGAGGTGTGCAAGGGTCATCGCTACAACCGGGAAACTCTTGAGGTAAAATACAAGGGCAAGAGCATTTACGATGTGCTGGAAATGACAGTCGCAGAGGGTGTGGAGTTCTTTGCGAATATCCCGAAGATATACAATAAGCTGAAAACGCTGGACGAGGTGGGGCTTGGCTACATCAAGATAGGGCAGAGCAGCACCACGCTTTCCGGCGGCGAGGCGCAGAGAATAAAGCTTGCAACGGAGCTGTCCAAGCGCTCCACAGGAAAGACGATCTACATTCTGGACGAGCCGACCACCGGACTGCACACCGCCGACGTCCGAAAGCTCATTGAGATACTCCAGCGGCTGACGGACGGAGGAAACACCGTGCTTGTCATCGAGCATAACCTTGATGTCATCAAGACCGCAGACTACATCGTGGATATGGGACCTGAGGGGGGCAGCGGCGGCGGTACCGTGATCGCGCACGGCACTCCGGAGGAGATCGCGGCGGATCCTGCAAGCTACACCGGAATGTATCTTAAAAAGCTGCTTTGAGTACGATGTGATTTTTCCGGTTTGAGTGAAGTCCCGACAATTTTTCAAAAAAATCCGCATAACCTATTGCAAAAACGCCGGAAATGTTGTATAATACAATTGTATGTCCGGGCAAACTTCTCCGGACAAAATGTTGAAAGGAGTTCAAACAACAATGACTTATTCTCATGAAGTTGAAAACATGTGTCCCGTGGCACAGGGCGTTGCTCACGGCGCTGCGCCTATCCCCGAAGAAGCTAAGTGGGTAAAGGCAAAGGAAATCGCTGACATCAACGGTTTCACACACGGTATTGGCTGGTGCGCACCCCAGCAGGGTACATGCAAGCTGTCCCTCAACGTTAAGGGCGGCGTTATCCAGGAGGCTCTGGTTGAAACCATCGGCTGCTCCGGTATGACACATTCCGCAGCTATGGCAGCTGAGATCCTTCCCGGCAGAACCATTCTTGAAGCGCTCAATACCGACCTCGTATGCGACGCTATCAACACAGCAATGAGAGAGCTGTTCCTCCAGATCGTTTACGGCAGAAGCCAGTCTGCTTTCTCTGAGGACGGTCTTGCTATCGGCGCAGGTCTTGAGGACCTCGGCAAGGGTCTTCGTTCTCAGGTTGGTACAATGTACGGTACTCTGGCAAAGGGTCCGCGTTACCTCGAAATGACCGACGGTTATGTTACCGGTATTGCTCTGAATGAAGATGACGAGATCATCGGCTACAAGTTCGTAAACTTCGGCAAGATGATGGAATTCATCAAGAACGGCGATGACGCTAACACAGCATT